>CAJXVN010000191.1 GCA_913060775.1 uncultured Gammaproteobacteria bacterium | reverse complement strand
TCTACACTATCCTCTTCGTCGGCAGCGTCAGATGTGTATAAGAGACAGGGCTAATTAAGTTGCTGCCTTATCTGCATTATCCGGCGCTGTTTGGCTTGTGGATGGTGTTCGGCTGGCAGTTAGGGCAGGGCAACATTAGCGGCTGGCACCTGCTGGGCGGGATTATTTCCGTCGGTTTTATTAACGGTGCCGTTGGTCTGGCGACTGCCCACGAGCTGATGCACGGCGGCACGCTGGCATCGCGTACCGGCGCCGATCTGATCGGCACCTGCTATGGCGTGCCGGTAACTGACCTGGGCCACGTTCATGTTCACCACCTTCATCTGGACACGCCCGCCGATGGCGACACCCCGTTGCGCGGTGAGTCCCTTTATCGTTTCGTCGCGCGCTCAGTGGTATTGCAAATAGTGGGTACCTTTAAACTCGAATTTGAGCGCCTGCAAAAGGTAGGAAGATCACCCTGGTCCCCGCGCAGTCGGGTGTTTTGGGGTTTGGTTTTTGAGCTACTGTTTGCCGGGTGTTTTATCGCTCTGGCCGGATTCATTGGCTTGCCGGTGTTGATTATCACCTGGGTGCTGGGCTTCACCATCATGGCGGACTACAACTACGTTCAGCACTATGGCCTGGTACGGGTACCGGATACGCCCATAGAAGCACGCCATGCCTGGAATCATCTCAAACCGCTGAGCCGGGTGATTTCCTACGAAATCACCACCCACTCAGAGCACCACCTTGATGCACATGTACCTTATTACGCGCTGACGCCATTGCCCGATGCGCCGCAAATGCCCAGCGTCCTGCTTTCCTTTTTCATTACCTTCATTCCGCCGTTCTGGGATCGTTATGTTGCCGTGCCCCGGTTAAAGCAGTGGGACGAACATTTTGCCTCGCCGCAGGAACAGGCGTTGGCTCGGCAGGCCAACCAGGCCGCCGGCTGGCCCCAGTGGTTACCCGAAGCAGCCGAATAACCGGCGTTGCGAGAATGGTCTGAAAAGCGCGGATGCTACGGGAATAACAGGATTGGCTAATGAGCCCAGCTGAACAATCCGGAACATCCCACGCGACCGTACCCATCGTTTCGGTTATTGATGACGCGCCGGTAAGTCGTTTTCAGCTCCGGTTAGCAGGACTATGCCTGCTGGTGGGTATTATCGATGGCGTAGAGAACGGTGCCATTGCCTATGTGGCTCCCGCCCTGGCAGACGATCTCGCCATACCCCTTAATAGTATTGGGCAGATATTTGCAGCCGGCACCATCGGCATGATGTGCGGCACCCTGATCATGGGCATTTTTGCCGATTACTGGGGGCGCAAACGGGCGATTCTACTCAGCGTGGCCGTGTTTGGAATCGCCGCCTTAGGCACGGCGGCCGCTACCAGCCTGAGCGCGCTTATGGCCTGGCGATTTATTGCCGGTATTGCCATCGGCGGTGTCCACCCGGTAATGATCGCACTACTGGCAGAGTATTTTCCCGCCCGCCGCCGTAACATGGCCATGGTGGTGAGTTTTGTCGGCATGGGCATTGGTGTACCCCTTAGTGCTTTACTCACCTCCGCGCTGCTGCCGAGTTTTGGCTGGCAGGCCGTCTTCGTCGTCGCAGGTGGAGTGCCGTTACTGCTGTTGCCATGGCTCGCCTGGATTTACCCGGAATCGCTTCGGTATTTGCTAAATCGCAGCACCGTGGATCGAGGCCGCATTGCCACCACGCTCAATCGTATTGTCGGCGAGCCGCGCTACAGCGCCGACCACCATTTTGAATTAGTCGAAGAGCAGGCCCCCAGGGCCTCCGGTCGCGCACTGTTAGTCCCCAAATACCGACGCACCACACTAACCGTCTGGGTGGTCTATTTCTTTAACTGGATTACCTGGTATCTGTTTCTGCTCTGGGTACCCACCGCGCTTACCGAGAGTGGCTTCACCATTCGTCAGGCCTCCCTCGCCGGTGCAGTGATGGGCATCACCGCCATCATCGCCTTTATCCCCGCCGGCGGAATTATCCAGCGAGTAGGTATTCGCCGTAGCCTGATCGGGCTGTTCGCCGGCGGGGTGGTTTCGTCGATTGCACTGGCAATGGTGGGTACGGACTGGACACTAATCGCACTGCTGATCGTGCCTTTTACCATCTGTGGCGTGATTCCCCAGGTAGCCCTGAATTATCTGGCCGCAGAACTCTACCCAACCCCCATTCGAGCCACCGGTGTTGGTTGGGCCATTAGCGCTGGCCGGGTGGGCAGTGTCATCGGCGCCTTAATCGGCGGTACCCTGATCGGCTTATGGGGGCTGTCGGGGTTCTTTTATGCGCTTGGTGTGCCGTTGCTGGTCGCTGGTGTGCTGACGGGGCTTCTGTTTAGGGGGAATCTGTTGCCTGGTGATTAGCCGGCTGATCTGAGTCCGTTGCAGTTTGGGAAAGTTGTTCATTTCTTTTGCTTGCCCAATAAAGCACCAAGGGCATAAGTCTCATAAGCTGCGGCCAAAAGAGGCCGCAGAATCGACTAAAAACGAACCAAAGAAAAGGGCACCCCAATAGCGCTCTGATCCTCCAAAAACAACCATTTTCCGGGTTTGCGCGAACTCGCTACGCTCAAACAGCGCGCTGCACTTATCCGAAAAATCGCTGCCTTTGGACGCGCGCTATCAAGGGGTGGGTAGGTCAAAAACGAATAAAAACAATCTTTCGGAGGCTGCCATTGAGGCTGGTTTGAGTCCTGGCATCACCAGGTTAAGTTGCTTAACTGAGTGCTATTCTAAACTGGCACTGTAATGTCTGGTTTTGAGGAATGTGGCAATGCAATACTCGATCCCCGTGATTTGTGATTGCCATTGATTTGCATTTGTTTTGTCATGCGTCACTCCACTCACGAAACGCAACTCGTTCAAATCCTGACTCCACGACTTTAGACTTGTGGAACCCCATCTGCACTGGGGCCATTCTCCGAGTTCGCTCGAACGCCTCCAACTTCGAAGCCCCATTCTGAACTAGTTCATGCCGCCTAAACTTTCGATCGCCAGTAAGGTTCGCGAGAGTTCTTAGTTGTAGCGCTGTTAGATCGGAGCGAATTTCCTTTGGGCCTTCAGGCGACCAGGTGAAAGTTGAAATTGGGTAGAACAGCCCATTTGGCATCTCGTAAAGTTTAACGGGCTTCATGATGAAGTCGTCCGGTGACGCCTTAATTTCTAGTTCAAAGAACTCTTCACCTGGCACGTCTATCCATGAGGCGACCATATGCTGAACTTGCGAGTCGTCAACTAGCAATCCATCCGGCCCCTTTAGTGCATCTAGAAGAGGCTTCATGTGGTTATCGAGATCACCGTACTTTGCATCTTCCAACATCTTGTGTTCGATAAGGTAGAGAGTCATCGTCAACGAAACTTCACCAGAAAATAGAAAGGAGTTCTGTAGCTCAGCCTGTAGGGAATCTCTAAAGGACCTTCGTGCTGCGTTTGTAGCCTCACGCGTAATCGGAGCAAGGCCGAATCTCTTGGACCACTCGCCAAACATCGGATTTAGTCCTAGCTTGTATCCGTTGGCCTCGATCTCATGGGCGCTACGCTGATCAGTCATGACGCATAAGGCCAAGCTAAGCGGCGCGATTTATCGCGTTCGTTTGATTTGCTTGTTAGAAGAATCACTGTTTGTAGACTCTATATACTTAATCAATTGGTCTATCGTTTTAAAAGTAACTTCTGTACTTCTACTTTTTAGAAAAATATTTTTATCGGTAATTATGTAGGATTTATCCTTTATCCGTAATTTGATAATTGAATTTCTCTTAAGCCTTTTTGTTTGAATTTTTTTATATAGCGCATTTAAGGAACCTTTTAGGCCATCATAAAGTAGACCCCCGGCTATCGCTGCAAGTCCGAAATCAATAACCAGCGGAAGCATATCGTCTGACAAACGTATGATGTTCTTTTCTATGTTTACCTCGAAGAAAGGGGCGAAAGAAGAAGATATTTCTTCTATCTCTTCTTTCGACGTTTCCCGCCCGACGTTTACTGTAATAGCTTGTTTCATTGGTTGCCTTCTACGCCAAGCTAAGGGACGCGCCGCTTTTGGCGCCTCCCACCAAGCAAAGTGAGGGACCTTAAGCGCGATATTATACCTTCACTCAAGCCGTTTAATTCTTTGCCATGTGTTACTAAAAAGCTCATTTAAACTAGAAATATATTTAATCCTACACTTGTCATAATCTGAATCGTAGGAAGTACTGGGGTCATGCATTATAGATTGGAAAAGCAGAAGCAAATTTTCTATCGAATCGATTACATCTTTCTGCGGTTCTTTCGTTGGGTTTAGCTTTAACTGGATAAAAATAGCTTTTCTAGAGGTTGATAAGTGGAGTTGATTGAGTAAGTCTTGGTTGTTGTAGTGTTTATTTGTCAACAATTCGAAAACATGGTCGTATTCGGCAAGAAGATCGGCAGCTTTTTCTCGAATCGAATCCATCCACTCTTGACGTTGTTTTGACACCAACTCTGCTTTTAGTTGGGTAGTCAATTTGTTTAGGTCATTCCTTGATGTTGTCTTTGAACTCAGAAATTGCACTATTGACGTAATAATTGTTCCGGCTAAGGCAGAGCTAGCAGCGATAAGAGCTACCGATAACGCTGAAATATCTATGCCCCTAAGAGAACCTTTGATTTCCTTAAGTAGGGAAATTACTTCCTTCGTCTCTTCCATCAGATGAAATCTCTAATTTACGCATAACGCCTGCATAAGTGACTCGCCGCTTATAGCGCGTACCAGCGAACAAAATGAGCTACTTGATGTGATTATTAGGCACCTCTGAAATTCACTGCAATATCTCCAAAAGCCCAAATTAGCGTCCCTAATACAACCAGTAATTTATCAATAGCAGATACGATTGAATTGGAGACACGTAGACACGGGGTCTGGTCTTGCAATGCCACACCTACCACCTAATCAAACTTACCAAAAGAAAAACCACTTAACTTCCTTGCTTCAATCCCAACGCCTCAATAACCGCGTCCACTAAAGTCTGTTCATCGGGCAGATTCTGCTTGCCATAAGCATCCCTGGGCGTACGAAGGGGGTCTGGTCTTGCATTGCCACATTTACCACCCGATCAGCCTCACAAATTGATCAGCGCTCAACTCCCTAGTTTCACCCCAATACCTCAATAACGGCATCCACCAAAGTCTGTTCATCAGGCAGGTTATGTTTGCCATAAGCATCCCTGGGCGGGATGACCTTTGCTCCAAGCTGCTGCAGCCTTTCGATGGACGCCTCGAAGATAGGGTTGTGCAGGCTACCGTGCATGGCAGGGGCGATCAGCAGTTGGGCGTTGCCCTGGTTGACGCGCCCGATTGCGGAGGCGAGGGCGCTGGTGATGACGGTGTCGGCGATGCCGGCGGCCAGCTTGTTGATGCTGTTGTAGGTGGCGGGTGCGAGCAGGTAGGCGTCAAATGGCCGGGTATCGGAGAGGTGCTCGGCTTCGGCGCTGAGCTCGGTGATTACCGGACTGGCGCTGCTCCAGGCGAGGGCCTCGGCGCTGACGTAACGTAGGGCGGATCGCGAGGCATAGGTGGTGACTGCCGCCCCGTGGCGGCGCAGTTCGCGCGCCACCATGGGGGTTTTGAAGGCAGCAATGCTGCCGCTGACCATGAGAGCGATCTGTTTGCCTGCGAGGGCATCGCTCAGCTGTGGTAGTTCCCGGTCGCCCAGATCGGACGGCGTCGGGGCGGCAGGTTTCCAGTTTTCCATTAATGCCTCTGCGAGGTTAGATAAAGGTTAGCCCACCATCCACCTGCAGGCTCTGGCCGGTAATAAAGTCGGCGTCGTCGGAGCATAAAAACATGACGCCTTTGGCCAGGTCATCCGTGCCGGTGAGGCGCTTGATACCTGTCTCTTATACACATCTCCGAGCCCACGAGACCTCTCTACATCT
>CAJXVN010000190.1 GCA_913060775.1 uncultured Gammaproteobacteria bacterium | reverse complement strand
CGAGATGTAGAGAGGTCTCGTGGGCTCGGAGATGTGTATAAGAGACAGCCCTGGCAGAGTTGGCGGTGCGAGCTGACCGGCAGCCACAGCAGCAGAGTATTACGCGGGAACAGGAGGCGGAACTGGTTGATGACCCGCGCCTGTTGCTGGTGTTTTTTCTGCTGATCAATGACTACACGGCAGCGATGATCAGCAAAGAATATGAGTTGAGCGAGTTACAGACCCAGCAGTACTTCTATCGCCTGGATCGAATGAAGCTGATCGACCTGCTCCCCAATAACCGGACGCGGCTGCGGGTCTCGCGCCAGATCCAGTGGCAGGAAAAAGGCCCGGTACGGCGGTTTTTCGATACCCATATTCGTGAGGAATTTTTACAGGCCGATTTTGACGGGACTGGCGATCAGCTCAATTTTCTCAGCGGCATGCTGACCGATGCCTCGGTACAGTTGCTGCAGCGTCGGCTGGTTAGCCTGGTGGCCGAATTCAACGGGTTATTAAAAGAAGACGGTAACCAGCCAATTACTAATCGGCACGGTTTTAGTCTGTTGCTGGCCAACCGAAACTGGACTTTTTCGTTGTTCGATCAGTACAAGCGTCCGGCTCAATCCAAATGAGCAAGCGACTAGGGTTCCTGGGTTGGTGGCTCAAATTCTGGCAGTCGCCAGATATAAACGGTGACTCCAATTCCAATCAGGATTAACCCGGCCCTGACCCAGGCCAGCGGCACCAGCCAGGCGGAGACCAGCAAGCTGACCCATAGTGGCAGCGTGGTGTAGTACTTTGCCTTGTGGGGGATGCCCTTGCCATCCAGGTAGGGGAGCAGGTATTTGCTGAGTAACGGGTGGGAGACCAGCCAGTTATAAAAACGCATGGAACTGCGCACATAGCAGGCTGCGGTGAGCAGCAAAAACGGCGTGGTGGGCAGCAGCGGTAAGAAAATACCGATCACCCCGAGCGCCAGCGATAGGCCGCCAATGGTCAGCAACAGGATTCGAAGCCCCTTGCTGGCAACTCGACGGTCCGCAAAATCTGCCGGTGGTGGAGTTGTGACAGGGGTGCTGGTATCTGGGTTAGGTGAATTCACGTTGGAATATCTTAATCGATTGCCAAGGGTAGAAACGCCGGATTGAGACGGGGATCATCGGTTCTAACAAATCCGGAAGAACCAGAAATTGCCGGTGAGAAATCTCCCGGAATCGGAGTAAACCCCGGATCGTCGTGTTCAGACGCAATGTCTGCGTAAAGGTTTCTTAATTGTGTCGTTTTATTTCCGCAGCCGACGACCAGAAGGTTGATGATCTTCAGGCGGCGGGGACGAATTCAGCTTTTTTAGACGTTCCTTTAAACTCGACCGCATAATAGAGCATTCGCAAGAGGGGGAAGGTGAGTGAGCAAAGACGAGCAGAATGTACCGGTGGATGCGATCGTAATCGGCAGTGGTTTTGCCGGTTCATTCACCGCAGAAGCGCTGATTAAAGCGGGTCATTCGGTAACCATGGTCGAGCGTGGGCCGTGGCGGGATACCGTACCGGTACGCTCTTTGGGTATTGAGGACCGGGCAGTATTGCCGCGAGGCCGGGGTATGTTCACCCATGCTCTGCGGTCCCTCAACACCCGGCTGTGGCCCGGCGGCCAGTTGCGCTGGAACAAGTCGGGTTTAATTGAACTTTTCCACGGTCGTGGGTTGAATACCATCTGTTCATCGAGCGTTGGCGGCGGCAGCCATGTTTACTCATCGGTGCTGCGCAAGCCGGCGGCTGACGACTTCTGGGATAACCGTGCTCCCGGTGTCGATAGCAAGGTCATGGAGCGGCATTACCAGAGCGTGATTGAGAAACTGGACCTGGTAGAGCCCAATGCCGACATGCAGATTCCCCACACCGCAGCCGAGCGAATGGGGCCGGATGATCCCCTGCAGGGACCGAGCAAGGCGATCCCCACCTGGTTAGGATTTCTCTTTCCTGAAGAGATTGGCAAACATGAAAAAATCACCACTGCCGAGGGGGTCGAGCGTTGGCAGATGAATTATGACGATCCCCATAATCACGGATTTTTCGGCTCTCCCAGCGGTGCAAAGACCACGCTGGACTGGCACTCCATCAAACCGCTGATGGATCAGGGAATGGTGCTGCGGGATCTGACTGAAGTGACCCGAATTGTCGCCCTGCCAGAGGGCTCAGCCAGCCGTTATCGGGTAGACATTCGCGACCTGCGTAGCGGTCAGAATCACGCCCTGTACAGCGATAACGTGATTCTGGGTTGCGGCACCATGAACACGATTCGATTACTGCTGAAAAGTCGAGATCAGGAGAAGACCCTTAGCGGCATGCCCCGGCTGGGATTTCACGTCGGCGGTAATGGCGATTACTTTGCTTTCTGGGACTACAACGATCCAGATCGAGACCTGAGTACGGGCCTGCCTTTTCATGGCGGATTCGAGCTTAAAGAAGGTGACGAAGTCCCGGATGATCCCATGGTGCTGGGCGGCGGCGGATGGCCAGCGGTGGAGTTCTGGCCGCTACCGCGCTTCATTCGCCAGCGGTTAAAACGCACCGCCTTTACGGCCAGCTACGGCGACGAGGCCCAGGATGGCACGGTTAGCTGGCGAAACGGCAAGCTGCAGTTGATTTACAACCCGGACAACAGCCCGATTTATGAGCGGATTCGCCGTACCTGGCGCAAGGTCAGTCAGCTCACCGGTCGAAAAATATATTTCCTCAACAAACCTTTCACCATCCATACCCTGGGGGGTTGTTGCGTTGGCGCAGAGGCCGCCACCGGCGTGGTTAATGGCGAGGGAGAAATACATGGTCTCCCCGGCCTGTTTATAGCTGACGGCTCGGTAGTGCCCGATTCACTGGGGGGGCCGCCAACGTTAACGATTGCCGCCTGGGCTGAACACGTGGGTGAGTCGCTGGTGGCAAAACTCGCGGCGGATTGATCTCGGTCTATTCTTTTCAATTCCAGATAGGCATAACTAATCGGAATACTAAAAAGCAGGGAAGGCGCTTAAACAGGATTATCAGGAGGCTATTGCTATGATTACTGTCGAAGACATCATGACCCGCCACCCTAAAACGCTGAGTGAGTCCGACAGCCTTGCCGATGCTCGGCGGCTGATGACCGAGTATGAAATTCGCCACGTACCGGTTCTGGGCGATGGCGGCAAGCTGGTAGGCCTGGTTACTCTGCGCGATGTGCTGGCCGCCAGTAGTTCGGTCATGGATGAGTCCGAAGATCAGCGCAGCGTGCACGATGCCCATATTCCCCTGAGCGACGTGATGACCAATACCCTTGATCTGGTTGCTCCCGGCGCCGGCCTGCGGGACACGGCCATGCTGATGCGGAACCATCGTCACGGCTGTTTACCAGTGATGGATAACGAACAGCTGGTGGGCATCATCACCGACACCGATTTTGTTGAGGTTTCGATTCACCTGCTGGAACAGCTTGAAAGCGGGGACGAGATAGATGAGGCCGCCCTCGACAGCGTTGATGATGACGATGGTTTCTAGGGTTCGTTAACAAGCGATCTAATGCAATCCCCTTATTTGTCGGGTTTCGTAGGAGCGGCTTCAGCCGCGACAGCGGAGTTAGTCGGAGGCAGTGAATCGCGGCTAAAGCCGCTCCTACAAAAACTGATTAATCGGGTTTGTTGGCTCACTAGCTGGTCTGTATTTGGGGTAGAAGCAGGCGATTTATTCAAACCAGCCCGCAATCTGCCAGTTGTTCTGTAGGAGCGGCTTCAGCCGCGACAGCGGAGTTAATCGGAGCCAGTGAATCGCGGCTAAAGCCGCTCTTACCAAAACTGGTTATTGGGTCCATTGGTTCATTAGCCAGTCTGTGTTTGGAGTAAGAACAGGCGATTTCTTTAAACCAGCGCTGTGAACTTTCGGTTGTTCTGTAGGAGCGGCTTCAGCCGCGACAGCGGAGTTAGTCGGAGCTAGTGAATCGCGGCTGAAGCCGCTCCTACAAAAGCGGCTTAACTGGGTTCTTTGCCCCGCTAGCCGGTCTAACCTTGGGGTGAGAGCAAATGATCTAATAAAACCTGCTCGGTGATCTTGCGGTTTCCACCTGATATAAAAGGGCGATGAATAACAACCTTGCCTCTGCCACTCAAAATCATCGGACCCGTGATGATTATCCGGTTCCCGGCCCCGGTGCCTGGGGACTGGAGCAGCTCCACTGGATGGACCCCACCTCTGAATACATGACCGAGGTTTACCCGGTGACCATGCCGGAAGGCATGCGCCGGGGCAGCAGCCGTTACGGCGTGATGCTCGAATCCCTGGACATGGTGTTTGTGAACAATTTTCTCTATGTGCGTAGTCGGGGCGTGGGTGCGCCAGCGTCAGCGACGCGCCCACCACCGCGCTGGCTCTTTCGGTTAATGGGCCTGCTGCATCCGGAAATACGCCGCCGCTTCGCTACGGCCGACCGCGTGTTTGTCGACAAAATATGGCGGCAGGAGGCGCAACAGTGGCGTGACGTGCAAAAACCGGCCACCCTCATGCTGGGCGGCAGGCTGCAGGCGGTGAATCCCGATCAGCTGGACCTTGCTGGGCTCATCGACCACCTCCAGCAGTGCGATGCATTTGTGCGCGAAACCATTATCCGCCATCACGAACTGGTGTTCTGTGTGGTCATTCCGTTGATGGATTTTGTTGTTCACGTTGAGGCGTGGACCGGTGCTAGCCAGGCGGAAGTTTTCCCGGTGTTTCAGGGGGCTTCGCCGCAGTCGATTGATGCCGTCGAAGAGCTGGGTGCTATTGGGTTGGCGGCTGATGATGCCAGCCTGGCCCTGCTCGACCAGCCGCTGCCAGCCGGTGAGTTATTACAGGCGCTTCGTGGTGGCGATACTCCGTTCGCCAAGGCGGTGGATCACTATCTGGAACGGGTTGGTTATCGATTGCTTAACGGTTATGACGTGAGTCATAAATACGCCCTCGAAGCCCCAAAGGTTTTGCTCGGCGCTATTCGCCGCCATCTGGCCGGTGTAAAGACCGATTTTGGGCAGCAGGCCAGTGAGGCGCGTTTAGCTGAACTGCGAGCTCGCGTTCCCACGGATCAGCGGGCTTGGTTCGACGAACTCTACGCCGAAGTCCCGGCCGGGGCCGTCAGCCTGGAAGGCAAGCTCGCGGCGGCCGGCGAGCTGACCAATGACCAGCAGCGTATCTCTATTGAGTTAATTGGCGGGTTTGATGCCGTTGAGCGCATTAAGCGCACCCCAATATTGACCTTTCCTGGTGGCGGATCCCTTCAGCTGCAGGATATTGCTCAGGTTTACCATGGGCAGCCAGATGTCCCCAGAGATATGGCAATAGTGAGTGGCGAGCGTGCCATCGCAATTGGGTCTCGGATGTTGCCTGATATGCGGGGTGATCGCTGGACGATCGCACTGCAAGCAGAGGTCGCTAATTTTGCGACAACATTGCCGGATGAGATCAAATTAAAAGAACTTTTTGTTCAAGAGCGCTATAACGATGTGCGTTTGGGTGATTTAGTAAATAATATCTTGCTCGGTTTTGCGTTCATTTTCGCGATCCTACTTATCACCCTAGGTTGGCGATCAGCTGTGATTGTCGCCCTGTCCTTACCATTGACGATGCTGTTTTCTCTGGCTTGCATGAGGATGACGGACCTACCTATCCATCAGATGTCGGTGACAGGTCTGATAGTGGCTTTGGGGATCATGGTTGACAATGCGATTGTCGTTGCTGATACCGTAATGCGATATCGCCGTGATGGCTATTCCGCTACAGCTGCAGCCACAAAAGCACTCCGTCATCTATGGGTTCCTTTACTTGGGTCAACGTTAACAACGATATTAACCTTTATGCCGGTGGTCCTTATGCCGGGGCCAGCAGGTGAATTTATCGGTCCATTAGCTCGCGCGGTTATATTTTCACTGCTTGGTTCTTGGGTGATTTCCCTCTTCATTAT
>CAJXVN010000189.1 GCA_913060775.1 uncultured Gammaproteobacteria bacterium | reverse complement strand
CCTCTTCGTCGGCAGCGTCAGATGTGTATAAGAGACAGGCCACTGGAACACGGTTTCCGTAAGGATCGTGTAGGCGATCAGCGTTCCGATCATGCCCATCGCCGGGGCCGCATCACCAATCGAGAGCCAGACCTTCTGTCCGGTTTCATGACGGCTCAGGTTATGGGTCATGTCCTGCGTCAGCAGTTTACGAACGAATTCCGGCGGATGCCCGTCGACACAGAGGGTTAATCCCTTTTGAAAAAAACTGTCAGGGACTTCCTGTTCCTCAAGACTCAGGAGTCCTTCTTTACGCACCATTCCCGCCATTTCCACGGCCGTGGAAATCAGCTGTTCGGGAGAGGCCGTGCGATTGAAAAACGCGTTGGCGGCTACCTTGAAAGCATTAAAAACCTCCGCCATGGGGAACCGCATAAACACCACTGCGATCGTACCCCCACCAACCACCAACAGTGACGGTGCGTTAACAAAAAGGCCGAATTCACCGCCCATCATTATTGCCATGACGACGATGCCAAAGCCACCAACCACGCCAATTAAGGTTGCAAGATCCACCTGGTTCCCCGAGTAAAAACGCCCCATCCATCCCAATGATCGATGTTCTGTTGTCTCTCTATTTCGACCGTTTTCCCGTTATCTTTAACCACTATTAATCGGGCAGGTGGTGTCTAGAAACCGCCGTCGCTTTCGTATTCCTGACCGTTCTAACCAGCATAAACCCGTGACCCAGGCCAACCTGAGAGCAGATAAGCCCTAACGATTTATTCGGTAGAATAGGGGTCACGCGATTTCCTGATGATCGACCTGCAACCCTCCCATACGGACACCCTCCCTCGCATGGAACCGGCCTCTCCCACACCCCTTGAACGGCCTGACCCCAGCACGTTACTCGTCGAGCTCTTCCAGAACGATGATTTCGACCAGGTACGTCTGGCACTGGTGGAACACCACCCGGCTGATGTCGCCCATTTTCTGACCATACTTAGCCCCCGCGACCGATTACAGGCCTGGCAACTGCTACTGCCTGAGCAGCACGGTGATGTCCTTGTTGAACTGCCCGACGCGGTTCGTGAAACCCTCACGGACAACATGGGGGCGGAGGAGCTACGCGCCTCCACCGAAGGGCTGGAAACCGATGACGTCGCCGATCTGGTTGGCGACCTGCCGGATGATGTTGCTCAGGAATTGCTCAGCAACCTGGCTGACCAGGACCGGGCTCGACTGGAAAACATCCTCTCCTACCCGGAGGACACCGCCGGCGGCCTGATGAACCCCGACCTGCTAACCATTCGTACCGGGATCACGCTAGAAGTGGTGTTGCGCTACCTGCGCCAGCGAGGCTCCATGCCGGTGGCAAGTGACCACATTGCCGTGGTGAACCGAGACAATGTTTTTCGCGGGGTGTTACACATTAGCGACCTGCTCACCCGCCCAACCGATACGCTGGTGAGTGACGTAATGGATGTCGACGTCATCGAAATTCTCGACTCCACGCCGGACCGGGAGGTGGCCAAGCTGTTTGTCGATCGCGATTTAATCTCCGCGCCAGTAGTCGATGAAAGCAATCATCTGGTAGGGCGCATCACCATTGATGACGTGGTCGACGTAATGCGGGAGGACGCTGACGAATCGTTTCTCGGCATGGCCGGGATTCAAAAAGATGAAGACACATTTGCGCCGGTCATCCGGACGGCTCGCCGCCGCAATGTCTGGCTAGGCGTTAACCTGGTCACTGCGTTTGGTGCTTCCTGGGTTATCGGCCAGTTTGATCGGGCTCTAGAAGAACTGGTGGCCCTGGCTATCCTTATGCCCATCGTTGCCAGCATGGGTGGTAATGCAGGCAACCAGACCCTGGCAATCATTATTCGCGGCATCGCGCTGGAACAGATCAACCGCCACAACGCCCGCGCGCTACTGCGCAAGGAGCTTCAGGTTGGCCTGCTAAACGGTCTTATCTGGGCGTCCATCGTCGCCACCCTGTCGTTCCTATGGTTTGGCAATCCAGGATTGGGCGTCGTCATCGGGGCCGCCATGGTGATTAATCTGATGCTCGCGGCGGCCGCCGGTTTTCTGGTGCCCATGACGCTGCGCCAGTTCGGTATCGATCCGGCCATCGCCAGTACGGTGCTGCTGACCGCTATCACCGATGCGATGGGTTTTCTGGTGTTCCTTGCTCTGGCGACCGTTTATCTAATCTGACCCACCTTTTTTTGACGATAGTAACTGCGGCAGGATGGTCACCTACCGCAATAGCAGCGGCTGACGGAAACAAGTTGTCGTGACTGAAGTTACGCCTACAAGAACCACCCAGCAAAAAAAGCGCCGGCTAGAAGCCGGCGCTTTAATACTGCTATGAGTCTGCCTGATTACTTACTGGAAGCAAACTCCGGGTAGGCCTCAAGCCCACACTCAACCAGGTCAACCCCGGCATACTCTTCTTCTTCGGTCACCCGTATACCGATGACCGCCTTGAGAATCGCCCAGACGATGCCGGATACGATGAAAGTCCAGGCAAAGATGGTCACCAGACCCACGAGCTGTCCGGTGAGCGTTGCGTCGCCATTGGACAACAGCACTGCCAGCAGACCCCAGATACCGACCACACCATGAACAGAGATGGCGCCCACCGGATCATCGATCTTCAATCGGTCAATAGTAACGATCGAGAACACTACCAACACGCCACCTACGGCACCGACAATACTTGCCAGACCAGGAGAGGGCGCCAGCGGTTCGGCGGTAATAGCCACTAAACCGGCCAGGGCACCATTAAGCGCCATGGTCAGGTCCGCTTTACCGAACATCATCCGTGCGGTCACCAGGGCGGCAATCACACCGGCTGCTGCTGCTGCATTGGTGTTCACGAACACCAGAGCGACGGCGTTGGCCTCTTCAATGTTGGAAATTTTAAGTTCTGAACCACCGTTAAAGCCAAACCAGCCCAGCCAGAGAATAAAGGTACCCAGCGTCGCCATTGGCAGATTCGCACCAGGAATCGCGTTAATCTCGCCATTCTTGCCATATTTACCTTTACGAGCGCCCAACAACAGCACCCCCGCAAGCGCCGCAGAAGCACCGCACAGGTGTACTACGCCTGAGCCGGCAAAATCCTGGAAACCGAAGCTCGCGTCAAGGAAACCACCGCCCCATTTCCAGTAGCCCTGAATTGGGTAGATAAAACCCGTCATCACTACGGAAAAGAACAGGAAGGACCAGAGCTTCATCCGCTCAGCGACTGCGCCGGAGACAATGGACATGGCAGTCGCCACAAAGACGACCTGAAAGAAGAAATCAGACATACCCGAATAATAGGTATCGCCGTCGCTGGCAATGACGTCAGCCGCAGCGTTATCCGCACCCAGCATGAAACTGACACCCGGCCAGTAAGCGCTAACCGCTTCGCTGGGGTACATCAGGTTATAGCCGACGAGCATGTACATAACGCAGGCAATGGCATAAAGGGCAATGTTTTTGGTCAATATTTCGGTGGTGTTTTTTGCGCGGACCAGTCCTGCTTCCAGCATCGCAAAACCGGCGGCCATCCACATGACCAGCGCGCCCGATACCAGGAAGTAGAAAGTATCGAGCGCATAGCTCAACTCAATCACGGAATCCATGAGAATCTCCTGTTAAATGTCTAGTTGCGGTGACGGCTGTCAACGCAATCAATGTCCGTCAGACCGCTTCTGCACCGGTTTCACCGGTACGGATACGAATGATCTGACTGAGTTCTGAAACGAAAATTTTGCCGTCACCAATCTTGCCGGTGTTGGCTGCGGTGCCAATGGCATCGATAACAGCCTCTACCTGAGCGTCATCAACGCCGACATCGATTTTCACTTTGGGTAAAAAATCCACCACGTATTCGGCACCACGATAAAGCTCGGTGTGGCCTTTTTGCCGACCAAAACCCTTAACCTCGGTGACAGTCATACCCTGCACGCCTACGTTGGATAAGGCTTCACGGACATCATCGAGTTTAAAAGGCTTAATTACTGCGCTGACCATTTTCATCAGGAAGGTCTCCCAGATTAGAGAAGGTGTTTAAAAAAAAGCGGGCCATCCGCAGATGGCCCGCACACACCTTCAGAGGTTTAGAGGCTTTTAGAGAGGGTAAAAACTACGCGTCCATCGGTAAGATTATCGGTGGCGAAAGTTTCCGCATCGCTATCAGAGCCGTACCAGGTCAGATCCCAACCCAAAGCAGCGGATTCAATTTCGCCAGAAATTCCGAGCGTGTAATGATCGTAGTTTTGCGCTTTATCCATGTCCTGAGCGCCATAACCGACCGCAACCGAATAATCACCGACCGGAATATCGACACCCAGGGTGTAGTACTCACTGTTGCCCACGCCATAAAAATCGTCACTCACAGCCAATCCAGCAGTGACAGACGCCACGCCGAAATCTCGACTCAAGGACCCATAAACTTCGTTGAAGTTGTTATCGCTGAAATTACTACCCGGATAGAAGTAACGCAAAAACCCAACATCATAGGCCCAATTTTCGTTGCCACCGCCGTAACCAAAGTAGGTATCAATTTCTATATTGGCGCCCGAGTAAAAAGCACTGTCGACATTGGAAGCCCAAAGGCCGGCATAGAACCCACTTTCATGGCTGTAATCAAACCCACCGGAAAGTGCCGGGGTGCTATCGGTCTGAGAAATACCCCGATACATATAATCAGTCGACAGCGCCACGTTTGCGGTGATTTCTGCCTGAGCGGTGGTAGCCAGCAGTCCGGCGGCGATTAAACTGGAAATGGAAACTTTTTTCATGTTGCTAAACTCCCTGAGGATGTAGTTTTAAATTTTGTCGCTCTTAAGCGGTATTGCCGTAACCCTTATCGGGTGACTGGCCCTGTCAAAGCAATCGCCATGCCAGCTAAGGACCCACCCGTTTAGATTCGCCCCCATTCACCGATAAAACGGCTGATTGACCTGCCTCACATCCAGAAAAATGGCAACCCGGTTTCACCAATCGCGCTATTGGTGCACCCCATCCGCACTGGATTTGCACCACATCAGTGCGGGCTGAGGTGCGCGCACCGAATTAACGCATTCCGACAGGACAACCTGGGGCGTTGCTACAAACTGCCTCACCATCGACAATGGGACCCCTAACACCCTAACTTACCGGACAACAACCAGTGAGCAACCATCAATGAAAGAACGAATAGAAGACGACCTCGGCCGTATCACCGATCTCCTCGGCCGGTTCGCCGCCGACGCCCAGCACAACCTGCAGGGGGTCAGCGAATCCATCGGCCAACGACTTAATCTGGTAAGTCGCGAAGAATTTGAAATTCAGAAAGCACTGGTAGAAAAACTGCGTCAACAACTGGACCAGCTTCAACTGCGGCTCGATCAACTGGAAAAATAATTGGTGGTGCTTCGCTTTTCCCCAGTGCTTACCGACCGCCAACCCACGTGTCCTTAGCGACAGCTAGCAGCCGTGCTCGTGAGGGTATCGATGCCCCGCTGGTCACAGTCGAAACTCACCTGTCCAGTGGACTGCCGTCTCTGTCAATTGTCGGCATGCCAGAAACAGCAGTCCGAGAAAGCAAGGACCGCGTGCGCAGTGCGATCATCAACAGTCGGCTGGAATTTCCCCTCGGTCGCATCACCGTTAACCTGGCACCGGCTGACCTTCCTAAAACCGGTGGTCGCTTTGATCTGGCGATTGCACTAACCCTGTTATCTGCTTCGGGACAGATCACCGGTGACTCCCTCCAGACATACGAGTTAATTGGTGAGCTTGGACTCAACGGCGAACTGCGACCGGTCAAGGGAGTCCTCCCCGCCGCTCTGGCGTGCCGCGATAGCGGAAAAACTCTGCTGCTCCCGGCAAGTAATTGCGACGAAGCCGCACTGGTGGATGGACTGAATTTTTTTGGAGCCAACAGCCTGCTGGAAGTTTGTGCTCACGTCAGTGGCCAGCAGCCGCTGATTACCACGGCTACACGCCCCCAGCCCGAACGGCTGAAATCGGCTGACCTGGCAGCTG
>CAJXVN010000188.1 GCA_913060775.1 uncultured Gammaproteobacteria bacterium | reverse complement strand
TCGACCTATTACACGTTCAATTTGGTTTTTAAATCGCTCTGATCCCAATACAAAATTTCCGTTTGTGCTCAAGCGTATATCTTTAATAACTTGAATAGAGAGTACATTTTTGAATAATTGGCGATAAGCAAATGCTCTTTCACTGCTGGTACTTGCCAAACTAATATATAAATAGTGAGGTGTGATCATTGAATTTTTCTCACCATGGGCGTTATATCTGTAACTGCTCCACGGGTATTTTTCAGGCATATCTACCATATTTGCTCTTACGGGGTTTAGTTCTATGTATTTATAACAGCTCATAACATAATGCTCATCTTGAGCAAGGCAAGATTTAAAACGCCCCTCCCATAATGTGCCACTACGGCGATAAGTTCGATTAATATATTGAACATAGCGTTGACCTAAACGTTTCATTAGTTGACTCAATGCAGTAGCGCTTGGTGGTGTTATAAGTAAGTGTACATGGTTGGTCATTAACACATAGCAGTGTACCAAGCAGCCATATTCATTAGCATATTCTTCAAGCCAATTTAGATAATATTGATAATCTTGTTCGCAGAAAAAACACACATCACGGTTATTACCACGCTGAATAATATGATGGGGGATGTTAGGGAGTGAAATTCTGGCTCTTCTTGGCATGACAGGCTTCCTTGCGCTGTATTAATAATAGATAAACCATAGCACATGAACAGTTGTATTTAGTTATTAATACTCAGGAAATGCTTTTGCATTTAACACATTATCCAGCTCAATTAACAAACAGAAAGCTAATTAACCGTGGTCTGTCCCCTATTGTTCTCTGATCGAATAAATACCATTCGACGCGCAACGGATAACAAGGCTACCAGCCATCATTGATCACCTACACCGGCGGTCACGCCGGGATTGTGCGTAGGCAGCCCAGTGGAGGCGCGCCTTTTCCACCGGAACGATGTTTGACCAACTTGTTAGGTGGCAGACGCATAAGGCTTATAGATAAAGTTGTAAATAACTTGAATGCTGCAGATTTCTTTCATCATCACTAGCGCATTCAAACGGAGTTTCTGTTCATCATCCTGCGTAAGCTCAAAGAACCATGTGTAATGCATTGAATTTGTCGGGGAAGCGCAATTGATGCCTAGGTCTAATTTGTAGCGTCCCGCCTGCCAATAGAAACCATTGCTGATTTGGGTATACAAGTCCAAAGCAGCTTGTTCATGACTAAATTCTCCAAACAGTGCATCTACGAACCCTGCTGTATTTACTAATGATGCTGCTTGATCTCCAAGTTCGGCCATTTTTCCTGCAACAAATAGCTGCCACGCTGCGCGGAGTTGTTCTGCCTGCTGAGCATATCTTGACGCAAACTCGGCCGAAGCATAAACCACGTTTATTGGTCGTGGACTGGTTGGTAGCAAATTAAAACTCGTAGCAAGATCGATTGCTTCCGGAGCCATAGACGCTGCAGAAAACGTGTTAGATCTAAACGCCCGCCAAGTAAAAGTGTGCTTGGCCTGATCTTGTAAACGAGTAATTGTGACTCCCATATCTGAGACAAATACTTCTTTCTTTACCGCACGTAAAGTACCAGGCAAGGCTACAGTTGACCCAAAGCTACTGAAGCCAACTTCAATATTAGCAGCGGGATGAAATTCTATTCGCCCTTTAACGATCCATCTCTTCCAAGCTGCGAGAGCCCATACCTGTACCAAAGCTATAACAGCAACTAGATGGGCTAGGTAGGTGTCAATAAATTCGGCAATTGTCATTTGGTCACCTAACAGTGAGTAGATATCAAAGAGTTGTACTTAACAAAAAAACCCGACCCCTCCACGGTTAAAAACCAAAATTCTTGCAGAATCACGTCAAAAGGCAATTGCTTTCGTTAAGGCGCTCTCGCGCAGCATAAATCCGCCGCACCCACCCCACAACCCAACCGCTGTTTACAACTAGAATAGAATGCAGCCATCTGCTGCAACTTCTACTCGGCCCTTTTCCATGTCTGCTCTACACCCTAACAGCGCACCTCTCTCCCGCCGTGATCGGGTCTATGTTTTCCTGGCCATGCTGTTTGTCACCCTCCTAGTGCTCACTAACATCATCGGCCAGAAACTGTTCCTCTGGTTTGACCAGACGCTGACGGCGGGGCTGATTACTTATCCGCTGACTTTCTTGATTACCGACATGGTCTCGGAGATTTACGGCAAACGCCGGGCCGACCGCATGGTGTTTATGGGGTTTGCCATGACCCTGGTGATGCTGGCGATTGTGCAGATATCGATCGCACTGCCGGCCTCGCCGATCTGGGCATCGACTATTGCCACTAATCTAAACGATGGGGCAGCGATGCAGAACGCCTGGCTGGCCAGTTTTGGGGTGGGGGGCTGGCTGGTGACCGGTTCCATGTGCGCGTACCTGGCGGCGCAGTTAACGGATAATTATCTGTTCCATTTCTGGCGGCGGGTGACTAAGGGCAAACACCTCTGGCTGCGTAACAACGGGTCGACCATGTTCTCGCAACTGGTGGATACCTTTACGGTGAATTCGTTTTTGTTTTACGGAGCCTTTGGCTGGGAGTTTGTAGCCGGTCTTAAGGTGATGGCGGTGATCTATCTTTTTAAACTCGGCATTGCCGCGGCGGACACGCCGCTCTGTTATCTGGGCATTTATGCCCTGCGCCGCTATCTGAGCGAGCCAGCGCAGGAGCCTGAGGCATGATCCGCCAGGTAATTTTCGACTGGTCGGGTACGCTGTGTGATGACCGGGATCTAACCCTCGCGGCGACTAATCAGACGCTGGTGCACTTCGGTGCTGAACCGGTGGACGCGGCCACCTATCGGCGCGACTTTGTGTTGCCGATTGAAGGGTTTTATCAGCCCCGCGTGGGCGACGTACCGGCGGCAGAAATTGATCGGGTATTTTTTGATCAGTACCGCACCCTGGCCGCACAGTCGGCCCTCTTCCCCCAGGCAGAGCTGCTGATAAAACTACTTAACTGGCGGGGATTGCGGCTGGGCATTGTCTCGACCATGGCCACGGATATTCTGGAGGCGCTGCTACAGGCGCGGGGACTGCGCGACCAGTTTGCCTTTGTACGCGGCGACGCGGCGAACAAGGTGCCGGTGCTACAGCAATTAGCGAATAACGATGCGGGTACCGAATCTGCCATTGGCGCCGACGAAACACTCTATATAGGCGACATGGTCCACGACATTACCGCCGGCCAGTCCGCAGGAATGATGACCGGCGCCGCACTCTATGGTTACAGCCCCGGCGATGATCTGGCGGCCGCCGGAGCGGATTACGCTTACGAAAATATCGACGCCATCATCCGGCAGCTGGATCGAGAACAGCTGCTGGCCACTGAGAAGAAAGTCATTGCCACGGTGGGCGGCATCCTGGTGAGCGACAAGGGCAACCTGCTACTGGTGCGCACCCATAAATGGTCAGACAAGTTTGGACTACCCGGTGGCAAGATCGACCACGGCGAAACCATGGAGGCGGCCTTTCGCCGCGAAATCCGCGAAGAGACCGGCTTGCAGGCCGAGGAGGTTGAGTGGCTGGTGGCACAGGACGCGATCAATCACCCCGAATTCCGCGAACCCCGCCATTTTATTCTGATCAACTACATCGCCCGGGTGGCCGGCGAACCCACGCCAGTATCCAATTACGAATCTCAGCTGATCGGCTGGTACTCCCTGACCGATGCGCTGACGATGGACCTGAACCAGCCCACCCGCGCGGCGCTGGAACTGGTGGTTGACCATCGGTGGTTCAAATGATTTTCATAGTTGAACAGCCTTTAACCCCAATACATAGTCACCCGTAGGAGCGGCTTCAGCCGCGATAGCAGAGGTGGTCGGGGAGACAGGGTCGCGGTTAAAACCGCTCCTACAGGAGGGCCTGATTCAGCATCGGGGTGGGGGAAATTTTCTGCAGGGAATCAACGTTGGGAGTTCGGTAATCCACCGCTCCTACGGCAAAATCACGGTTATCAAACCTTCGCAGGCGAACTCTCGCTATCTCGGCTAGATGGTTGCGGTATCCTCGTTGGAAACGCGCAATTGAACAGGACCAATCGGAGCAACTCATTGAACGGCGAAATTCTGATCGAAAACCTGGTGGTGAACTGCATCATCGGCATTCTGTCTCACGAACGGGCAACCCCACAGCGGTTGCGACTTGATGTGGTGCTACAAACCGATTTCAGTGCCAGTGCCGCCAGTGACCGTGTCGAGGACACGGTGAATTACGCTCAAATTGCCGATGAACTCACCCAACTGGCGGTGGAAGGCCAGTTCTGGCTGGTGGAAGCCTTTACCGCCGCCGCCTGCCGGCTAATTCTGGACAACCACTCGACCGTCAGCCGGGTCAGCATCAGTGCACGCAAACCGGACGTGATGCCGGGCGAAGTGGTGGTGGGTGCCCGACTGGAGCTGACTCGTGACTGAACCCACTGAAACTCCGTTAGCGGGTCGAACTGCCCTGGTCACCGGAGCCGCTAAACGAACCGGCCGAACCATTGCCCTGCAACTGGCCAAAGCTGGCGCCGATTTACTGCTGCACTATCACCATAGTGAGTCGGAGGCCCGACAGACCGCCGCCGATTGCGCAGCCTGTGGCATTAACGCCGCCATAGTTAGCGCCGATTTGAATCAGCCCCAGCAGGCAGCCGAAACGATTCGCCAGCAGGCCCAGCAACGTGGTTTGGCTATCGATATATTGATAAACAACGTCGGTAATTATCCGGTGTCGGGACCGCTGGAGCTGGAAGTAGAAGCATTTGCCAGCAACCTGAACTGCAACCTGCTGGCGCCCTATGCGCTGATTCGCGAACTGTTGCCACTGTTAACGGACTCGGCCAGCGCGGACATTATTAACCTGGGGTATTCCGGTGCCGAACACGCGGTGGCCAACCGCCACGCCATGAGTTACCAGATTTCTAAGACCGGGCTGTTGATCATGACCCGCACCCTGGCGCAGGAACTCGGTCCCCAGGGCATCCGGGTGAATATGGTCAGCCCCGGCCAGATTGATAATTCGGTCGACCTGCCCAATGAGCTCGCCGACCACATCCCTCTGGGCCACGCCGGCACCGAGCAGGACATCGCCGATACCATTGTGTTTCTACTGAGCAGCGGGCGCTATATCAGCGGTGCCAACATTGATGTGGGTGGTGGCTATCGCATGGGACTGGCCCGCAGACTGGAAAATGATCAGCGATGGCATAATGGGTCAACTAGCCATCCCAACTCCTGTTTTTAAATAATGGATTTTCACCATGACTGAACGCTTTACCGGTACGGACCGCTACGTTGCCACGGAAGATCTGATGATGGCCGTCAATGCCGCCGTCACCCTGCAGCGACCGCTGCTAATTAAAGGCGAACCCGGCACCGGTAAAACCATGCTCGCCCAGGAGGTGGCTCGCTCGCTGGACCGGCCACTGATTGAGTGGCACGTGAAATCCACCACCAAAGCGCAGCAGGGACTATACGAGTACGACGCGGTGTCGCGATTACGCGACTCGCAGCTTGGCGACGAACGGGTCCACGACATCCGCAATTACATTAAACAGGGCAAACTCTGGGAGGCTTTCAGCGCCGAAAAATCACCGGTGTTGTTAATCGATGAGGTCGATAAGGCGGACGTTGAGTTTCCCAATGACCTGCTGCAGGAACTCGACCGCATGGAGTTTTTCGTCTACGAAACGGGCGAAACCATCAAAGCCCACCAGCGGCCCATTGTGATCATCACCTCGAACAACGAAAAAGACCTGCCCGACGCGTTTTTGCGACGCTGCTTTTTCCACTTCATCCGCTTTCCCGATGAAAAAGTAATGGCCGACATTGTGGAGGTTCATTTCCCGGGGATTAAAAAGGATCTGCTTTCGTCGGCGATGAACAGCTTTTTTCAGATTCGCGAAACCCCGGGACTACAGAAACGGCCGTCCACCTCCGAGCTACTCGACTGGCTAAAACTGCTACTGGCGGAGGATATTCCGGCCGAAGCCCTGCGGGGCGACCTGCGCAGCTCCATACCGCCGCTGCACGGAGCACTGCTTAAAAACGAGCAGGACTGTCTCTTATACACATCTCCGAGCCCACGAGACCTCTCTACATCTCGT
>CAJXVN010000187.1 GCA_913060775.1 uncultured Gammaproteobacteria bacterium | reverse complement strand
TACGAGATGTAGAGAGGTCTCGTGGGCTCGGAGATGTGTATAAGAGACAGTCATCGGGTACGTAAACCAGCTGGCCAAGCGTGTCGTAGGTCCAGCCATGAAACCCACAGGAGAATCCTTTGGTATTACCGCAACCTTCGGCCACTTCATTACCGCGATGGCGGCAGACGTTATGAAACGCCCGGATCTGGTCATCTGCCCCGCGAACAATGATGACGTTGGTTTGCAGAATGGCAATTTCCTGCACCATGTAATCGCCGGGGTTCGGGACATCTTCAACCCGGCCGACGTTGAGCCAGGCTTTTTTGAATATCTTTTCTCGTTCCAGCTCAAAATATTCCGACGAGACCATGGATTCGACCGATAGCGGGCCGGTGCCCAGGTCAGTGAATTGAGCGGAGAAACGTTTTGCGTCCGGTGCATTCATGATGATTCCCTCCTGGGGTCGTTATGACTGGGCAGCGGTTTGGGCAAACGGGGGTAGAATTTTGAAGCGCTCGGCTTCAAAACCACCCGGTACGTCAACGGCAAAAAATATTTCGATAGATGGCGCGATTTCCATGAAGGTCATCGCCAGGTTCAGTAACCGTTGTTCGGGATCAGCCAGGCTATCCAGCGGCATGGGTCGCAGATAGTCAATGATCGATTCGACCTGCGGCAATAGCGCATCGTAATAAGTGCGCAATTCCTGCATGGTCGATGACAGACGTTTGGTGTTACGGGCAGCTTCTTCGCCCAGTGCCCAGTCCCTGGCATAAGGTTCCAGATGGGCGAACGCAGGCGGCAGTAATGACTCGCTCATTGGGTTCTCCTCTCCCTATTAGCGGTAATCCAGCAAAATATATCCGCTGAGCAACGTTTATAACACCTGTTTTAAAGCAGGCATAGTGAGTGGAAAGTGACCAAAGTGGGGTCGAGCGCTCACCTTATCCTTCACTTTTTAAGTGGCTTGGCTATCATCCCCCTGTTAGAAATATTCGTCCTCGTAAACATTGGCTGCTGCCATGGGTCGGTCTGTATCTAAGCTAAACCCGATATTCACCCTGTTTAAAAGTCGAGGCGGCTTACCCGTGGGGTCTTCAAAGGAGAAAGTTAAGGTGCCATTTTGTTCGCTGGCGCATTTAGTTCGACAGGGTGGCCGGTCTTGACCATTGTTACCGGCGCCACCGTCGATGTGGCCGATCCCGTTCTTCGTCGGCAGTTAGCCGCGGATCTGCGGCAGCTGTTGCCGGCGCATTGTGTGCTCGACCGGCTCGAACAACTCAAACCCTTTGAGTGCGATGCGCTCACGGCCATCCGTGAAATACCGCTGCTGGTCGTGCTACCGGAGAATCGGCAGCAAGTGCAGGCGGTGGTTCAGTATGCTCATAAAAACGCCGTGGCCCTGATTGCACGGGGAGCGGGTACGGGACTCTCTGGCGGAGCCACGCCACGTGCTGATGCGGTGCTGCTGGTGCTCTCCAAACTCAACTCAATCCTGGAAATCGATGCCGATAGCCGCGTAGCGGTGGTTGAGCCCGGGGTGCGGAACCTGGCCATCTCCGAGGCGGTGGCCGGACTGGGTCTGTTCTATGCACCCGATCCTTCCTCTCAGGTGGCTTCGAGCATTGGTGGCAACGTTGCGGAAAACTCCGGCGGAGTGCACTGCGTTAAATACGGCCTGACTACCCATAACATTCGGCAGATTCGCTATTTCGACCATACCGGCGGGCTGGTCACGCTCGGCGGAGCGGGGCTGGATGCGCCCGGTTATGACCTGATGGCGTTAATGACCGGTTCCGAGGGGATGCTGGGCGTGGTCGTAGAGATCACCGTTAACCTGCTGCCGTTACCCGAGTCCATTGTGCTGCTGCAGGCAGCCTTTCCGGCGATGGACCAGGCCGGGCTGGGAGTGATGAAGATTATCGCTGCCGGCATTATTCCGGCGGGACTGGAAATGATGGACCAGACCGCCATTGAGGTGGTTGAAAATTATATCCACATGGATTTACCGCTCGATGCAGAGGCAATTCTGCTGATCGAGCTTGACGGTACCGAGGCGGAAGTCGAGTCACAATTGGCTAGTGTGACAGCAGAGATCGAAAAACACGGCGCCTATGACCTGCGCCTGGCGCGCAGCGAACAGGATCGAATCAAACTCTGGTCGGGGCGTAAATCGGCGTTTCCGGCGCTGGGACAGGTGACCACTGATTTTTACATCATGGACGCGACCGTGCCACGACGCCACCTGCCTTATGCGTTGCGGCAAATTGTCGAGCTTAGCGGGCAATACCGGCTGCGGGTGGCCAATGTTTTTCACGCTGGCGATGGCAATCTACATCCGCTGGTGCTCTATGACGCCAGTGACCCGGATCAGGTCGCGCGTACGGAGCAGCTGGCGGACGAGATCCTCACGGTCTGTCTGTCGTTGGGTGGCACGCTGAGTGGTGAGCACGGTATCGGTCGGGAAAAACTCGATAAATCCTGTGATCAGTTCAGCACGGTCGAACTTGAACAGTTTGAACGCATTAAGCGGGTGTTTGATCCGGAAGGTCGACTCAACCCCGGCAAAGCGATTCCGACCCCTCAGCGCTGCGCTGAAATAGGCGGTATGCACGTTCATCAGGGCAAGGTGCCATTTCCTGAACTGGAACGTTTCTGATGGCTGACTATCCGAATCAGGATGCGACTAACACGCTGATCGAGCAGATCGCCACGGCATCGGGGCAGGGCGAGCGACTGGTGATTACTGGCCACGGTAGTAAGCAGTTTTACGGCCAGGCCCCGGCCGGTACTCCGCTGGAGACTGCGGGTCATTGCGGAATCATCGATTACGAACCGGGCGACCTGGTGTTGCGGGCCCGCGCCGGCACACCCCTGACACAGATCGAAGCGGTACTGGCCGAGCAGGGGCAGTGCCTTGGTTTTGAGCCACCCAGGTTTGCTGTCCAGGGAGCCGCGCGAGGAACCCTGGGCGGTGCGGTTGCAGCGGGCCTGTCTGGCCCCCGCCGGCCATGGGTCGGGTCAACACGAGATTTTGTGCTCGGTGTCACCATGGTTAACGGGCTGGGGCATTCCCTCTATTTCGGTGGTCAGCTGATTAAAAATGTCGCTGGTTTTGATGTGCCCCGATTAATGGCGGGTAGTCTGGGGACCCTGGGGCTGTTACTCGACGTAACCATACGGGTGTTGCCCATTCGACCTGCCGAAGTAACGCTTCAACTGCAATTAAGTGGTTCGGAAGCGCTGCAAAGAATGGTCGAATGGCAGCGTCGTCCGCTACCGCTATCGGGGATGGTTTATCGCGACGATCGGTTGACGATTCGTCTGTCTGGCACCCCCGAAGGGGTGGCAGCGGCGCAGGAAGCCATTGGCGGCGAGAGACTGGAAAGCGCCGATGAATGGTGGGCGTCGTTACGGGATCAACGGCCATCATTTTTTAACCCGGAAAACAGTCTCTGGCGGGTATCCTGCGCGGCAGCGGCAGTACTGCCCGAGATAGCCGGCGACTGGACCATTGACTGGGGGGGAGCACAGCGCTGGTATCAGGGCGATGCAACCGCTGCTGAGTTGCTGGATTACGCGAAGAAAATTAATGGTTCATTAAGCCGTTTCCGGCCAGGAACCACCCAGACAAGCTCGGAGCCGATTGTTTTCCTGTCGGAAATTTCGGATCCGGTGGCTGCCATTCATCAGCGGCTCAAGAAAGCATTTGATCCCGACGGGCTGTTTGACGGCTCACGATTGCCGGTTGCTGGTATCGATCAAACCTCAACCGTTCTGGTATAGACGATGCAGACTTATATTAAAGACGAACTCCGCCAGCGGCCCAGTATCGCCGCTGCCGATACCATGATTCGCAAATGCGTCCACTGCGGGTTTTGCAACGTTACCTGTCCCACCTATCAACTGCTGGGTGATGAGCTCGACGGCCCCCGTGGGCGTATTTACCAGATTAAAAATGCGCTGGAACTCAATCAGGGTAGTGAGAGCCTGCAGCAACATCTGGATCGCTGTTTAACCTGCCGTAGTTGTGAAACTACCTGCCCGGCGGGGGTGGAATACGGCGTGATTCTCGATGCCGGGCGTGAGCTGGCGGAACGAGACGCCCCCCGCCCGGTCTGGCAGCGGGTGCAGCGCGCGCTTATTCGGTTTGGGTTAACTAATCGATTGCTGTTTGCGGCGCTGCTTGGCACTGGTCGCCTGATTCGTCCGCTGATGCCCACGGCGCTGAAATCACGAATCCCTGCAGCGACCAAACCCGGTCCCTTACCGGTGGGTGTCCACTCTCGACAGATAATACTGTTGCAGGGGTGTGTGCAATCTTCGATCGATCCGTCGATTAACGCGGCGTTACGGCGGGTGTTTGACTGTCTCGGGGTAGGATTGGTCGAGGTAAAGCAGGCGGGCTGTTGCGGTGCGATTGACCATCACCTGTCGGCAGAGCAGGCCGCGCTGGGGCGAATGCGACAGAATATTGATGCCTGGTGGCCGCTGGTAGAGGCTGGTGCCGAGGCCATCGTCTCCACCGCAAGCGGTTGTGGGGTCACTCTCGCCGATTACGGGCGCTTGCTGGCTGAGGATGAAGTCTATGCTCAGAAGGCGGCCCAGATTAGCGCGCTGGTGAAGGATCCGGTGGAGTTGATCGCGGCAGAAAATCTGGAGCGGTTGCCGGCGCAACCCGCTAAACGGGTCGCGTTTCAGTGCCCCTGCACACTGCAGCACGGTTTCGGTCATGGAGGTAAGGTGGAAGCTCTGCTCAGCGCTTTGGGTCACGAGCTACTGCCCGTAGCCGATAGCCATCTCTGTTGCGGATCAGCGGGTACCTATAGTCTGTTACAGCCCGAGTATTCGGAACAGCTTCGTCGTCAAAAACTGCAACAGTTAGTGATACACGAACCTGAGTTAATATTGACGGCGAACATCGGTTGCCAAACCCACCTGCAACGGGATAATCCGGTTCCGGTTAAACACTGGATTCAGCTCCTTGATCCCCTGAATGCTGGTTGATTGATTCGTTCATCGCATGAGGCCTGACAGCGATGGTCAGGACCCCAGGGATGTGGTCTTGATGAATATTATCGGCTTAACGGGCCGACGCCTTATAATTAACGGTTATCCCGTCACCTTTGCAGCGAATTTCCTCGGTAATATCGGCCCTGACCTATGAATAACCCCTCGAAAGAAGCGCTCACTGCCCAAAGCTTTTTCCCTGTTCTGGCAGAGCAACCCGAACCAGAATTAGATGCGGCCGCCAAGCAACGGCTGTTTGAAGAGCTAACCCAGCTGCTACGCGAACAGAACGCGGTGCTGGTTGCTCATTACTACACCGATTCGTTAATCCAGGAGCTGGCTGATTACAGTGGCGGTATGGTTTCCGATTCCCTGGAGATGGCGCGCTTTGGCCGTGATCATTCGGCACAAACCCTGGTGGTGGCCGGGGTGCGCTTTATGGGTGAAACCGCCAAGATACTCTCGCCAGAAAAACGCGTATTTATGCCCACGTTGCAGGCCGAGTGCTCGCTAGACCTGGGTTGCCCGCCGGAAGATTTTGCCCAGTTTATTCAAGCCCACCCTGACCATACGGTAGTGGTGTACGCCAACACGTCGGCCAAGGTGAAGGCGCTGGCAGATTGGGTGGTGACCAGTAGCTGCGCGCTGGAGATAGTTGAAAGTTTGAAAGCCAATGGCGAAAAAATCCTCTGGGCGCCAGATAAACATTTAGGTGCGTATATTCAAACTCAGACTCAGGCTGACATGTTGCTCTGGAGCGGCGCGTGTGTGGTCCACGAAGAATTCAAAGCTAAGGCGTTGACAGATTTGCTGCGGGTCTACCCAGAGGCGGGGGTTCTTGTACACCCTGAGTCACCGGCCTCAGTGATTGATATTGCCGATGCGGTGGGTTCCACCAGTGCCATTATTAAGGCTGCAAAAGAATTGCCTAATGAGACCTTTATTGTCGCCACTGACCGAGGCATTTTTCATAAACTGCGCCGAGAAAATCCAGGCAAAACGTTTATTGAAGCGCCCACTGCTGGTGATGGCGCTACCTGTCGCTCCTGCGCTCATTGCCCTTGGATGGCTATGAATGAGTTGCGGAATTTAGACCGACTATTAACAGATACAGCTTATCGTTCAGCTAATGCTGTCTCTTATACACATCTGACGCTG
>CAJXVN010000186.1 GCA_913060775.1 uncultured Gammaproteobacteria bacterium | reverse complement strand
TCGGCAGCGTCAGATGTGTATAAGAGACAGGCTGATGCGCTGGTCGTACTGTTCATCGGAAATGAAATTACGCTTTTTGAGATCCTCTCCGCGTTTGGCGTCGCGTTTGGCTGTCTCGGCCCGAACGCAACTGGCAGCGGCTCGCTGCTCGGCACTGCTCGCCTGTTCTCGGCTTAAACGGAGTTGCGCTTCCAGATCTCGGTGCCAGAGCTCCATCAGCACGTCACCGGCTTTCACCAGGCTGCCTTCGCTTACATTGAGGGCGGTTACCTGGCCACTGGCATTGGGGGAGAGTCGCGCGCGCTGGCACGCCTTGACAGTGCCGGCGCGGGTATTGGCAACGGTGGAGAGAACTTCGCCTGTGCTAACCGTATATACTTCAACGGCGATTGCGTCATCATGGGTCCAGCGCCAGATCACGGCGGACACTATCGCCACTATGACGAAACCCGTCAGTAATCTTGACACTCGGCGCATGGTGACTCGCTCCTGGACCTGGGGGCGCTGGCTTTTCGAGTGGAGGTTGCCAGCGATGGCGCTATATTAACCACAGCCTGGCCCATTTAACCCAACCTGGCTCAATTACCGTAACTTTCGGACAAGATCCCTTATGAGTGCAGAACATCTCAGCGACACCACTTTCGATCAGCTCGACCTACACCCCTGGCTAAAAGAGAACATTAATAATATTGGTTTTGACTATTGCACGCCGATTCAGGCGCAGGCGTTGCCGGTGCTGCTGTCGGGTAAAGATGTAGCGGGACAGGCACAGACCGGTACCGGCAAAACAGCAACCTTCCTGCTCGCGGTCCTCAATCTGTTGCTGACCCAGGACCCCAAGCCGGGGCGTGAACAGCGTCATGTGCGGGCGTTCATCATGGCCCCGACCCGTGAACTGGTTATTCAGATACACAAAGATGCGGTGCAACTGATTGGCGACCTTGATATTCAGCTGGGCCTCGCCTACGGCGGCGTTGATTACGAGAAGCAGCGCGATTCGATTGCCGCCGGAGTCGATGTTCTTATCGGCACACCGGGTCGATTGATTGACTACTGCAAACAGCGGGTCTTTAGTCTGAGTAAACTCGATGCGGTGGTGCTGGACGAAGCCGACCGTATGTTTGACCTGGGCTTCATCAACGATGTGCGCTGGTTACTGCGGAAAACTCCGCCGGCCGAACAGCGCTTGAACATGCTCTTTTCCGCGACCCTCTCCGGTCGGGTCACGGACCTGGCTTACGAGCATATGAACAACCCGGAAGAGGTGAAGATCGAGGCGGAGAAGATTACCGCTGACAACGTGGAAGAGTGCATTTACCACGTTGCTAATGAAGAGAAAATTCCATTACTGCTGGGCCTGCTACAGCAGCGGGATTTTAATCGCACCATGATATTCGCGAACACCAAACGGGCCTGTGAAAAGGTTTGGGGCTATCTGGCCGGTGCTGATTTTAAAGTCGGTTTGATGACCGGTGATGTGCCGCAGAAAAAGCGCGAACGATTGCTGGGTGAATTTCAGCGCGGCGAACTCGATATTCTGGTGGCCACCGATGTTGCAGCGCGGGGACTGCACATTAATGGGGTCAGCCATGTGATCAATTACGACCTGCCGGATGATCGCGAGGATTATGTGCATCGGATCGGTCGTACTGCGCGGGCCGGGGAGTCGGGTGATGCCATCAGTTTTGGCTGCGAATCCTATGTTTACGGATTGCCGGATATCGAAAAATATATCGGCCATAAAATACCCACCACCGCGGTTGATCCGCAGCTGCTGGTTGAGCCGGGTAAACGTATCTATTTGAAGCGGGCGGAGCCGCCACGGGGCAAGGGCGGTAATCGATCGGGTGGATCGGGCCGGTCCGGACGCCGTCCTAATCGGCGCTAACCAACCCGACTGGTCTACTGGAAAAAGGACGAACCATGTTTATCGCAATGAACCGTTTTCGCATCAAGCCCGGCCGTGAAGAGGATTTTGAACAGGTCTGGCGTAAGCGTGAGAGCTATCTCGACGGGGTGCCCGGGTTTAAGGAGTTTCATCTGGTGCGGGGGCCTCAGGCTGAGGACCATGCGCTTTACGCCACCCACGTGATCTGGGAAGACCGGGAGAGCTTTGAAGCCTGGACCCATTCTGATCAATTCAAAAAAGCCCACGCCGGGGCCGGCGCTAATCGTGACCTCTACCTGGGCGGCGGCCCAAGGTTTGAAGGGTTTGATGTGATCCTGGAGCAGAAACCCGGTTAACGAAACGGTCCTTCGGTGCAGAGGCTCTGCAACGGCCTGAGCATGACCGTCAAACCGAGTAATTCTGTTATCAATCGCCGAGTCAAAGCAGTTGAGTAGCGGATTAAAACAGCAGGTCTCGACTCGATTCGATCGCTTAAGGGTGTCCGGTTTTTGCCTTTATCAGCCGCCCACATCCAGACTTTCCCAACCCGATTCCTCGACCTGCTTTTTTAGCCATTGCGGGCGATAACCGTCGTCTGCCAGATAGCGGGCTTTAACACTCGGATGAATGCGAGTGGGCTTGTCCTCCACGATGAGGGGACGATGGAGCGGGGATTTAAGTCGGTAAACGTGTTTGCGGGACTTGTGTATCCCCGCATGGGTGCCGTCGGTTAATGAATCGCGGATATGCGGCTCAAGGGCAAGGCCTGCGTCGGTTGCCTCGTCCAGCATCCAGCTAAGGGGAATATCGGAGGCGCGCTTGCCCGACTGCTTGTCCGGGGGGTAGGAGCCGCCCACATCGGCATGCACACCGGCAAACCAGACCTGTTTAAGGTCAACGCCGGTTCTGGGGGTCCAGAGGGTGGGCTCAAAATCCTCTCGCTGCTCATCAATGGCCAGCGCGTGGCGAGCGATGGCAACGTTAGCTCCCATCTTTGTGTCGTAGAACTCATCGTGGCTTTCAAATAGCCCCATCAGGCTGAAAGGGATTCCCAGCGCGCCGACCGTATCCCACACGCCAACAAAATGAACCTTTCTGGAAGCATGGCAGTGGTCTGCACGAAACAGTTTGGCGGCCTCGCCATCCGGATGGTTTTTTGACAGGGGGCTTTTGTAAATCTTCCACGCCTCGGCGATTAGCCGGGCATCGGCCCGCTTGATAATCCCGCAGTTGTTAATCAGGCCGCAAAGCGCCCTGACCGTGTAGGAACCTCGACTAAAGCCAAACAGGTAAATTTTGTCGTTGGCGGCGTAGTTTTGAACAATATAGCGATAGCCATCGACGATGTTTTTGTGGATGCCGCGTCCCGTTGCACCGGCGCTGGTGTTGTTGTGATAGGAGCCTAATCCCCAGTCATAAAACACATGCTGCTTGACCCCGGCTGCGGTCGGTTTGATGGCACGGGAGAGTTTAAGCACATTGGTGGGGAAATCTTTTTCGATATCTTCTTCCGGCCGATTCCAGGTGCCATCCGCGCAGATAACGATGTTGGCCATGGTGTATTCCCCGTTAACAATGAAACTGGATGGCTTTTATAACCCCTGAGACTACCTTTTTAAAGGTCGCGGTACTTGTCGACCCATGCAGCGGTTGCGCCGGCCACCGCTGCGGGCATTACCAGCAGGTTGAGCAGGGGGATGGCGCTGAGCAGCATGACGATCAGTCCAAACCCGAAACTGGTGAGTCGCAACTGGCCGGCGTTGTGACGCACCTGGGGGAAGGTCAGTTTGTTGTTGCTCATGGGGTAATCGAGATATTCCAGCGCTAGCATCCAGCTGGTAAAAGCGAGCCATAAAGGCGTACCGAGGGCGGTGGTCACCGGAAAAATAAGCAGCAGCCCGATGGGGACGGCATAACGCAGAAAATAGCCGAGCTTGCGTATCTCGTTGAAAATAATCGGCAGGAATTCACGGAGCAGCTGTGCCCAGGGTGTCGCCGGCAATGGCTGGCCGGTCAGGTGCTGTTCGACGCGCTCAGCCAACAGGCCATTAAAAGGCGCGGCGATAATGTTAGCCAGGGTGACAAAGGTGTAACTCACCATCAGCAGCAGGGCCAGTACCAGTAATGGCCAGAGCAGCCACTCGAGCCAGTCAAGCCAGTCGGGCAGGTAATCCTGCAACTGCTGCATCAGGCCGCTGGCAAGGTTAATCAGGGTGCTGATAAGGGCGATAAACAGCACCAGGTTAACCAGAATCGGCGCGATGACAAACTTGCGTAGACCGGGTTCGCGGATGATTTTTCCGCCACGAATTAAATAACGAATGCCGTCAAAAGGATTGCCCTGCATGATCGTTGCTCTGCTCCTGAATGGGTGGCGGGGGAAAGCCGTAACCGACTATTCAGGGTAGCAGATTTCCAGGCGCTGGCAGTGGCGGACGGTGTCTGGGACTGCTCTGGCTAACCGCTGACTGGAAGGTTGCGCTCGCCTGACTCTGCTGGCAAGGTTGGTGGGGTGTTTCAAAGCGCGGGTAGAATTTTTCAGGCGCTGGCGGACTACCGGCGCATCCGCTCACCAACAATAATGGGTATTCTTTAGCAATATCCGTGATTAATGGCTCGGTATTTATCAGGAACGCCCCAACAGGGGAGCGCGCAGCAAAGGAACCATCATGGCAAACCCGTTTCAAGATCAGTTTTTAAAGGCAGGACTTGCCGATAAAACCAAGGTTGAAAAGGCTAAACGCAAACAGCGTAAACAGAGCAGTCAAAAAATTCGTAGCCGCAACGGCGAGATTGATGAGGCGGAGAAACAGCGGTTGCAGGCGATTGAGCAAAAAGCTGAACGCGACCGCGAACTTAATCGCCAGAAAAACGAGCAGGCAGAGTTAAAGGCCATCACTGCGCAGATTCGGCAGTTGATTGAGTTAAATAGCATTGAACCACCGGCTGAATCCATCCTGTTCAGGTTTGAGGACGACCGCAAGGTCAAACAGATAGAGGTGGATCAGAAAACCCAGCAGCAGCTGGTGTCGGGCCAGCTCTGTATTGCTCGGCTCGACGAGCGTTGTTATGTCATTCCCAGGCCGGTGGCTGACAAAATTATTCAACGCGATGAGCGTTACATTGTGTTGGCTAATGAGGTTGATGAAGCGATTGAGGAAGACGATGAGTATGCCGACTTTCAGGTGCCCGATGACCTGCTGTGGTAATCACTATTAATAATTAGACGAGGAGAGGAAATGTCGCAACGACTAGCAGGCAAAGTCGCACTGATTACGGGTACCGCGGATGGCCAGGGCCGGGCCGCGGCGCTGGCGTTCGCCCGCGAAGGCGCCCGTGTTGTTGGTTGTGATCTAAAGGCTGAACTTGCCGAGCAGACCGTGAGCATGGTCCGCGAGGCGGGTGGCGAAATGGTCTCAATGCAACCGCTTGACCTTGACGACGAACAGGCAGTGATCAACTGGATTGACTTTGCCGTTGCCGAGTATGGGGATTTCGACATTCTCTACAACAATGCATCGGGCGTGCGCGGCGGCACGATTGAATCGCTCACCCGTGAGCAGTGGGATTACAACCTGGCTAACGAAATCACCATTGTTTTTCTGGCGATCAAGCACGCGCTGCCGGTTTTCAAGCGCAAGGGTGGCGGCGTTATTATCAACACCGGTTCAATTGCCGGAATGATCGGTGCAGCGATGCCCTCGAACGTGCCGGGGAATCTGGTTCACAACGTCTCCAAGGGCGCGGTATTGCGCATGACCAATAACCTGGCGGTGGAATTGTCTCCCCACAACATCCGCGTCAATGCCATTTCCCCGGGCATCATCGACACGCCCGCGACTCATGGGCTAATCGTTACGGCGGGTGATCAGCCCTGGTTTGATTCTCAGCTAATCCAGCGCCTCGGGCAGAGTGAAGACATTGCTAAGGCGGCCGTATTTCTGGCATCGGATGAGGCCTCTTTTATCACCGGCGTTAACCTGCCGGTGGATGGAGGCTGGAGCGCCAGTGGTGGAGCAGGACAACCCGATCCTGAAATCAGCGCCCGGTTTGTTGAGGCGATGCAGCAACTGGCCACGGCTCCCAATTCAACGTCCTGACCGGATCGGGAGATTGCATCCCGGTTAACGGACTTCCAGCTTTTCGAGGTTGCTGGTGAGGTGGTCCGTGGTGCCGGCCAGGACCGCTTTTTCCACCTGCTCGGGCTTTAGATGGGGCGAGAAATAGTTAATGAAGTCGTAGATATAGCCTGTCTCTTATACACATCTCCGAGCCCACGAGACCTCTCTACATCTCG
>CAJXVN010000185.1 GCA_913060775.1 uncultured Gammaproteobacteria bacterium | reverse complement strand
CGAGATGTAGAGAGGTCTCGTGGGCTCGGAGATGTGTATAAGAGACAGCTGGTGTTCCACCACTAAGATTTTCTGCTCACCGATTCGCTCACAGCGCAGCGGCTGGCAATCCGTCAACACTGCCACCCCGTCGTTCTCCAGACTGGTCTTCGCAAAGGCCGAAACCTCTTCGTCCTCGCGGGGCATGATTCGGGGTCCTCGCTGAATCTGGGTAACCTCACTACCCAGGCGGGCAAAACACTGGGCGAGCTCGCAGCCGATCGGACCACCGCCAAGCACCAATAGTCGCTGGGGCACATCATCCAGCTGGGCAAATTGCTCCCACAGGGTATCGCTGGTGACATAGCCGACCTCGTCGAGCCCCGGCAAGGGCGGCACAATAGGCTGTGCGCCGGTGGCGATAATCACTGCGCGGCTGGTTAACTGCCGGGTGTCGCCATTGTTGAGCTGCACTTCCACTGTCCAGGGATCGATCAGGCGGGCGTAGCCCGGTAACACCTCAACTCCCAACTCTGTATAACGCTCGACACTATCGTGGGGTTCGACGGCGGCGATCACATCGTGAACACGCTGCATGACTTTGCGGAACGAGAAAATAGGTTCGCGGTTTTCCAGGCCATAGCGGCCAGCGGTGCGCATCTGTTTGGCCAGTTTGGCACTTTTAATCAGCGCCTTGCTGGGTACACACCCGTAGTTAAGACAGTCGCCGCCCATTTTTTCGGCTTCAATCAGAGTCACTTTCGCCTTAACCGTAGCGGCGATGTAAGCCGCCACCAAACCACCGGCCCCCGCGCCAATCACAATCAGGTTGCGGTCAAATTTAGCGGGTTGCCGCCAGGGCGCGTAAATTCGGCGCCGCTGTACGCCGGCAACCATTTTTTTGGCCAATAACGGAAATATTCCCAGCAGCGCAAAGGAGAGCAGCAACTCAGGCGAGAGGACGCCTGCCAGACTCTCCAGCTGCGCCAATTGAGTACCGGCGTTTATATAGACCACGGTGCCAGCCAGCATGCCCAGCTGACTGATCCAGTAAAAGGTAACGGCGCGCATGGGGGTTAGCCCCATCAGCAGGTTAATCAGAAAAAAAGGAAATAGCGGTACCAGCCGTAATGTGAACAGGTAGAAAGCCCCGTCCTTTTCCACCCCTTCATTAATGGCTTTGATACGCTCGCCAAAGCGGCTTTGCACGCTATCACGGAGTAAATAGCGGGACACCAGAAACGCCAACGTAGCTCCGGCCGAACTGGCAAAAGAGACGATCACAGTGCCCCACAGCAGCCCAAACAAGGCCCCCCCAGTTAGGGTCATGAGTAGCGCGCCGGGCAGGGAAAGAGCAGTGATGACGACATAAATCAGAAAAAAGGAACCCCCCACCAGTAGAGGATCAGCGCTGCGCCAGGCTTCGAACTGCACTAAACCCGTTTTGATGCCATCTAGTGTTAGCAGCTGATGTAGGTCGAACAAGAAAAACCCTACTACCAGCAGCACAATCACCAACAATAAAGATAATTTCTTCATCGGGGTGTCGCTCTACAGTGCTCCGCCACAACTGCTACCGTTGCCAGCGGTGCAACCGTAGCAGTGATTGGCAACGCTGATGGGGTTGCCATCAATATCGCCGGTCAGCAAGTCACGCAGATGTGGTCGTGCCTGACCCACAATCTTCAAGCCAAGCTGTTGATTGAAGTCGCAGTCGTACAGATCACCTTGCCAGTCAACGCTAACCAGCGATCGGCACATCACCTGATCCAGGTTACGCGGTTGATGATTTGTCTTCAGCAGGTTCATGTAGCCATGAAATTGGCCTTTGGAGACCAGCGTGGAGCCGAAGCGCTTAATAGGCATATTGGTCAATACAAACAACCCATTAAATTCGATACCAAAATGGTTACGCAACTGGCGTTTGTAATCAGCGGTTAACGCGTGCTGGTCCGACGGCAGCACTGGCCCTTGTGGGTTGTAGACCAGATTAAGGATCAAACCACTATCCTTGACCCCGTAACCCAATTCATTTAGTTGTTGCAGAGCGGCGATGCTCTTGTCGAACACGCCCTTGCCGCGCTGTTTATCGACGTTCTCCAGGGAATAACAGGGCATCGAGGCGACTACTTCCACCCGGTGGGCCGCCAAAAATTCGGCCAAATTCTGCTGACCTGGCTCGAACACAATGGTGAGATTGCAGCGGTCGATAACGTGAACCCCGGCAGTCCGGGCCGCAACTACCAGATCGCGAAAACCTTCGTGCAGTTCAGGTGCGCCACCGGTCAGATCGAGGGTAGAAATTTTGCGCGCCCGCAGTACCGGTACGATCAGATCAAGGGTTTGCCGATCCATCATCTCGGTGCGGGTTGGCCCGGCGTTGACATGACAATGCAGGCAGCTCTGGTTGCAGCGGTAACCAAGATTAACCTGCAGGGTCTTCAGCTGCCTGCGGTGAATCGCTGGAAAATCCGTCTGCTCAAGTAACGGCAGGGTGGCGTGCATAACCTACTCCGATTCGATAATGATTTTGGCCACTCGAAGACCTGTAACCTGCTAGTTGCTTGGGCAGCAAAATTGTTTTAGCCAACACTCCGTTGGTTGTTGTTAAAGGTCAAAGGCGGGTGAGTCCTAGCCACCATTGGTAAACGGCTGAACCAACAAGTGGTCAAGGCGCTGGTCACCGAGATGGCGAAACTGCTTGACGCCGATTGTCATGGCCAGGTGGCCGTCCTGTGGCTGAGGCCGATAGGTGCCCAGCAGCCGATCCCACCAGGGCAGGTTGAATCCGTAATTGGAGTTGGTCTCCTGCGGGTACCAGGAGTGATGCACCCGGTGCATGTCCGGCGTCACGATCAACCAGCGCAGCGCCCGGTCTAGGTTAATTGGTATACGGACATTGCTGTGGTTAAACATAGAGGTAGCGTTTAGCAGGATTTCAAATAGCAGCACGGCCACCGCAGACGGGCCGAGCAACAGAATGATGCCGGCCTTGATCAAGATCGACAGCAATATTTCAACCGGGTGAAAACGCAATCCGGAGGTCACATCAAGGTCCAGATCGGCGTGGTGTACTCGATGCAGGCGCCATAAAACCGGCACGGCATGCAACATTAGATGCTGTCCCCAAATGGCGAAATCGAGCAGCACAATACCGATGAGAACAGACAGCCCGCCAGGCCAATTAAGCCAGTTGAGCAGCCCCCAGCCCCGTGATTCAACAAACACAGCAACGCCTACCGCTGCTGTCGGAAAGATAGCCCGCACCAGCACACTATTAGCCACCACCAACCCCAGGTTGTTAGCCCAGCGGTAAGTTTTATTGACGGATAGGGGCCGTCGCGGCGCAGCTATTTCCCACCCGGCCATTACCGCAAACAGGCCGAGAAATGCCGCCAGCCGTATTTGAGGTTCTATCTCCAGCAGCTCAGTCATGGCCAGATATTTCGCCGAATGGGGGTTGATTTCATCGAAGGCTCCGGCCAGGCTCCGCGCCGCGTATCCCCAGTTCCCTCATCATGTTGATAGTCGTTAACGGCTCTGGGTTGCCAAGACGGCTATCTACCAGGTGACAGACGCGCGCCCTGAGTTCGGCAAAACAGACCGCAAAGGCCTGGTAGGCGGCATCAACCCCTTCAGTTACCGCCGCCGGGTCCGGCAGACCCCAGTGCACATGCTGGTAATTACCGGCAAAAATAGGGCAGGCTTCGGCCTGGGCATTAGCACAAACAGTGAGTATTACATCAAATTTCGGGGCGATGGGGCGGGTGAATTCCAGCCAGCTTTTGCTGCGGTAACCTCCGGGCAACGACTCCAGCCGGCCGATCTGCGCTAATGCAAGGGGATTAACCCGGCCAAGCGGCTTACTGCCGGCGCTGTGAGCGACAAACAGAGCCGCGCCCACCGAGTTAAATAGCGCCTCAGCCATGATGCTGCGAGCGGAATTGCCGGTACAAACCACCAGAACAGACAGGCGACTGTCTTCATCTGGTTGATGATCCTCAGCCGCTGTCAGCAACATGCTGCTTTATCACCGGTCGCAGCTTCACTCGCAAACGGTAAGGCGGTGCCACAGCCTTCAAAAATGCCGTAGTGCTGTCTGAAATCGCCGATGAAAGTGAAATGATCGGCAAAGCGGGTGTCATGCAGCATGCGCCAGGTGTTACCGCACACCGGGAATATGCGGTCGGTTTCGATGTCGTGATGGGCATCGAGCAGAAAACCGTGGGGCAGGTTGGGGATGGTGCCGTGATAGATGACCGCCTGACCATAATCCTCGCAGGCGGTTTCCAGGGCGTCGAGCTTGAACAATCGATAGGTGGCGGAGAAAAACTGTAGCCTGCCGGTGCGCGCCAACAATTCATTATCGGTAATCTCTAGCGGCCGATCTTCAACTAGCCGCGGATCGGCAAAACCGCCACCGTGGGCCAGGCGCAAAAAGTCGTTCCAGTAAAGTGCGCCGCCGAGGCATTCGCCGTAAAGCACCGAATCGTTGCGCACCGATTCTGGAGCGCGCCGGTCGATATAAACATCAGAAAAGTAAAACTCGCCACCTGGTTTTAACAGCCGATGAATACCCTGCATTACCGCAGCCTTATCCGGTGACAGGTTGATGACGCAGTTGGAAACAATCACATCGAAACTGCCCGGCTGCAGATCAAGCTCATCAAGTTTTTCGATGTAGCCTTTTATAAAGCGGACATTGTCGAAACCGAACTTCTCGGCGTGCCAGGCCTGGTGTTCCTGGGCGACGGCGAGCTGCTCATCGGTCATGTCCACGCCAATCACCTCGCCCTTAGCACCGACTAGCTGCGCCAGGGCATAGACATCGCGCCCCGAGCCACAGCCCAGGTCGAGTACGCGACAACCTTCGAGCAGCGGCGGGCAGACCAGCCCGCAGCCGTAGTAGCGCGATAACACCTGCGGATTAATTTCGGTTAACAGCGGCTTCAGCCAATCCGGCACCGCGCTGACATCGCAGCAGGCGGTGGTCTTTAAATCGGCGGAGCTTTGTAGCTGCTTGCCGTAGTAGTCCTGAACGCTGTCAAGCATTGAGTTGACTCCACAATTGAGTTAATTGAAGTAATCGGGGTAAAAAATATTCATTACTATTGGTTGCGACGTTGAATCCGATTCCGGGTCTGGTGTTATGACCGTCCGAGATGGGCAGATATGTCAGTAACTTGGCAAAAGTATCAGCGAATCATGACAGAGATCCTGCTGCCGCGACAGCAAGGTCTATGGGCAGCCCCCGTACTTGTCGGATGGGCAACATTCAATAGATCAATTGGGTGCCGCTAAAGTCCGGTAAAATCCCCCGCCAGACACTTTGTTTTCACCGCCGTCTTTTGAATCTTGCCGGGGCCGGTGAGGGGGAATTCATCGACCCTAAACCAGCGGGTGGGCGTTAGGACTCTGTCTAGTACGACCAACCTAGATTCTGTCTAATCAACTGTTAGCTGCCTATGGACAAACTCGCCGAAGCTCTCGACATCTGGGGCAAAATTCTGTGTAAGAGCATCCCGGTCGGTGGCTTATGGTCTAGAAATAAAACTGTATACAAATGGAAAGTGCCGTTCAGAAGTATGGCGCTCCGGGAATGCGCTTTCTGGCGGATACAAGATCTCCTATCCCAAGCGCACGTTCTGCACAAAGCGAATCATGTCCTTGGAAGCCGTATTCTGATACGAGGCGCGATAGAAACCCTCGCAATTTTGATCTATCTAAATCAACAAACAGCCGAGGTTCTGGCCGGTAAACTAAACTTCCATCAATTCTCTGAAAAAACCAGCAGCCTATTACTTGGTTCTCGCGATGGAACGACTAATCTTGAAGCCTTAAACATAAAGACGATATTAGGGCATTGTAATAAGCGCTATCCGGGGATAGAAGATATGTATGCCTCACTTTCCGAAAGCGCTCATCCCAACTGGGAAGGAATCTGTTCCGGCTACAGCAAAGTCGATCACGATGACATCGAAACGCATTTTTCAAATAATTGGTCCGAGATGTGGACGGAGAGACACGAACCGCTAATGCTTCTGGTGATGAGAACGTTTGAATCTGAGTATAACGATGTGTGGGCAGAGCAATTTGATCAACTTGAAAAATGGATCGAGGAAAATGATGCAGATCTGGAAGCGACGAAAACCGGCAGCTAACAAGGTGTTCAACCTGTCTCTTATACACATCTCCGAGCCCACGAGACCTCTCTACATCTC
>CAJXVN010000184.1 GCA_913060775.1 uncultured Gammaproteobacteria bacterium | reverse complement strand
ATAATCGATGCGCTGGATTGATGATCATTACGCTCATCTGGCTGACGTGCGTACGGTAGTGTTTGACTGGGATGGCACGCTGGCCGACTCTATCGACAACATCGTCAGCTGCATGCAGCTTGCGGCGACTAGCGTCGGGCTCATGGCCCCGACTGATGTTGCGGTGCGTGACATTATTGGTCTGGGCCTGTTTGAGGCTGTAGAGGTGCTTTTCCCCAGGGCTGAGGTTTCTTTAATAGAGCGAACCGTCGAGGCTTATCGCCACCATTACCTGTTACCAGAGCACCGTAGCGTGACCCTTTTTTCCGGGGTTCCTGAGCTGCTTGACGATCTCGAAAATGCTGGATTTCTGCTGGCGGTGGCAACGGGTAAAAGTCGCCGTGGCCTTGACCGGGCGCTGGCTGAAAGTGGACTCAAAGATCGTTTCGTGACGACCCGTACGGTGGATGAGTGTCATTCAAAGCCACATCCGCAGATGTTGCAGGAGATCGCTGACTACACCGGGGTCAGCGCTCGCCAGGTGCTGATGGTGGGCGATGGCGTCATGGATATGCAGATGGCGGCTAATGCCGGTATGGTCAGTGTCGCTGTTGCGACGGGGGCTGGTGAACCCGATGATTTGCTCGCAGAGGGGGCGGTAGGCTGCATAGAGTCCATTAGTGGTCTGAGTTTTCTAGCGGGTCAGGAGATTCGTTCCTGAGGTTCGTAACCCTTTTTAATTATTTAGGTGGATAACGGAATGAGTGAAGAGACAGGTTCGGGTCCGGATAAGGCAGGATGGGAGCGTGATGCGCTGAAGCAGTTGGCTGGGGCGGCTCTCCAGGAGCAGCGGCGCAGTCGTCGGTGGTCGGTTTTTTTTCGGCTCGCATTTTTATGCTACCTGCTGGTCATTACTTTTATGCTGATACCGAAAGATTTATCCAGCGGTGGTAAGGAGGGCGAGAAACATACGGCGGTGGTTCGAATGGAGGGGGTAATTGCCAGCAAGACTGAAGCCAGTGCGAAATTGGTGATTAAGGGTTTGAAAGAGGCGTTTAAAGACAAAAACTCCGCAGCAGTTGTCCTGAAGATTAATAGCCCCGGGGGGAGTCCGGTGCAGGCCGGCCAAATCCATGACGAGATGTTGCGGTTACGAAAAAAATACCCGGAGGTACCGCTCTACACGGTGATTGATGACGTCTGCGCGTCCGGAGGTTATTACGTGGCGGTAGCCAGTGATCGAATCTTTGCAGACAAGGCAAGCATCGTTGGTTCTATCGGCGTGTTAATGAATGGTTTTGGTTTTGTTGATGCGATGAGCAAATTAGGCGTAGAGCGACGCCTGCTGACGGCGGGTCAATATAAGGGCGCCCTTGATCCTTTTTCGCCGGTCGATGAGGCAGCGGCCACCCATGTTCAGACGGTGCTCGATAATATCCACCGTCAGTTCATCGATGTTGTTAAAGAAGGTCGCGGGGAAGTCGTGGCTGATGACCCGCTGCTTTTTTCCGGGCTGGTATGGAGTGGCGAGCAGAGTCTGGAGCTTGGCCTTGTGGACCAGCTAGCCAGTTTGGGCACCGTGGCACGGGATGTGGTCAAAACTAAGGAAATTGTTGATTTTACGGTGGGTGAAAATTACCTGGATCGTTTTAGCCGGAGTCTGGGTGCATCGGTCGGTGAAGTGATTGCGACCCGATTAGGAATTACCGATTCGCTGGTGCTTGAGTAGCGCTTGTAACAGTCATGAGCACAGTGCCAGCTGACTGTCTGGAAATCCTCGCTGCCTGACAGGCGATAAGCGGGCTATTTCAGCCATCCGAAGGTGGCTGGCCAGCCCGGCTTTGACACTGCAGCAGTGCGTCCGTATCATCCGCGCCCTTATGACCACCGGTCTCCCAGAATTAATTGACCCCAAGGGGTTCTGCGAGCAGGGCAGAGTGCTTAGTGGCACCCTGTCGATGAAGCAGATGGCCCGATTGCAGGCAGTGGTGCTGGAACCGCTGACTGACGTTGAAGTTGACCTCCAGTTCTCCCTTGAGGGGCAGGGTTTACGGGTAATTACCGGGCAAGTCGGTGCGTCAATTATTGTGGAGTGTCAGCGTTGTCTGTCGCCGATGGAAATGAGGCTCGATTGTTTTGTGGGTCTGCAGCTGGTGGCAGATGAAGAGGCGGCTGATCTAGTGGATGATGAGTGGGATCCGTTAATTGTTAGCGGTGATGGCGTGTCGTTAACTGAGTTGGTCGAGGACGAACTACTGGTGGAGTTACCAGCGGTTAATTTGCATGACGTAGGCGAGTGTCAGTCGCCTTCAAGTAACGCCTTAAACGGGCCGGTGGCTGGAGAGTCGATAGAACCATCATTAGATAAACCCAACCCTTTTGAAGTGTTAGCGGCACTTAAAAAGTCCGCTGACGAATAGTGTATTTAGTTCAGTATCCCTGCTGAATATTTAGTTGTTTTCTGGAACATTAGCTTAGGAGCCATCATGGCCGTTCAACAAAATCGTAAAACTCGCTCCAAACGTGGCATGCGTCGTGCCCATGACGCTCTATCGGGCGCAGCTCTGTCTATTGAGCCTACTACCGGTGAAACTCATTTACGGCACCACGTGAGCCCGAATGGCTACTACCGCGGACGTAAGGTCGTGGAAGGCAACAAGGCCGATTAGTTGAAATCCACCCTCGCGGTTGACGCGATGGGCGGGGACCTGGGTCCCGCTACTCTGGTTCCCGCAACGCTCGATTTTCTGGCGGAGCATCCTGCTGTCAATGTGATTTTGACTGGTGATGAAGCGACTATTCGCGCTGAATTACCCGACAATTTCGAATCGCTGGAAAGCCGGGTGACGGTTCGCCATTGTGAGCAGGTTGTGGCGATGGACGAGACGCCAACCAAGGCGATGCGTACCAAGAAAAACTCGTCGATGCGCGTTGCGCTTGATCTGGTTAAGTCTGGCGATGCCCAGGCCTGCGTCAGTGCCGGAAATACTGGCGCTCTCATGGCGATGGCCCGCTTCGTGCTAAAAATGCTGCCAGGTGTTGAACGACCGGCGATTGTCCAGTTTCTGCCTTCGATGGTCGGTAGTACCGTCATGCTTGATCTCGGTGCCAATTCTGAATGTCGTCCTGAGCATCTGGTGCAATTTGCCATCATGGGCTCCGTGCTGGCTGAGGCGGTGGGCGGCGTTGAGAACCCCACGGTGGCTTTGCTGAATATTGGCTCAGAAGAAATGAAGGGCAATGACCTGGTTAAGGCAGCGGCTGAAGAATTGCGTGCCTGTGATATTAATTATTTCGGTTATGTTGAGGGTAATGACATATACGAAGGCACGGTTGATGTGGTGGTGTGCGATGGTTTTGTCGGTAACGTTGCATTGAAGACCAGTGAAGGCATTGCTCGGATGATTAGTCATCTGATGCGCGAGGAGTTCACTCGCACCGCCGGTAGTAAGCTTGCTGCCCTGGCTGCTCGACCGGTACTAAAAAAAATTAGCGACCGGATCGATCATCGCCGCTATAACGGTGCCAGCCTGCTAGGCTTGCGTGGCACCGTGATTAAGAGTCACGGTTCGGCAGATGCAATGGCTTTTGGCTATGCCTTGCAGGCCGGGCTGGTGGAGAGTAGTCGCAGGGTGCCTGAACGGATCGGTGAGAGCGTGCTGCAACTACTTGCTGAGCGCGTTGAACAATGACTCATTCCCGTATTGCCAGTACTGGTAGTCACCTGCCTGAGCGGGTGATGACGAATGCCGAACTGGAACAACTTGTTGATACCAGTGACGAATGGATAGTGGCGCGAACCGGTATCCGTGAAAGGCGCATTGCTGCGCCAGGGGAGACCTCGCTCGACCTTGCGGAAAAAGCGGCATTAGCGGCGCTGGACCGGGGCGGTTTTTCGGTAAGCGATATTGACCTGATCGTTGTTGCCACCTGTACACCAGAGAAGGTTTTTCCGAGTACGGCCTGTTTGCTGCAGGAACGGCTCGGCATCCACGGTTGTGCGGCGTTTGACGTGCAGGCGGCCTGTGCTGGATTTATTTACGCGTTTGGAACCGCTGATAGCTTTATCCGCTCCGGAATGGCCCGACGGGCTCTGGTGATCGGTACCGAGACCATGTCGCGGGTAATCGACTGGCAGGACCGGGGCACCTGTGTGATTTTTGCCGATGGGGCTGGTGCGCTAGTGCTCGAAGCGAGCGACGAACCCGGCGTGTTGTCCACGCATCTACACGCGGACGGTGCCTATAAAGATCTACTGGAGGTGCCTGGCTGGGTGAGCGGTGATTACGATCAGGGCTACGACCCAGCTCCCCATATGTTGATGAAAGGCAATGAGGTTTTTAAAGTCGCTGTTCGTGAACTCGGCAAATCGGTCGAGGAGGCCCTCGCAGCGAATGATAAACAGCGTAGCGACGTTGACTGGCTAATCCCCCATCAGGCCAATATTCGTATTATCAACGCGGTGGCAAAACGATTGAAATTGCCAGATGATCGCGTGGTTAAAACGATAGAACGGCACGGCAATACCTCGGCGGCTTCGGTGCCACTAGCACTCGATGAGGCGTGTCGAGATGGCCGCATTCAACGCGGCCAGCTTATACTGCTGGAGGCCTTTGGCGGCGGTTTTGCCTGGGGATCCGCGCTCGCGGTCTATTAATAGTTTTCTAAATAATTCCTGAATTGATATGTCTATAGCGATCGTTTTCCCGGGTCAGGGCTCGCAATCAGTGGGTATGCAGACAGATCTCGCTGCCGCTTTTCCGGTGGTCGAAGAGACCTACGCTGAAGCCAGTGACGTACTTGGCTTTGATCTCTGGGAGCTGGTTACCACCGGAAGTGAAGAGGCGCTGAAACAGACTGCTGTCACACAGCCCGCATTGCTAACGGCGGGTGTTGCGGCCTGGCGGGTATGGTTAGACCAAAACGGCGCTCAACCAACACTGATGGCAGGTCACAGTCTCGGCGAATACAGTGCCCTGGTGTGTGCCGGTGTGATCAAATTTGCTGACGCCGTGATGTTGGTCAGAAAGCGCGGCGAATATATGCAGGAGGCAGTCCCGGCCGGTGAAGGTGCCATGGCCGCAATCCTCAATCTAGCACCGTCGACCATTAATGAGCTCTGTGAATCGGCCGCGAATACCGGGACCGTGCAGGTAGCGAACTATAATTCGCCAGTGCAAACCGTGGTTGCCGGGACAGCAGGGGCGGTCGAACAGCTCGGGAAACTGGCTATCGAAGCGGGTGCCAAGCGGGTGGTTCCGCTGCCAGTGTCAGCCCCTTTTCACTGCCAGCTCATGGCCCCTGCTGCAGAGCGGATGGCTGAGTTACTCGTCGGCATAGAATTTAATAAACCGGAAATTTCAGTGGTTAATAACGTTGATGTGGCCATTGTTGAACAACCTGATCTGATTAAAGATGCCCTGGTGCGGCAGATTACTGGTTCGGTCCGGTGGGTCGAACTGGTTGAAAATATGGTCGAGCAGCAGGTTAACGGCATGATTGAGTGTGGGCCGGGGAAAGTGCTGAACGGGCTGGGTCGACGAATCGCTCGAGACCTTGAGTTTCACGGCGTGCAGGATCAAAGTTCCCTGGCCAGTGCGCTGGCGGCTACCTCTTCCAGTTAAAATGGATGCTGGCGGAGCGCACACCAGGATGATGCGGCACTATTTTTCGATACCAGTTGATTTGGGATGCTGAAATAAATGAGTGGTTTACTGGAAGGGCAGGTTGCGGTGGTTACCGGAGCAAGCCGGGGGATTGGTCAGGCCATTGCAACTCAGCTTGGACGGGCGGGGGCAACCGTGGTGGGCACAGCTACCAGTGAGCAGGGTGCCGACGCGGTGGCTGGCCACCTGAAAGCTGAAGGTTTGATGGGTGCCGGTCTGGTGCTGAATATCGGCGATGCCGAATCCGTTACCCAGTTTGCTAAAACCGTTGGTGAACAGTTCGATGCGGTGACTATTCTGGTCAATAATGCGGGATTAACTCGGGATGGCCTGATGATGTCGATGAAGGAACCGCAGTGGGATGAGGTTATCGACACGAATTTAAGCGGGACTTATCGGGTTACCAAGGCCTTCCTGCGAGGCATGATTAAGGCGCGTCAGGGTAGAATAATTAACCTGAGTTCAGTGGTCGCGAGCATGGGCAATGCTGGACAGGTAAACTACGCGGCGGCAAAAGCGGGTATGGGAGGGATGACCCGCTCACTGGCACGAGAAGTGGCCAGTCGAAACATAACCGTCAACGCAATTGCACCAGGATTTATTGCTGTCTCTTATACACATCTGA
>CAJXVN010000183.1 GCA_913060775.1 uncultured Gammaproteobacteria bacterium | reverse complement strand
GAGATGTAGAGAGGTCTCGTGGGCTCGGAGATGTGTATAAGAGACAGGTACAAACACCTATTCATCAAAATACATGATGTTTTCAATATTGAGCCCTGATTAGTCGCGCAAGGCGTTCAGTTGAAAAATAGCAGCCAACTTGTTTCCGACCTATCGTCTTTCGGAGTTGGCCATGTCTCATCGTCTGCTTGTACTTTTTCTCACTGTTCTGGTTTTGTCTCCGATGGCTCATGCTGAGAACTCTGATTCTGTCATTGCGCTTTCTACGGACAATGATCTTTTTGCACCCACCCAAACCGATCGGGATTACACCGCAGGTGTGGCCATAACCTATTCCTCAAACTCGGAGGACTTCCTGGAAAATCCGGTTTCCGGAATCAGCCAAAACCTGGACAGGTTCGTGTTGTCGGGTATTGGCGCAGATATTAACGAGCCCGAAAGTGCAGCCCTGGAATTTGGCATCTACGGATTCACCCCTGAGGAAATCAAGGCGAGGGATATCGATCGGGATGATCGTCCCTATAGCAGCCTCGTTTATTTATCGTCAAGCCATAGTTACAGGACCCTGAGTGACGATTCCGGGTGGACCACCTCGATGACCGTCGGAGTGCTGGGCCTGGATGTTTTTAAATCGGGTCAGAATGCGGTTCACAAGGTGGTAGGAAGTGACCGTGCCAACGGCTGGGACCATCAGGTCTCCAATGGCGGGGAACCAACATTCCGATACTCCGCTGCCTATCATCAGTATCTGGATGAAAGCCGGCCGGACCAGCAATTCAAAGTCACGTATTTCGGGTCGGTGGGTTATTTGACTGAGTTTGGTGCCGCGCTTGTTTTTCGGGATGGGCTCATTTCCTCCCCGGACAATCGTTTCAACCCTGAGCTTATGGCCTACGGCGAACGAGCGCCGGGAGTCGCGGCCCCTGGCGGCCGGGAGCACTATTTCTGGGGCGGCGTGTCTGTTAAAGCTCGGGCCTACAATGCGTTCCTTCAAGGCCAATTCAGGCACTCCGACCACGAACTGGGTGCCAACGACCTTAACGTGCTCCTGGCGGAAATCTGGGCGGGCTATACCCACAGTTTCGTCGCTGGCACCGAGTTGAGTTACGTGCTCCGGGTCCAGAGCTCCGAAATTAAGAGCGGGACCGGAAACCGCACGCTTGCGTGGGGTGGGCTGGTATTCAGTAAGCGCCTTTAACGGCGCTCTATGCCAACCCATCATTGTGAGAAATGGGATCTATATGGCACTGAAATTAGTGCTATCAGCTTAAAGGACCCAGTATTGAAAGTGAGCAATTCCATTCAGGAGCAGATATTATGACGACCATTGTTCATGTAACCGATGCGAATTTTGAAGAAGCGGTTGTTCAGAGCGACCGGACAGTTCTGGTTGACTTCTGGGCACCCTGGTGTGGCCCTTGCAAGACGGTAGCCCCGCTGCTTGAGGACATCGCCGATGAGTTCAGTGAGCAACTGACCGTTGCCAAGGTCAACGTGGATGATAGCCCGGAGATTACTGCAAAAATGCGTATCCGTGGCATTCCGACATTGGCCCTGTTTCAGGATGGCGATGTGATTGCCCAACATGCCGGGGCAGGGAGCCTCAGCCAGTTGAGAACGTTCGTTAAAGGGCACTTATAGTTACGCCGAGAACTTACTATGAAAACTCAAGAGCTCCAGTTGCTGTACATCTTCGATGCCATTATGACGGAGCGTTCAGTGACTCGTGCGGCGGATCGCCTGGCCATGACGCAGCCTGCGGTATCAAATGCGATTTCCAGGATGCGCCAGATCTGGAATGATCCGCTCTTTGTGCGAAAGGGCCGCAACATCGAACCCACCTCCTATGCGCTCAGTCTATGGGATCAGGTGGGTGACCCTATGTTCGCGCTGACAAACGCCGTCAGCGCTACGCAGTTTGACCCGGCCTCCGCCCGGCGGACGTTTCGCATTGCAGTAACCGACGTCATCGTCGAGATGATCTGGCGTCAGCTTATTGACTTGCTTGAGCGTGAGGCGCCGGGCGTGGACGTACACGCCGTTCCCTATACACCTGAAGGGAGCTACGACGACCTGAGATCAGCTCACGTTGACCTCGCGATTGGCGTGCTTAACCAGCACGATTACAGTTTGCGGAGTACCTGGCTTCTTGATAGCGGATTTGTTCTCGCAATGCGGGCAGACCACCCGCTGGCAGGCCGGCAAATCACCATGGAAGAGTTTCTGGAAGCCCGGCATCTGTTGGTTACCATGTCGGGCGACGCACACGGTTCTGTTGACAGTTATCTTGATCAAAAAGGGCAGAGCAGGCGTATCGCCGCAACAATGAACCATTTTGCGTCCGTTCCTCAAGTGTTAAGGGAGTCCAATCTCATCGCGGCCGTTCCTGAGTTGATCAGCCAGGATTGCGGATTCGTCGATGGGTTATGGATGGGGGAGCTACCTTTCGATGTGGACCCAACCAGCCTCTACCTCATCTGGCACGCACGCCATGATAGAGAACCGGGGATTATCTGGATCAGGAATCATATCGAAAGACTGCTCCAGGCTCGCTGGCACGACATCATGACCAATTCGCCCTGTGGCCGGCACCTGAAGGCGGTCTAATCGTGGCTTGGCAGTATGCCGCGTTTAGTCATGGCGTTTATAAGGCTTTGACACTGCTGTTTCAGGTGGTCCCGCAGCAGGCGCATGGCAGGTGTGATGGATTGTCGCGTCGGGCAGATCAGCCACAGCTCTGACACCGGTGGCGTGTAGTCGGGCATGACGTTCATCACCCGGCCGGACAGCAGATCATCGGATATATCGAGGCAGGATTTAACCGCCATACCTTGCCCGGCGATGCACCAGCGCCGAACGAGATCGCCGTCGTTGGACGCCCGATTGCCTCTCATTTTCACCCGGTATTCCTCACCATCCCGTTTGAAGGTCCACAAGTCGTAGGGAATGTCCTGCAACTGATAGAAAAGCCCGCTGTGACCCGTGAGGTCATGTGGATGAATGGGGGTACCCTGTTGGTTCAGGTAATCGGGTGTTGCGCAGAGCAGTCGGGGGACATCACAGATTTTGAACCCGTACAGGTTGGCGTCACTGGGTGAGCCATACCGTAGGGCCATATCAACCGAATCCCGAAAAAAGTCCACATTGCTGTCGGTGATCTGTACCCGCAAACTCAGCCCGGGGTGAGATGTCATCAATTGGTCGATCCAGGGCACGACGCGATTTCTACCCAGATCGGATGACACCGATAGCCGAATTTCTCCCGCCACTGTTTCTGTGCCAAAGCGAATATTCTGTCTGGCCTCATCCATCAGTGTCAGCGCCTGCCGGCATTGGGGCAGGTATTTCTCCCCGGCGGCCGAGAGCCGCAACTGACGGGTAGAGCGGACAAACAGCTCTACCCCTAACTCATGCTCCACACGTTTTACGGCGGCGCTCGCCGTCGCAGCGCGCATATCCAGGCTGGTGGCAGCCGCGGTGATGTTGCGGAACTCGGCCACTTTAAGCACAACGGTCAGATCGTCAAAGTTCATTTTCAAAAATTATTTGATTATGTTTATGGGATTAGGCTGTTTTTCTTAGTGTAAAGAGGGATCACACTGTTAGCCACTACCAACTCACACTGGAGAGAAACATGAAAGCGGTTGGATACACTGAATCTTTACCCATTGATGACCCTAAATCCCTTCAAGACGTGGAACTACCTCAGCCGGCGGCCGAGGGAAGGGACCTCTTGGTCCGTGTCAGGGCCATCGGCGTCAATCCTGTTGATTTCAAAGTACGTCAACGGGCTGCAGCGGAGCCTGGTGAGACCAAGGTACTGGGCTGGGATGCCGTAGGGGAAGTCGTTGCAACGGGAGAGGCCGCATCATTGTTCGAGCCAGGCGACCAGGTTTACTACGCTGGCGATGTTACACGGCAGGGTAGCAATGCCGAGTATCAGATCGTGGACGAGCGCATTGTGGGCCGCAAACCCGCCAGCCTGAACGACGCAGAGGCGGCAGCACTGCCTCTGACCACTATAACCGCCTGGGAAATGCTCTTCGACCACCTGGGTCTTGAACAGCAGCCCCCAGAGGAAATCAGTCCAACCGACGACGTGATACTGGTGGTTGGTGCAGCCGGCGGTGTCGGCTCGATCCTGATTCAGTTGGCAAAAACGCTGACCGGTGCCACCGTGGTGGCCACCGCATCCCGGCCCGAGTCCCGGCAATGGGTCGAATCGCTAGGTGCGGATTTCGTCGTGAATCACCGCGAGCCACTGCTGCCGCAAATCGAACAACTGGTGTCCGATGGCAAAATTGCCCCGATCACTCACGTGGCCAGCCTGAACGCCACCGACCAGTACTTCGATGATTATGTGGCAGCGCTGAGGCCGTTCGGCAGGATTGCCATGATTGACGACCCCGTGTCTCTGGACGTTATGAAAATCAAACCGAAAAGCCTGTCCTTACACATCGAATTCATGTTCGCCCGGTCTATGCACAACGCCGATGACATGCAGGTGCAGCACGAACTTCTTGAGACGGTAGCGAGTCTTGTGGATCAGGGCCACATTCGTACCACCGCAGGCAAGAATCTCGGGGTAATCAACGCTGAAAACATACGTGCGGCGCATTCGGAGTTGGAGTCCGGTACGGCCGTGGGCAAAATAGTGCTGGAAGGGTTCGAGTAACCGGTATTCTGGTTATAACGGCCTGCTTTATCGCCGCCGGCCACGATTTCGACACGGGCCTCGAGCAGCATGTTACGTTTTGGCCTTAAGCCTGTTTTAGATTAGTGACGACACGACGTAACACTTGAGCCTGAAGAGTTACTGGTAGTAAATGGGAAAACAGATTTATGAAAACCTCAGGAGCTCAACATGGCGCACAAGTTTGCGGAAATCGCTTTTACCAGTACGGTTAAGCAGGTTCAGGAGGAAATGGGCAGTCGGACCGGTTACTCGTCCATTGAAACCGGACCAGACCGTAACAACCTGCTCAGGGATCGGGAACGGGTGTTTATCGAGGCCCGGGACAGCTTTTACATTGCCAGTGTCAGCGAAACCGGTTGGCCCTACATCCAGCATAGGGGCGGGCCAGCCGGATTTTTGAAGGTCATCGACCAGTCGACCATTGGTTTTGCGGACTACTCGGGCAACCGCCAGTACGTCACGACTGGCAACGTGCTTACCAATGACCGCGTTGCGTTGTTCCTGATGGACTACCCGAATCAGCGGAGACTAAAACTGCTTGGCAGGATGGCACTGGTTGGTCCTGAGCCACCATCAATTCTCGACCACTTACAGGACGAGAGCTATAAAGCCCAGATAGAGAGGGGCATGATCATTCGGGTCGAGGCCTTTGACTGGAACTGTCCGCAACACATTACCCCCCGTTACACACAGTCGGAGGTCGACGCCTTTATTGAGTCGATGGGTGATCAACGCTAAAACAGCGCTAGAGGGATGGCTGCAAGGGCAGGGCCGGGAAATGCAGAAACTGGATCGAAGAGGGAGGGCTTTGTATCAAAAATGCACGGGCGGCCCCACCTGGACCGCCCATTGTCGTTTTGGACGGTTAGTTGCCAGTGCCCAGTTCGGCAGTTTCAACTGCAGGATTATTGCCGCGCTCGATATCGCCCTGGCTAACACCTTCGGCTTGCGCGAATGCAGAGAAAGCGAGTACAGAAAAAACGAGAAAGAACTTGTTGATTGCGTTCATGTGATATTCGACCTTCTATGAGAATTAGATTAGACAACGTCGCCTCATTGGCTTGATTGGAATTCTCTCTGTTTCCCGGCTGCAGAAAAAATTGCCTCGCGATATACAGAACATCACACCCGATGATGGGTTCAGAGCCACCAAAGCCAGTAGGGCCCTGGGCGGCCGGCGAGGTGCGAATAAGTATTCCGGGGTCGTTAAATGCACCTACTGGGGTGAATTCCCCGCTTCGTGAGAAAACAGGTGCGGTACGCCAACGATCAAGGTTTCGTGGTTATCGCATTCGCAGCAGGCTATTCAGAGGCTACACCAAAGGTGGATTCACACGGGCAAACCCCTCCTGCGTTCGATAAGGGTAATAGGGATAAGGCGGCGTCACCGAACTGACTTGGTCAAGCCGGGCCATCTGCTCCTGACTCAGATTCCATCCAACGGCTCCCAGATTCTGGCGAAGCTGAGACTCATTGCGTGCACCCATGACCACAGTGGCCACGGTGGGTCTTTGCAACAGTGTCAGCAACAGTGCTAAAAGTCCGTAAATTGTCAGGATAGATTGTCCTCCCGA
>CAJXVN010000182.1 GCA_913060775.1 uncultured Gammaproteobacteria bacterium | reverse complement strand
GATATCTGGCGAGGGTTTCTGTTTATCAATTTCGATGAAACCCCGGACCAGGCACTCGAAGCGGCGATGAACGACTTCAACGAGGATCTGGCCCCTTTTCCGTTTGATGGCCTGGAATGCGTGGGTCGTTATCGGTACGACGTCGACGCAAACTGGAAAACCACGATGAATGCCTTTCAGGAGGGGTATCACGTGGCGTTTGTGCATAAACGTTCAGCGCCGGATGCGTTTACCGGCAACGATAATCCCTATTGCCACATCCCCAAAATAAAGCTGCAGGAAAATGGCAACCAGTCTCTCGCCGTTCCGGGTGCGCCCGAGCACGAACTCTCCCCCACTGAGGAGCTGGCGTTTAAGTTTGGTTCCACCTTTACCCAGGGCGTGGGTAACGAGGAGGTTTGCCCGGGAACCTGGCAGGGCGAAGCCAAGAACTGGGGGTTTGACCTGAATGTTATTTTCCCGTTTTCGCGGATTAACGTTGGCGCCGGCTGGTGTTATGTGGATGCGTTCTGGCCGATTGCGCAGGATAAAACGGTTTACGAGCTGGCTTATTACTTTCCCAAACCCGTGAAGCCGTCACAAATGATCAGTCAGGAATTCAGCAAGGTCGTGTTACGTGACCTGTCGCGGGAAGACCTGGCAACCAATGAGGTGACCCATGCCGCATTAATGGCCGGCAGCATCAGTGAAATCCACCTGTCTGATCAGGAAGTGGCCGTACGCCACCTCTACAAGACGGTGACCGAAAAGGTCAATGGCGAGTGATCGCCATAACCCTCATCATTAATCCAAGGAAAAAGTTTTGAGTAAAAAAATGGACTTCGGCGTCTACACGGAAATTCAGGTTAATCAGGGTGATAACTATAAGCGTCGGCTGGACGAAACCCTGTTGCATGGCCGTCGTGCCGATGAGCTGGGGTACGACGTGTTCATGGCTCTGGAGCATCACTTTTTTCAAACCTTTTCGACCTCGGCAAACCCACTGGCCCTGTTTAGTGCGCTCTCCCAGGTGACCGAAAACATTCGGTTTCGAGCCATGTGTCACACCTTGCCGATCCACAATCCGACGGTACTGGCCGAGGAAATCGCCATGGCTGACCTGATTTGTGACGGTCGTCTGGAGGCAGGCGTGGGCCGTGGTCACGGCTGGCTGCACTGGTTTGCCGGGCTGGACCCGGCTGACAGTGCGGTGAAGTACCGAGAATCGATAGAAATCATGCACAAGGCCTGGACTGAAGAGAGTTTCAGCTACGACGGCGAGTACTACAAAATCCCTGAAGTCTCCGCCGTGCCCAAGCCGCTGCAAAAAAATGGTCCGCGAATCTACCTGACTGGCACCAGTGGTAAGTCTTTTGAGCTGGCCGGAGAAAAAGGTTGGGGTATTGTCGTGGGTGGCCCGGCGCCGGTGGATATTTTCCTCGACGCGGTGCACAAATATCTCGACGCCTGTGAGAAATTTGGCAACGAGCCGGATATTGGTTACGTCACCTGCTGTTATCTGGCGGATGATGAAAAAGTAGCCCGCAAGGAAGCGGAAGCCGACATGATTCAGAGTTACCGCAACCTGGCCGTGCCCCAGGCCAGTATCAAGACCGATGCGCAGCGAGAAGAACTCAATGCCGCCGGTTATCAGTTTTATGCCAGCGGAGCCTTGAGCGCGTTTGAGTCCATCACCTACGATGAGGTGATCGACTCCAAACTTGCCTTTGTGGGTACTCCGGAAGGGTTTCTGGAACGCATAGCGGAAGTTAAGAAGCAGTTTGATTTCGGCGAAATCTCGCTGATGGCCGATTTTGCCGGCCTTAAACCCTGGCAGGTCAATCGCACCATTGAGCTATTTGCTGATCGCTGTATGCCTGAGTTGTCATAGACAGAGTCTGCGTCTGTATTGACCGACCTGGCGGCGATCGGGTTCTTAGAACGGGAGAGTTATCAAGTGAGTGATCGTTTACCCGAAGAGTTTGCGGATTTAGAGCACCTGTCAGGCTGGGCTGAGCCCACTGAAAGTGCCCGTATGACCCGACGCATCAGCGCCACCATGGCCGAGCTGACGGATTATTACTCGACTCTGCTGCCGCGTATGGAGGCGATAGCCGAGTATCTTGACCAATGGGATCTGGATGAATTGCCGGACTCGGCCAAGCCACTACTCTATATGGCGTTGATGTTTATGGAAGCGGCTGTCAGTGTCGAATTATTTAAAGATCCCGACGTGCCTGAAAGCAGTCCGGCGGAGAAACTGACGGTGCTCTCTGAGCACGCTGAACGGGCGCTTTTAGCCTAAAAGACTGGTAACAAAACCGAGATACCACCATGAAATTAAAATCCCTGTGTCTGTTTTTTGTCAGCGTACTGCTTGCCCACCCCGGTATTGCCATTGAGGTAACCGGCAAAGTGACTAACGGTGATGGGAAAGCCCTGAGCCAGGTGATGGTCTCCGTCGACAATGGTGATGTGCAACCGGGTGATGTCACCGTCACCGTTTTTACCGATACGCAGGGTCGTTACCGAATCGCTGATCTGGAGAGTATCGAGGGGATGACCATTCGAGCTACCCTCGGAGGCTATACCACGACGAAACCCGCAGCACGGCAGGTGCCTTTAACATCAATCAGCGATGGCGCGGTCACCCAGGACTTTGTCATGACGGCAGGCATGGATGCAGCGACGGTTCCGGCGTCGGTCTGGATGGAAAAAATGCCAGCCGGCCATGGCCGTGAACTGGCATTACTGCAGTGTGCTTCCTGCCATCAGGTGCCCTCGGCAAAAATGCGCAGTTTTGCTGAAAACCTTGCCGGCCTGAGTGAACAAGACCGCATTAATTCCTGGAAAGCGATGGTCCAGTACATGCGTATCAAGGTGTTTGAAATCGGTCCCGATGGCAGCAAGGTGAGCCCGGAATACGTGGATTTCGAGACCATGATGAATCCCGATTTGAGCCTGTTTAATCTTTATGATGAAGAGGTGATATCGGACTATCTTGGCAAACATATGCCGAGCGATTTCACCAGCGCTGAAGGCTATGCCTATACGCAGGGGCCGAACCTGACTAATAGCCAAACTCAAATCCGGGAATACCATCTGCCGAAAACATCGCTGATACGAGAAATTGCGCTGACCCCGGCGTCACCCTATGTCTGGGGAGCTGACTTACAGAAAAACCGGCTGTTCCGGGTCGACCCAAATGACCCAACGGACCAGGTTCCTTACCCGGTTCCTTTTGATGGTCCCACTGGCCCGCATACTCTCAACGACGATGCTGACGGTTTCATCTGGGATGCCAATATCGAGGGCGATGTGGTGCACCGTTTTAATCCGGTTACCGAAGAGTGGAAGGCTTACGATCAGTTTCCCGAAGGTGCCGTGGCCCATGACATTGCGCTTAATTCCAGTTTTCAGGTGGCTAAAGATGTTAACGGCAAACTCTGGTTCACCCTGATTGGTAAAAATAAAATGGCCAGCCTGGACCCGGAGACGGGTGACGTTGAGGAGTTTGATATTCCGCTGGAAGAGGGCAATCAGCCCTTTCGTGCCGCCGTTTACGGTGCCGCTCTGCGCGGTGACGGCAAGGAAGTCTGGTTTACCCAGTTGACCGGCGGTCTGGGCGCGCTTGACACTGAAACGGGTGAATTAGTTTTCTGGCAGGATTATCCAGTAGGTAAGGGCCCCCGCCGTGTCGCGATCGATGACAATGATCACCTCTATGTCACCCTGTTTGGTTCCGGACAAATGGATATTTATGACACCCGGACCCATAAACTGGTGAAGCAGGTGGACCTCCCTGATCCCAACGCTGCCCCCTATTCAGCCCTGTGGGATCGCTGGCGTAATGTCGTCTGGATTGGTAACAGTAACGCCGACGTAATCTACCGCTACGACGTAGAAACCGGCGAAATTGGCCACATTCCGTTGCCGAGTAGTCATGCTTATCTGCGTATGATTACGTTTGACCGAAAAACCGGCAATCTCTGGACCGCCTATTCGCACATGCCGATCGGTAGTGGTCCGAGCAGCTTTGTGATGATTGATCCCGGGGACAACCCCCAAATCAACTAAATACTGATGGCCGGTGCAGGGGCTTGGGAGGTGTCCTGAGTCCCTGCACCGGTTTTTCTATCGTTTACCCATGAGAAAAACCCAGGAGAACAAATTGAAAATTAAGATGTTGCTGGTCAGTATGCTTGCCATCTTTGTCGCCGCCTGCAGTCCATCCAATGATGAGAACGCGGAGGCTGAAGCGGTTCCGGCGCCAACGGAACAGGCCGTTTCTGCCCCGGTTAAGCCACCCGAAAAGGCGCCTGCAACCTCGGCGATTAAAGTGACTGACGAACTGGCTGAACTCTCGGCACTTGAGGCAAAGTTAAGCAAAATAGGCTGTTTTGCCTGCCATGCAGTCGATGACAAGCGCATTGGACCCAGCTATCGGTCAATTGCCGAGCGCTACCGGGGTCAGCCAGTGACTGAGACACTGGTTGGCAAAATCATTAAAGGCGGCGGCGGGGTGTGGGGGCCCATTCCCATGACCTCTCATCCCCATTTGAGCGCCGAGGTTTTGACTCCGCTGGTGGATCAGATTCTCGCGCTGCCCAGTAAATAATCGTCTATCCGTGCGCAACGGATATTGCAGACAATTTCAACCATCAGGACATCTTCAGTGAGCATAAAAGCAGGCCGTTACGATCAGGAAACCCTTGAGCAGTTTTTTAACCCTAAAGTGGTGGCCGCCATCGGCGCCTCCCCGGATACGCTCTGGTCCCGACAAATTCTTGAGGGCCTGTTAACCAAAGGTTTTCAGGGAAACACCTATGTCGTGAATCCTTCCAGAAGCTCCGTGCTGGGGTTCCAGTCGGTTCCCAGTGTTGCTGACCTGCCGGAAAAACCTGACGTTGCCGCGATTCTGTTGGGTGCCAAGCACGTCCCGCGGGTACTTAAAGAAGTCGCCGCCACGGGTTGTAAAGCCGCCTATGTACTCGCTTCCGGGTTTGAAGACCCTGAATCCCTGGCCGAGCTACGCAAGGTTGTCGATGAATTAGACATGATCGTCATCGGCCCCAACTGTAACGGGTTCATCAATGCCGGGGCTGGGTTGCACCTCTGGACCGGGCCGATCAATCGCCCTTATCAGCGCGGTAATGTTGCGCTGCTGGGCCAGAGCAGCGGTGTCATGGGTGCCATGTGTGCATCCGTCTGGGACCGGGGCATGGGCATCAGCTATCAGATTTCCACTGGCAATCAGGTTAACTTTGCCCTCACCGATGCGCTCCACTATCTGGCCACCAATGCAGACACCAAGGTAGTAGTGACCTATGTTGAGCAGTTTGGTGACTACCCCCACTTTGTCGAGGCGGTACAGGCGTGTCGTGCCAACAACACGCCGGTAGTGGTGGTGCCAGTTGGTCGTAGTGAAAGTGCCCGTAATGCAGCGCTGGGTCATACCGGCGCCATTACCACTACGGGTGCGGTGAGTCAGGCCGCAGTTGAGGCAGCTGGGGCAATCTACGCGCCCACCATTGATGAAGCCCTGGATCGCGCTTCCATGTTTGCCGCGATTAACCAACGGGCCTGGCGGCCGGTGCGGTCAGCGGCAGTGATCAGTATTTCTGGCGGTTGGTCGGCATTATCGGCCGACGTGTTGGCGGACGAGGGCATTGCGACTCCGCCATTGCCGGAGCGAGTAACTTCTAAATTGCCGGATTACGTCGAGAACGTCACTTTTAACAATCCCTTTGATATTACCGCGCAGATCTATGCCTGGAGTGAGGCGTATTTCGATATCGTCAACGAGATGATTCAGTGCGACGAATACGATGCGGTGACGGTCATGTTCGGCAACTGGGATGGCGGCGAGCGTTTTTATGCGCCGGTTACCGGTTGGGCGGGGCGGGTCAAGAAGCCGGTGTTCGCCTCCTCCATCGAGGCGACGGCCATTAAAGAAACCTACCGCGAATGGGTGAAACACGACCCCATGCCGATGGTCAATGGTGGCGTAACCATGGCCCGTGGCCTTGCGGCAATGCGGGATTATTTTGATAAGCCGGGCTACCTGCCCGCAGGCTGGTGTGGCGACGCGACTACCGCCTGGCAAGGCAATGAAATCGCGACCTACCCGGAAATGGCTCCCGTGCTGAAAGAGTTTGGGCTGGCACCGGTTGAATTTGCAGTGCTTGCCGATTCTGACGGCGGTAGTGCTCAGGCGGTGTCTCAATACCCGGTGGTGGTAAAGCTTGAATCAGCTGAAATGCCTCACAAAACCGAACACGGTGCGGTTCGCGTTGGTGTGGCTGTCTCTTATACACATCTGACGCTG
>CAJXVN010000181.1 GCA_913060775.1 uncultured Gammaproteobacteria bacterium | reverse complement strand
GAACAGGCCGGGGCCCATCAGGAAATAACCCAGGAAGAGTAAAAACCCCAGTTTCCCAATGCCACCGCTAGATTTGCGCCTCTGGGTAGCGGGAATGTTTTCCAGGGTGCCACCGAGGCTTTCGGCAATCATCTGCAGGCCGGTGACAATGCCAGCACCCATTTGGCCCTGCTTAAATAGCGGCAGGATGCCATCACGGATTATTCGTCCGGCCAGTGCATCGGGCAGTTCGCCTTCAAGCCCCTGGCCCACTTCGATTCGAACTTTGCGGTCTCCGGTAGCCACCAGTAGCAGTACGCCGTCATCTTTCTGTTTAGAGCCAAGCTGCCATTTATCCACCACCTTGATGGAATAACTTTCGATGGTTTCATCCTCCAGGGCAGGCACTACCAGGACCTGTAACTGAGGCCCCACTTGCTGCCTGAACTGCATAAGGCTGGCGGCAATCCGTGACTGGTCGGCGCGGCTCAGCACGCCAGCCAGGTCAATCACCGGGCCACTGTGGGCAGGTACTTCCAGAGCGGTGGCTGATCCGATCCATAACAGTGCTGTAACGGTGACCCAACGGAGGGCTTTTACCATCAGAATTCCACAACCGGCGCCTGCTTAACGGCCGCTTCATCGTCAACACTGAACTGCGGCTTTTTCTCGTGTTTGAGGAACAGGGAGTTGTACCAGGAGGTCGGCGGTACCGTGACCAGATTGTTGAACCGTTTGATCGATTGAATGTAGCGATTGCGAGCGACAGTAATGCGATTTTCAGTGCCTTCTATCTGCACCTGGAGATCACGAAAATTCTCGTTAGCCTTGAGGGCCGGATAACGTTCGACCACTACCATTAGCCGCGAGAGCGCTGATCCCAAACCGGCCTGCGCCTGAGAAAACTGGCCCATCGCCTCCGGGGTGAGTTGATCGCCGGGCACCTGCGCTTGGGTGGCTTTAGCGCGGGCTTCGACCACGGCCTGTAGAGTCTCTTTCTCGTGGCTGGCGTAGCCCTTGACCACGTTAACCAGATTGGGGACTAAATCGGAGCGGCGTTTGTACTGGTTGAGCACCTCTGACCAGGCGGCTTCGACGTCATTCAGGGCGGTGGGAATGCTCTGCATGCCGCAACCGGACAGGAGCAATGACAGCAGCAACAGGCTGCTCAGTGCGGGCGAAAATCGAAAGCGTTTCATAGTATCGAACCCGGGAAAGTTATAAAAACGAGTGGAAACCGTGAGTTAGATGGTGAGGCTTGTCACCATGGTCAGGCCTGAATTGATTAGACCAGAATTGATCTGATCAAAATAGATCCGGTCTGAACCGATTTAGCCGGTGCCCGTTAGCTGAGTCCGGCACCACTAAATTTTTCCAGTTTCACTACTTCATCCAGCGGCCGGCGGGAGCTACGGGGTGGCATGTCACCGTTACTGGTGCCCAGAACCACCATCATTACTGGAATATAGTTATCGGGAATTTCCAGCAGGCGGGTTACTGCGTCCGGGTCGTACCCGATCATGCCGCCGGATTGCAGCCCCTGATCAGTGGCCGCGTACATCAACGTCATTGCGGCTAAGGTGGCGCCGCGAATAGCCTCGTCGCGTTGCATCTGCTCGCTGCCGCCATAAATGTGCTGGGCAATGCCATCAATTTTTTCCACCACCTCGTCGGGGGCGCCCTGAAACACGTCGCGTACGCCAGTGTGGGCATCCAGCCGGCCACAAACCATGACTACCGCAGAACAACTGCCGACCTGCGGCTGGCCGAGGGCTGCCGCCTGCAGTTCCTGTTTTAGCGCAGGATCCCGGGCGACGACGAAAGTCCAGTGTTGTAGATTGAATGCACTGGGGGACATGACCACCCTGGCAAACAGGGATTTGAGTTGATCGTCACTGATGGTGGCGCTACTGTCATACTCTTTGACACTGTGACGAAGGTCGACAAGGGTTGAAAATTCCAAATGCTTCTCCAGTTATCGGTTTAGATCCAGCTCTTGTTTCTGGACATCCACAGCCTGGCCATCTTCCAGCGTCGTCATCAGCCAGGTTCCATGATCTTCCTGAATGGGTCCAGGCGCGCCACAAAAGAAGGCAGGTGTTTGCGCCGTGGAAACATCACGCATGGCGTGCAGGTGCCCTAATGCCAGGTAATCAAACTCGCTGGCGTCAATCTGGGCTTCGTGAATCGGTGATGAGTTCATGCATATGTCGCCACTGGCCACTGGAATGCCGTGGCCCATGCCGATATGCCAGTGGGCGTGGTTCGATTTCCCCGGCATGCCTGCCAGCGGCTCGTTATCCGGGGTGTGATTAATCATGCCTTTACCCCAGACCTGCAGGGCGAGTTCAGCCAGTTCCACCACCTGTCCGTGTTCCTGATCCAGCAGGGTGACATTGGGGATGTTATTGAAGTCGTGGCGCAAATAAACCCCATTTTCAACCAGGCAGTCGTGGTTACCCGGAATCATGACCACTGGGAAGGGTAGTTTGCCAAGCATTTCCATGGCCCAGTTCACCGTCGGTTCGGCGGCCCGGTTATGGTCAAACAGATCGCCGGCCAGCAGCATCGCGTCAGGGCTCGCGATTCGAATATCGTCGAGCAGTTTGCCGAACAGATCGCGATAGTAGTCGTGCAGGTGCAGGTTGCGATCTCCTCCGTAGTATTCGTAATCGAGATGAATATCGGAGCAATGGGCGAGCTTCAGGGTTGGTTTCATAGCAAGGGTAAGCTTTTATTGGTGGTGTTTTGAGGCCATTTTTGTACCCCATTCTACACGCAAGGACTGCACGGGTTTTAGTAGGCCATTATTTAGCCGTTAGACCACCGGCTTCCGCAGGCACGGCAGTCCAGCGGTTGAGTGGTACCATCAGCAGTCCCAGCACAAAGAGACCGGTACCCCAGATAGTAAAGGCCTGTTCTAGTCCAGTGCCCTCGGCGATCAGGCCAACAATGAATGGGGCGGTAAGGTGGGACAAGCTCCACCCGGAACCGGCGATAGCCAGCGCGGTACCGCGATTGCCGCCGTGAGAAAGTTCGCTAACCAGCAGTTGATAAAAAAGCAGAAGCAGGCCGGCTGAAATGCCGATAAAGGTCATTGCCACGACGGCCGATTCTGCGCTGTCGGCCCGCGCGGCAATAATCAGCCCAATGCCAATGACTGATGCTCCCAGGGCTGCCAGTAGGGGGCCGCGGCCGGAGCCAATGATTTTGGCCAGTAGCAGTGCAGAAAAGGTTGCGCCCACTGCCCGTAGGGAAAGGATGGGGCCAATTTCATCCGGCTGAAAACCGTTGGCTTCGAACAGTAGCGGTAGAAACGATTGTCCCAGTGATACTGGTTGAGCACAGATGTAGGCGCAGAGCAGCGCATAGTAGATGCGGCGGGTTTTTAGCAGGGGTCCAAAGGCGCCAAATAGCCCACCTTTCGGCGGTTCACCTTCAGTTTTCGATTGAGGTAACAACAGGCAGATTAATAACGCCAGCAGATTCAATGCTGCAAAAGTGAGGAAGACGGTGATAAACCCGGTGGCAGCCAGCAGTAGTCCAGCGCCAGCGGTGCCGAGAATCTGGCCCATACTGACCGAGGCATTGAGCCGACCCATCTGCACGCTGCGGTCGCCGTCCAGCACGCTAGCGATGGATTGTGAGGCTGGCCAGAACACTCCCCGGCCAATACTGATCGCCATCTGTCCCGCTAACATCATCATCAGCGAATCAGCGACCGAGAAAATTAGTCCGCCCGCCAGCGGTGCTCCGCAGGCGATCACGAGGGTCGCCTTGCCACCCCAACGGTCGGTGGTGGCACCACTGATCAGGCCAAGGACAAACTGCAGGATAACCGGCAGTGCAAACAGGCTGCCGATAGTCACCAGCGAAAAACCGAGATGGCCAGCATAGAGGGGGATCACGATGTGGCTGACGCCAAGACCGAAATTCCACAAAAAAACTGAACTGAACAGACGCAGGCTGGTGGGCATGGGTATATCTTTAGCAGATTAGGCGCAACGAGGAGAACCGGCTCATTATGAGGGAGCAGCCTCGCAACCACTACCGGTATTTAGTTGAAATCTCCCGTTGCAAGATTTACTCGAAACCGGGTGTTGCCAAATGCGGAGCGGTCAGGCATTCAAAGAGAGCAAGGATTTGCGGTAGCCTGGAGGCGACTTTGCGTGTCTTGAACACTTTGGAATTATTCTTCTCCGCTGACCAGGGCTGTCGGTGAGGATCGACGATTTGTCATAATCAGCGGCCAGAGGCCGAGTTTGTGCTGACCGCTGTAGATCGCGTGGCCAGTGTAAGCAATTTTGTTATCACCCAAATCGGTCGGGATAGTGTTGGCGGAGTCGCAGGCATCACCATGAAGAGATATTCAGGTATCGAATGACTATTAAAGAAGTTGAGATCCGCAGTGAGCCCGTCGAGCTATATAAGTTGCTCAAGTTTGAAGGCCTGGTCGGGAGCGGCGGGGAGGCCAAGCTGGTCATCAGCGACGGCCTGGTAAGACTGAACGGTGCGGTGGAGACCCGTAAGCGGAAAAAGTTGATCGCCGGTGATACGGTGGAATTTGGCGGCGAGAAGTTTCGTCTCCGGCTGGAGGGCGTTACCGGCTAACCGAAAACCCTTGCCGTCCGGTTTGAATTGTGGGGAGGTGTTTTTCCTAGAGTGGCCAGAGGTCGATCCCGAGCAGTGCAAACTCCACAGCAAGCAGCACACAAAGCAGCGTATTGGCCAGCGGAATCCATTTGAAGCCATCCGTTCTCAGAGTCTGATAACCGATGTAGGCGCCAATCAGGTTCACCACGGCGGCGAACTCCGCGACGATTAATAGTGTAAGTAGCGGCAGGGCCGTTGTTCCATCGGCGTCGTTTTTGCTGCCGATAATTACTACCAGTAGCAGGGGTAATCCAAGCCCCACGGCAATCATCGGGAATCGGGCTGTTTTCATTGGTCGATAAATCTCTGTGACAGGGAAGGTGACGGCGCCATTGTTTCGCCAATGACGGTAGAAACAGACATTTTGACCCTATCCGTTCAGGGTTGCGAGTGCTGATCGGCATCCGCGGAATTTCGCAATTCACGCAAGTCGCTCACCACCGGCCGTCAGGCCCGTTTTTTTGTCGGAGGTCGTCAGCGCGGTTCGCTACAGGATTGGGTCTGGCGCTTCGTTATCGATTGTTGTTAGGCTAGCGCGCCGCTATGGGATGGCGTCACTCTACTGTAAATCGACTCGCCCTAATCACTAAAGATCAGCCTCCTCGCTATAACCCGGGAAACTTGATGATCTCTGCACGACTTAAAGCGCACCTCGCCTTAACCTCTGCCTGTTTTTTCTGGGCGGGCAATATGGTGGTGGCTCGAATGATGAGTGATTATCTGGGTGGTTGGCACGTGGTGGCGGTTCGTTGCTCGGCATCGGCGCTACTGTTTCTGGTGCTCCTGCGGATCATTGAGCCAGACCAGCGATTGAAATGGCAACCGCTGGGAATCGGCCTGTTTATGGCGTTAACCGGCGTAGTGGGTTATCAGGGGCTGCTTTATTTTGGCGTACGGATGACCAGCGTGATCAACACCAGTTTGATCCACGCCACGGCGCCGCTGGTTACCATGGTAATGGCCGCTATCTACCTGCGTAGCCCAATAAAACGCAGTCAGTTAATCGCCGGCCTGATCTCACTAGCGGGCGTAGTGGTGATTGTCAGTCAGGGTAACTGGCAATTACTGGCGGCGGCGGAGCTGGCGCGCGGGGATATCTTGATTATGTTGGCGACGGTGAGTTTTGCCGCTTATTCGGTCGTTGGCCGAAAAGTGATGAGTCAGCGAAGCGTGCTGGAACTAACCACCATGATTACCATCTGGGCGGCGGTGATTGCCATGCCAATGGCCGGCTGGGAAGCCCAGTCGGTACCGGCGCGTTGGGGGTGGCAGGCAATTGCGGGTATGACCTACATCACCATTTTCCCCGGGGTGCTGGCAATGCTGGCGTGGAATTTTGCGGTGAAAGTTGTCGGGCCGGCCGAGTCAATGCTTTACATGAACACGGTGCCAGTCATTGCGGTGTTGATGTCGGTGAGCCTGCTTGGCGAGCAGCTTTTGCCCAGTCATCTGGTGGGCGGTGGCATGGTGCTGGCGGGCTGCTTTGGTTCGGTTCTATTAACTCAAATCGCGATGCGTCCGGCTAATCGGTGATTCGGTCGAAAATTAACGCATAAAACGAGTTTTCGTCCGCCTGGCTAAAGTACCAGCCCAGGTGCGATCCGCATTGGCGACACAGGGCGATCTGCCACTGATGACCCGGGAACCCTGTCTCTTATACACATCTGACGCTGCCGACGAAGAGGATAGTGTAGAT
>CAJXVN010000180.1 GCA_913060775.1 uncultured Gammaproteobacteria bacterium | reverse complement strand
TGGATGACGAGACCGCTGAATTACCGATATTACCGTTGATTTTTACCAGGAAATTTCGGCCAATAATCATCGGCTCTATTTCGGGGTGATTAATGTTTGCCGGTATGACGGCGCGGCCGCGGGCGACTTCATCCCGGACAAATTCCGCGGTTATTTTTTTTGGTGTCGAGGCGCCATAATTGGTACCCGCATGTTGCTGGGTCAATAACGGGTCGGTGACCATTTCCATCCGCTGGTTTTCCCGGATGGCAATGAATTCCATTTCCGGTGTAATGATTCCCTGGCGGGCATAGTGCATCTGGGTGACGTTTTTACCGGCGAGCGCACGGCGGGGGCGGCGAGTATGCTCAAACCGCAGATGGGCAGTAGCTGGGTCAGACTGACGCTCATGTCCATAGCGTGAGCTGACGTGCTCCAGTAATTCAGAATCACCGCGTTGCTCGATCCAGTCGTCGCGCAGCCCCGGCAGTCCAAGGCGCATGTCTAAATCGGCATCTGGATCGCTGTAGGGGCCGGAGGTGTCGTAGACAGTGATTGGATCATTGGGTTCTTCAACGCCGTCGCGGGAAGTCGTGGCCGACAGGGCTATTTCGCGCATCGGCACCCGGATGTCGGGTCGGCTGCCTTCGACATAAACCTTCCGGGAAGCCGGGAAGGGTTTAATTGAGTCGGGATTGAAAGTAGCTTCACGGTTGATGAAAAGTTTGTCGTTGGCATTCATGAGTAGTTCCTCGCGACTGGGAATGGGGGATGTCATCACTGACTAGCGTCGCAGCAGGCAAGCAGTTGGCGCGCTTCTGCGCTTTGGGTGAGCGGGCATCTTCTGTGGGGGTGCCTTTTTTATAGTTTTCAGGGGCGCCCCCGTTAATGTTCGGTCGCTAAACAGGCGTTGTCAATGAATCCATCGGTATTGGTTATGGTGGATGGTTGAGAAGGTGGAAATAGCTCCTTGATGGCCGCCCTGGCGGTTGCAACGAGCAAAAGGTTACCCCGCTTTGAGGGGGTTAAACGTGATAGTATGCGCCCCTTTAATTTTACGCCTGTCGCGGTGATGGCGTAAGCATGATCCGGTGAATTTTGAGAGTATCTTAAGGTTATGAATCAACCTGATTTTGAACTGGCACGTGACAACATGATTTTGAATCAGGTGCGTTCCTGGGGCGTACTGGATGAAAAGGTTGTTGGTCTATTAAGCCGGTTTCCACGAGACCACTTTGTTGAGCCGAAGTTCAGGGGGGTCGCTTATGCCGATACCATGTTGCCCCTTAGTCAATCCCGACTGATGCTGGCACCCAGTCTCGAAGCTCGCCTACTGCAGGCCGTGGCCGCAACTGTCAATGATCATATCCTGGTGGTGGGAACCGGTAGTGGTTATCTGACCGCCCTGCTGGCGGCCAGCGCTGCCTATGTAACCTCGGTAGATAGTGACAAGGAACTGGTAGAAAAGGCCAGGATGCGCTTGCAGGAGGCCGGGATCACTAATGTCCGCGTGGAAACGGGCGATGCAACTAAAGGCTGGTCTAACCATGCCCCTTATGATGGAATTCTGGTTGCCGGGGCGGTGGCGCAAATCGCTCCTGAGTTCATGACGCAACTGTCACCGGGTGGGAGGCTGGTGGGCATCGAGGGTCGTCGGGCTCCGCAGAAATGCGTGCGTATAACCCGGCAGTCTGACGGCAATCACAGGGAAGAATTGTTTGAGACCGAATTCGCCTATTTTGAGGGTGCGGACCCGAAAACAGAATTCCAGTTTTAGATAAGGGCTGCGGGGCGTGACCGGTGGCCTGATCCATTTTAGTCATTTAGGAACTTTAAATTGGTTCAATCGATAACCCCTAAACAGCTGGCAGAGCGCCTGAAAACAGAGGACTCCAGTTCGCTGCAATTACTGGATGTACGGGAGCCGTGGGAAGTGGAAATATGCGCGTTACCCGGAGTCACCACGATCCCCATGCAGCAAATTCCACAGCGGATCGCAGAGCTTTCAACGGAGCTGGAAACCATCTGTATCTGCCACCACGGGGGACGTAGTCTGCAGGTAGGCCATTACCTGCAGCAGCAGGGGCTCGAAAAAATAACGAATCTTGATGGAGGAATGGATGCCTGGGCGCGCACGGTTGATCCAACCGTCGCGTTGTATTGAAGGTTTCAGGTGTCCTCGATTATTCAGTAAGGATGAAGGAAACGGATTTGATCATGAAGATGATAAAAAGTGTGTTAGCAGTTTCGTTGTTATCCAGCGCGGGGATGGCCTGGTCGAGTAATGACCTGTTAGCTGTTTACGAGCAGGCCGTGTTAAATGATCCGGCTTTGAGGGCTGAGCGGCAAAACCTGCTGGCCACCGAGGAGCTACCGGTGCAGGCACGAGCAGTGCTGTTGCCATCCATTGAAGTCAAGGGTAATACGACCAAGAATAAGACTCGAGGATCAGCAGGATCGGTTGGAGCTTTCGCATTTCCTTCTCGGCAGACTTATAACAGTCACGGCTATGCGCTAACTTTGCGTCAGCCTGTCTACAACCACACGTTGTTTGTGGGGGTGAAGCAGGTGCGGGCTCTGGTGAACCAGGCTTTGTCGAGCTACACCGCTGCGGAACAGGAGTTGATGGTGCGTGCGGCCGACCGGTATTTTGCCGTGCTTGCCGCCGATGATGACCTGGCGTTTGCACAATCTGAAAAGGCATCGATAGAACGGCAGCTCGAGCAGGCCCGCCAGCGCTTTGAGGTGGGTTTGATTGCAATTACCGATATTCACGAGGCTCAGGCTCGATTTGATCAGGCATTGGCGGCTGAAATTACCGCGGATAACGTTGCCAGACGGTCGCGGGAGGCGCTGCGCGAAATCACCTTTGATTATTTTGAGCATTTGGCGACATTAAAAAAAGAGTCGCCCCTGTTAACGCCTGAACCAGCAAATATTGAAGCCTGGGTCGATACCGCGTTGGCGCAGAATGCCCGTGTTCAGTCACGTGTCTACGCCGTAGAGGCAGCGCTCCAGGATGCTCGGCGTCAACGGGCGGGACATTTCCCGACCGTTGAACTGGTGGGGACCCAGGCATTTGATTCGGCGAATGCTAATCGATTTGGTGGGGGTCAAACGAGCACCGAGGATACTTATTTAGCCATCGAAGTGAAAGTGCCTATTTTTGCTGGCGGATTGGTTAATTCCCGCACCCGTGAAGCGGGTCATCGGCATACCCAGGCCAAAGATTTGCTGGAGCAGGCCCAGCGTGAGTTGGTGCGTCAGACCCGAGACTCCTTTTTAAATATTCGCTCCTCGATTAGCTCTGTAACCGCTTTGAGGCAGGCGCTGGTGTCCTCGCAAAGTGCGCTTGATGCGACTGAGCTGGGATTTAAAGTGGGTACGCGAACCTCTGTTGATGTGCTGGATTCACAAAGGGAACTATTTCGAGCCAAACGGGCCCTGTCCAAGTCACGATATGAGTACATCCTGAATACGTTGAGACTCAAACAGTCAGCGGGAACATTGCAGCCGAACGATCTTGCAGAGGTCAATGAATGGCTCGCCGCTGCGGAGGCAACACCCGTAGAGTGAGCTAAGCCGCTCTGGTGGGGGTCCAAAACAGTCTGGTGGCTATGGTTGCTCAAGGTGTTTAGCGAGCAGGCTGGTTAAAGCTTGAACAGCGCCGCGATGCTGCTCAACCAGTGCCATAGCGTTGGCGCCCAGGCGGGCTGTGTCAGCCGGGTTTGAGAGCAGCTGAATTATTTTTTCGGCCAGCTCCTGGCCGTTTTTGATCTGTATCGCACCCTCCGCTGCGAGCAAGCGTTCCGCAATTTCGATGAAGTTTTCCATGTGGAGACCGAACAGAGGAGCCTTGCCAGCTGCTGCCGGTTCTATCAGGTTGTGCCCTCCGGTTGGCACCAGGCTGCCGCCAACAAAGACGGCGTCAGCAGCGGCGTAGAAAAGCGGCAACTCACCCATACTATCGGCAAGATAGACGGCCGTGTTGATTGTGCAGTGCCCCCCTTCTGATCGTCGAATCGTGGCAAACCGCCCGGTGCAGAGTCTGGCGACTTCGTTAAACCGTTCTGGATGGCGGGGCACAAGTACCAAAAGGGTATCGGGGAGTAGTTTTCTTATCGCCGCATGGGCCTGGAGTACCTGCGCTTCTTCGCCGGCGTGGGTGCTGGCGGCGACCCAGACTGGTCGTGCTTTGCCCAGGACGTCGTCCCGTAAAGGCGCTGCTGATTTGCGGATGCTGTCGGCCAGCTGGTAATCGAATTTTATGTTGCCCATTACGCTAAGCCGTTGTGGATCGGCGCCCAGTCCTTTTAGCCGACTGGCATCTTCTTCGGTGGCGGCGGCGATGGCGTTCGGAAGCCGCAGGGCATCGGCGATGAGTGGTTTTATCCGCTGGTAGCCCTGTGCTGATTTGGCTGACAGGCGGGCATTGGCCATGATCAGCGGTATATTGGCGGCGGCTGTGTTTCTGAACAGTGCTGGCCAGATTTCCGTTTCAAAAATGATCCCTGCCCGTGGCTGCCAGTGACGGAGGAATCGCCGGACTAACAAGGGCAGATCGTACGGCAAATAGACGTGATAAAGCTCAGATGAGTAACGGGTAACGGCAGCAGACCCGGTAGGGGTGGTCGTGGTAACCAGCAAGGGGGAGTTGGGATAGGCTTCTTTTAAAGCGGCGATTAGCGGTTTTGCAGCATTAAATTCACCCACTGAGACGGTGTGAATCCAGATCGGTGGCACGGTTGGCCGTTGTTGGTAAAAGCCGAGTCGTTCCGACCAACGTCGTCGGTAGGGTGGATTACGACGTGACTTGATTAACAGGCGGAGAAAAATCAGCGGTAACAGCAGGTGGCCGGCGATCAGGTAGAGCGGGTAAGTCATAATGGGCTTTGGGTGAGAAGCGGGTTCGAGGAGGGGTGAATAAAGCTGTACCGGGTGGAGCTATTTAACAATGAGATTACGGATGAAAAAAATTACACCTTCGGCATTAAAAAATTTAATTGCTGAATCACGGCTGCTGGAGGCTGATGGGATTGGTCCCAAGGTGGTTGAGGCACCCAATGGCAAGATAATCCACAAGCTCTTCCGCCGCAAACGGTGGTTGAGTTCAGCGCTGTTTTATCCCTATGCAGTGAGATTCGCCAATAACGCCAGGCGGTTGGACTCGCTGGGTTTTAACACAGTGGAGGTTCTTGAAATTGCCCATTGTCGATCCTGTGGATACCACCTGCTAAGTTACGAGAAGGTGAGTGGCTGCAGTATGCGGGATCTGGTTAAAGAATCGCCGACCAAAGAACAGTTTATCGAATTAGGGCAGTTTATTGCGCAGCTTCATCAACGAGGGGTTTATTTTCGTTCCCTGCATCTGGGTAACGTGTTGAGGAATGAAAACAATCAGCTGGTTCTGATTGATATTGCTGATATGCAGTTCTTTCGCCGACCGCTGTCGGCATCACAACGGCTCCGCAATTTTCGGCCGTTATTAAATCGGCCTGATGACCGGCAGCTTATTTCAACGGAAAACTGGCATGCGTTAGTGAGCGCTTACGGTAATCTGGCCGCGTTGGAAACATCCAGTATCACAGCAATCAAAGCACTGGGCGATGAACGACTAACCCGGGGGTAATGCGCCTAAATGATAATGACAAAGGCGCGAAGGGAGAAATTCAATGGTCGTCGATAGGTAAATCCGATGTTTCTTCGTCGTTCGCGGGGAGCGCGTATTCTTCCGTAAGCCACCCATCCAGGTCGCTCATCTTGCAGCGATTACTGCAAAAGGGGCGATAGGGGTTGTCTGTCGACCACTCGGTCTGTTTCTGGCAGCGGGGGCAGGTGATGGTTGTCATATCGAACAGCAGATGAGTTTGAAATTGACCGAATCTTCTACCTGCAGCGCCGGGTCAAGGTTTTTCTGGCGCATAAAACGGATAGTGAATCGGTGCCGACCGGCGCTGATGACCGGGTAACAGTCTGGGTCATCCGGGCAAACTCGAATGATTTGAGCCGGCTGGTCGGTGTCGAGCGTGTGTTGATAGAAGCCCGATTCGGCGACGCAAGGAGTGGCTCCCGCCGATTCTCGAATTAGTTGCAGCGCTAGCTTGACGGCTAGTTTGAGTGTCTCAAAAGGTTTAGCCCAGGTCTGGAGCAACTCTTCTCGGACCTGTTCCGGTTTTAGTAACCAGTGTTGCAGCAATGGCTGGTCAAATTCCGTATTTCCGCAGGTGACATTGTGACGCCTTCTCAGCGCGGATAGCAGCTCGGCGTCCGTGGCGGTCTGGAAGTGACGCGAGTTCTGGCCGGTGAGCCGAGCAATGAGGCTGGTGAGATTATCAAGAATATTACTAAGGCCTGTCTCTTATACACATCTGACGCTGCCGACGAAGAGG
>CAJXVN010000179.1 GCA_913060775.1 uncultured Gammaproteobacteria bacterium | reverse complement strand
GAGATGTAGAGAGGTCTCGTGGGCTCGGAGATGTGTATAAGAGACAGGGGTGGGGTGGCGGTGGCCCGATCAGGCATTACGCAGGTAATCGTCTGTCTTATTGATGTAATCGGTACGCGGCGGGCTGAACACCTTTAGCTGGGTCATGCCTTCCGGGCCAACGGTGCCCATATGGTGAACATTGGGAGGGATGTAAATGTAATCACCCTGCTTGATAACGATGGTCTCACCGTCGACGACCAGGGTCATCTGTCCACGCAGGATATAAAGGGTTTCGTCGTTGTAATGGTCGTGCCCCTTGGTTACCCAGCCCGGTTCCGCTTCGACGATGCAGACCATGTGGTGCAACCCTTCAACCATCCGGCGCACATACCGGGTGCCGGAGACCATGTCCGGTTCGAGATCCATAAAATGGCCGGTCTGAACAGAATAAGTTTTTTGCTCTTCAACGGGTGTGTTGTCATTCATCGCTGCTCTCCTCTCAGGTCTGTTCGAGATGCTCTGGCGCACTCGATATAGCAGCATTCTAGCCTAACCCAATCGCCCTGCTGGTGGGGTTAATTAGTTGATATTCGTCGTTGAAACAGGGGTCACCTGCTGAATACGCGGTAAGCTAGGAAACAACCAGGTGACATGAGTTTATGGAGGAAGAATCGATGGACGCCAAATCGAATATTAAACCAGCCAACGTCGAGGAGTTTCTTGGCGGACTACCGGGCAGAAACCTTGGCGCCACCTGGGAAGTGCTCGCGCAGGCAGTGCCGGTAAAACCGCAGCCGCGCGCCATTCCTTTTCACTGGGCTTATGAAGAGGTTCGCGAACAACTGTTTCATGCCGGTGATCTGGTGCCGGCTGAGCAAGCAGAACGGCGCACCCTCTGTTTCTGTAATCCCGGGCTCGATGGCGCTCCAGCGGCCACATCCACCCTGTTTGCCGACATTCAGCTGGTATTGCCGGGTGAGGTGGCGTCGACCCACCGCCACACCGCCTGCGCAGTCCGTTTTATGCTTGAAGGTGAAGGTTCGTTCGCCATCGCCGAGAATGAAAAAATCAGTCAGGTCCCCGGTGATCTGGTGATTGGCCCTGGCTGGGCCTGGCATAGTCACGGCAACGAAGGTAACGACGATGCGGTCTGGTTTGACTGCCTGGATGCACCGCTGGCCGCCCAACTTGATGCCTCATTCTTTTCCCCCTACGACACCCACGCCATGGAGATCACCAAGGTGGTCAATGCCTCCTCCAAATCTTATGGCAATGCGGGGATTTCGCCGGTCTGGCAGCGGGACGCCGGCACGCCGTCGCCATTATTAAAGTTTCCCTGGGCCGATGCGCGCCCGGCGCTCGATGAACTGCCTGACGACCACCTTAGCCCTTACGACGGAGCCATCATCGAATACACCCATCCCCTAACGGGTAAATCTTGCATGCCGACGGTAAGTTGCACCCTGCAATTGATCAAAGCGGGCAGCTCCACCCGACCCCACCGACATACGTCTAACTCGGTCTACCTGGCCGTCGAGGGGAGTGGTCAGATAGTCATCGAAGGTGAAACCTTCGACTGGCAACGGGGCGACGTTATTGCGCTACCGACCTGGGCAAGCCACTACCACGTAAACACCAGTGACCGGGACGGGGTGCTGTTTTGCACCAGTGACGCGCCCCTCTATCAGTCTCTCGGTTATTACCGCGAAGAAGATATCCAGGAATAGGCCAATACCCGGGCGACCCTACTGACCATCGCTGGCGCTGCCCTCGTCAAGGGCCGTCTCAATTAACGGTGCGATCCGCTGTGAAGGCGATAATGCCTCTTCCGACTCGTCAGGGCGGTAGGCCGGATCCGCCTCGTCCACCAATGACCGGGGCAACTCCTTTTTCACCCGAACCCCTAAATCAAGAAATGTCTGGGTGGTGGCGACCAGGTTGCCACGTCCCTCTTTCAGACTCCTCCAGGCACCATCATAGGTTTTGTTAACCGTTTCAAGCTGACTACCCAATTTCTCCATTTTTTCGACGACGCCAACCAGTTTGTTGTAGACCTTGGCCGCCTGGTCAGCGATTTTCTGGGCGCTCTGATTGCGTCGCTCAATGGACCAGAGGTTCGCCACCGTGCGCAGGGTAGCCAGTAACGTAGTGGGAGTAGTGACGACAATGTTCTGCTCAAAGGCACTATTGAATAGCTGCTGATCGGCCAGAAACGCCAGGTTGAACGCCGGCTCGATCGGCATAAACATGATAATAAAATCGGGCGAATGGACGCCTTTCAGGTGGGTGTACTCCTTACTGCTTAATGTCTGTATGTGATTTCTCACCGCCGCGACGTGACCCTTAAGGGCGGCCGCCTGATCCCGGTCGTCGTCAGCAGCGACGTAATTGCTGTAATCGACCAGAGAGACTTTGGAGTCAATAATCAGATGCTTGTTATCGGGCAGGTGGACGATGAAATCCACCCGCTTGTTCTGATTTTCTCCGTCCTTAAAGTTCTCTTCCCGGGAATACTCAAGATCGCGACGCAGTCCAGACTGTTCGAGGATCATCTCCACCTGCATCTCGCCCCAGTTGCCCTGGAGCTTTTTGTCACCTTTGAGCGCTCGGGTCAGGTTTGACGCTTCCTCAGTGATTTGCTGGTTGAGTTTCTGCAGCGATGCCAGCTCGGTTTTCAGCGAAGCCCTTTCCTTCCCCTCCTCCACATAGACCTGCTCGACCTTATCCCGAAAGGATTTGACCTGCTCACTAAAGGGTTTTAACAGTGCTTCCACGCCCTGCTGGTTTTGAGTGGTGAACTGTTTCTGCTTGTCGTCGAAGATTTTGTTGGCGAGCTGTTCAAACTCCAGCTTGAGTTGAGCGCGGGTCTTTTCAAACTGCTCAATCTGCTCTTTAGCATTGCGCTGTTCGTGCTGGCGCGCCTCTTCGCTGCGAGAGAGTTCATTGCGCAGCGTGACCAGTGCTTCATTTAACCGCTGGTTTTCCGCTTGCTGCGCCTGCAGTTGCTGACTAACTTCACCCGCGGCACCGATCTGTTGCTTGAGCTCCGCCAGTTGCAGGGTCAGCTGGGCGACCTGTTCCGTTGACTGCTCCAGTCTTGCCTGCAGCACCTGTTCCTGCTGGCGGGCATGGCCAAGTTGCTCCTGTAACCGCGCCTGTTCAGTCTGCAGAGCAGGCAGCGCTTCCAGGGACTGCTGTTGCGTCGATAGCTGCAATTGCAGCTGTTGAAGCTGCTCATCACGTAACCGGCTCCGAGCCTGGTACATGATCCGCGCGGCAACGTATCCCATGGCGGTAAATAGCAGCCCGCTAGCGGCAAGAATAATTAATTCAACGGGGGTCATGGCAGCTCATAGAATGGATGGTCAAGGGGCAAACTCCCCCATGCATTTGAGAAAAACAATGATAGTGTTTATGACGGTGACTGGGTATGTGACCATTAAAAAAATTACCCGGCATCGAGGTTGCCAATACAAACAGGGAACGGTGCAGTGCCTGGGGTATCCGTTCTTTAAATTTATTCGGAGTGAGGATAATGGCTAAACAGGAAGTCATGAGTGGCGCTCATTGGGGACTGTTCCGCGCATTTGTCGAGGACGACCAAATTGTGGGCGTTAAACCCTTTGAGAAGGACCCCCATCCCTCACCGATGATCGAGGCGACACCGGATCTGGTCCACTCCGATCTGCGCATCACCGCTCCCATGGTGCGACAGGGATACCTCGAAAACGGTCATCAGAGTGATACCAGCAGACGGGGAGCGGACCCTTTCGTTGAAGTGACCTGGGACCAGGTCCTGGATCTGATCCATGCCGAACTGACTCGGGTTTTTAAAGAGCACGGCAATGAGAGCCTGTTCGCGGGTTCCTACGGCTGGGCCAGCGCCGGCAAGTTTCACGCAGCCCCCAAGCAGCTGCAGCGGTTTCTTAATCAGGTCGGTGGATTTACCTTTCATAAAGGAAACTACAGCGCCGGGGCGATCACTCATTTAGCCCCCTACCTGTTTGGTGACCCCTGGTTTCTGTTTGCACCCACCTCCTGGGCGAGCATTGCTGAACACACGGAACTCTTTGTCGCCTTTGGTGGTGTGCCTTCAAAAAACATGCAGGCCGACCAGGGAGGAGTGGGTGCCCACGAAGGTCTGGACTGGCTCGCCCGCACCAAAGCCAACGGGACTGAATTCATCAACATTGGCCCCATCGCCACGGACATGGACGATGCCATGAATGCCGCTTGGCTGCCCTGCCGTCCTAACACGGATACGGCGATGATGCTGGGGTTGTGTCACACCCTCTATACCGAATCGCTTTGGGACGAATCCTTTATTAATCGCTACTGCGTCGGGTTTGACGCAATTATTCCCTACCTCACGGGTAGCAGCGATGGCCAGCCAAAGTCCGCAGAATGGGCGGCTGAAATCACCGAAATACCGGCTGAACAGATTAAAGCCCTGGCCAGAAAAATGGCCGCATCCCGCACCCTGGTCAATGTCTCTCTGTCCATTCAGCGCGCGGACCACGGCGAGCAACCCTACTGGGCCGCGCTACTGCTGGCTTGCATGCTCGGCGAAATTGGGCTGCCCGGCGGCGGTATTGCCTACGGATTTGGCACCTCCGCAGGGTTGGGGGTGCCACGCAAAATGGCACCGGTGATGTCGGTTCCCACCGGCAAAAACCCCGTGAACCAGTTCATTCCGGTCGCGCGCATTACCGATGCACTGCTGAATCCCGGTAAGTCTTATCAATTTGATGGTGAAGATCGTCATTATCCAGATATTCGCGCCATCTGGTGGGCCGGTGGCAACCCTTTCCACCATCATCAGGACCTCAATCGGTTATTACGCGGATGGCAAAAAGCCGAAACCGTTATTGTTAATGAACCCTGGTGGACGCCCATTGCCCGACAGGCGGATATCGTGCTACCGGCCACCACCAGCCTTGAACGCAATGATTTTGGTGGTGCCAATTTCGCCACCGACCGCTATCTGTTTGCCATGCAGCGGGCAGTCGCGCCCCAACATCAGGCCCGCGATGAGTACGATATTTACGCCGATCTTGCCGGCCGCTTCGGGGTAAAGGAGGCTTTCACGGAAGGCCGCAGCTCCGACGATTGGCTGGAACACCTCTACGAACAGTCGCGGCAGGCGAGTGCCAAAGCCGGTATCGAGTTGCCGGAATTTGATCAGTTCTGGGAAGCGGGCTACCACGAAGTGCCGCCACCAACTGAACCTTATGTGGCTTTTGCCCCCTTTCGTGCGGACCCGGATGCGAATCCGTTGCGCACGCCGAGCGGCAAATTTGAACTCTTTTCACAGACCATTGCTGAATTCAATTACGACGACTGCCCAGGGCACCCGGTCTGGATCGAACCGGCGGAATGGCTCGGCTCATCGTTGGCGCAAAGGTTTCCCCTGCACCTGATTTCCAATCAGCCTGCGGCGCGGCTGCATGGGCAGTTCGACCCTGGCCGAGTCAGTCAACAAACCAAAATAGCTGGCCGCGAACCCATCAAGTTGCACCCGGACGAGGCTAAACGGCGAGGCCTCACCGACGGCGACCTGGTTGAGGTGTTTAATGATCGCGGCATCTGCCTGGCGGGGCTAATTGTCAGCGAAACAATTCGACCTGGCGTGGTCCAGATATCTACCGGAGCCTGGTTTGATCCCATTGAACCCGGCGTCATTGGTTCCCCCGATAACAGCGGTAACGTTAACGTCCTGACGCTCGACAAGGGCACCTCGAGCCTGGCTCAGGCACCGATCTCCCAAACGACATTGGTGGATGTACGGCGCTACGCTGGCAAACCGCCAGCCGCGCCCCAATTCACCCGACCTAAAATAGTGACCCGTTAGACATCAGGCATCGACCCGCCCTGAGGTCTAACGGATCTGTAGCCTAATGAGCGGTAATGGTGCTCCGGATAACTCGGTTATCGCCAATAAAAAACCGCGCCAGCGCGGGAATCAGGACAATGGCTCCGACCATATTCACGAAGAACATATAGGCCAGCAGGATGCCCATGTCTGCCTGAAACTTTAGCGCTGAGAAGGCCCAGGTGATCACCCCGATACTCATGGTGGTTGCGGTGAAAATGATAGCCGTACCACTCTGTTTTAACGCTTCATAGTAGGCATCGTAAAGGTTGTTACCCTCACCCAGATAGGCTTGCATACGGGCGTAGAGATAAATACCGTAATCGACACCCACACCCACACCCAACGCCAGCACCGGCAGTGTTGACACTTTCAAACCGATATCCATATAGACCATCACCGCGTTGCCCAGATAGGAAACCATGGCGAGTGGCACCACAATACAGACAGCGGCCCGCCAGGAGAGAAACGACAGAAAGCAAAACCTGTCTCTTATACACATCTCCGAGCCCACGAGACCTCTCTACATCTCG
>CAJXVN010000178.1 GCA_913060775.1 uncultured Gammaproteobacteria bacterium | reverse complement strand
TTACCCTGTTTATTCTGGTAAATGTAATCCGCAACCTCTGGGCCACCGGCAAACTCTTTATCCAGGCGGCACCAGACCCGGCGCTGCATGACGAGATTCGGCGAACGCTGCTCGGCATTGAACATATCAGCGAGGTTCACCATCAACACCTCTGGTCCCTGGATGGAGAGCATCATGTTTTAACGGTGCATTTGGTGGTGAGGGATTCTTTTCCGTTAGCGCAATACCCCGCCACCAAGACGGCGGTGGCCGATGCCCTTGAGCCATATCAACTGGCCCACACTACCATCGAAATTGAACTGCCGACGGAACCCTGTCGAGATTACTCTGACCAGCATTCATCTGCTGACGAGCATCACTAGAAGAGCAAAATCGAAATGATGTCGGTTCTCTACACTCTGGGGTTATTCACCATCACGGCCGTCGCCGAAATCGTCGGTTGCTACCTGCCGTATTTGTGGCTGAAAAAATCGGCTCCGGTATGGGTGCTGCTACCGGCCGCCGCAAGCCTCGCCCTGTTCACCTGGCTACTATCCTTGCATCCGACCGATGCTGGACGAGTCTATGCGGCCTACGGTGGCGTCTATGTGTCTGTCGCCTTGCTATGGCTTTGGGGTGTGGACGGGGTTCGTCCTCATTCGTGGGATTTTGTCGGCGTGGCAGTAACGCTCGTGGGTATGGGTATTATCATGCTGGCCCCGCGAGGATGACCGGTGCTATGACTACAGAAAAAAACCTTGATGAAAACTGCTCTAAAAACTCAAGTGGAGTCATGGCCGCCATATATTGGAAAATTGCCGGAGCGTGGTTAGACTATTTAAATAGGCGAACCGAATCAAAACCTTTCCTGGCCACCATTTAGGCTGCACCAAGAAAAAACACCAACACTTTTGCGCCATTCCGCTATCCCGTTGAAACACAATAGGGGTGGTTCCAGTGGAAGAGCGGATCGAGCCAGAACGGACGCTCCAGCCGAAGCGGGGGGGGGCAGGCAAATCAGCACGCAGACAATGCTGACTCCCCAAGGCGTAGTGACGAACAGCCAAAGGGCCTTTTTTGGGCATCAGGAGAAAGGCGAGCAAGGAAGCGAGCGGTCTGCAAAGCTGTCGCCACGAGCAAAGTCATCAGGGCAATATTGAGCAGGTTTAACAGCATCGCTGGTTGATTAATCAATATCAGGGTCTGCCCGGCCGAGGCGTTGGCGTTGTTGCCGAATCAGTGTTTCTAATTGCAGCAGTTGTTCGTCGTCCAGTCCCGAGGATATGGATGAAAACACGGCAATTAGACTGTTTTCATCATTACGGACGAAATCGGAGGTCACATCCTCGATGAGCTGAGCGATCAGTGCTTCTCTGTCGACCTTGGCGCGATAGTAATAAGCGTGTCCCTGCTTGCGGCGAGTGAGCAACTCCTTTTTGAATAATCTATCCAGGGTGCTCTGGATGGTGTTCAGGGTGCCGCCCTGTGGTTTAGTTAGAAGCTCATGGACCTTTTTTGCATCGGCGTCCGGGGTCTCCCATAAGTAGTGAAGTACCCGTTTCTCTACATTGTGTCGGTACCCGGACACTTAAAAAGCGCTCATGGCATCAGAAAACCGATAGGCAATAGGTTTTTTAATAAAGGACGGGAACGCCCGTTCGTTATGGGTTTGTTATGGCAATTGTCAGGGTTGCAGGGGGCTTGGCGGTGAGGATGCCCAGGGCATTTGATATCGAAACCGTGAGCTAAATTCGCGTGGCCGAGCTCGTTTGCTACCTGATTGTTACGATTGACTAGCCGTCTGATGAAGGGCCACGCGCTCTTCGTAAGCGCGCCTGGCGATACGGACATCTTCCACAAACAGCGGAAGCTCCTCGAGTGTTAGTGCCTGAGCACCGTCGACCAGCGCCGTCGATGGCTCCGGATGAAAATCCACCAGCACCATATTGGCGCCAGCGATAACACCCTGGGCGGTGGCGTGGAGCAGATCGAGAATGCCATCTTCGCTAGTTTGTCGCCGGCCGACCGAGTGGGAAGGATCGATACAGACCGGCATGCGGGTCTGGCTTTTGACGACGGGGACGTGGGCAAAATCAACCAGATTGCGATGGGGGTCACCCAGGTTGGTTTTGACCCCGCGGAGACAGAAGATCACCTGGTCGTTGCCTTCACTGGCGAGGTACTCGGCAGCGTTGATTGATTCTTCCAGGGTGATTCCAAAGCCGCGTTTGAGTAGCACCGGAAAGCGTTGTTGCCTGCCCAATGCCTTGAGTAGTTCAAAATTCTGAGTGTTGCGAGTCCCCACCTGCATGATGACACCGCAGGGATTGCCAGTGGCTTCGAGCGCCTGTTCAATTTCTTTCAGGTGATTCTCATGGGTCACTTCCATGGCAATCACTTTGATGCCGTGTCTGCCGGCAGCTTCGAACACCCAGGGCAGGCAACTGGCACCATGGCCCTGAAATGAGTAGGGATTAGTACGCGGTTTGTAGGCGCCCATGCGGGTGCACTGGAGTCCCTGCGCGGCCAGGGCGGCCATCATCTGGTCGACGTGTTCGGGCGTGTCGACCGCGCAGAGGCCGGCAAAAATGTGCAGAGACTGCTGGTCGAACCGGATTCCCTGATACTCAAATCCATTGCCGCGTTGATCGTCTTTATGGCGCCCCAGAATGCGGTAATCGCTGGATACACGTAACACTCGGTCGACACCCTCGAGTGCGGCAATCTCCTGCTGATCAAGGGCATGGGTGTCGCCAATCAGGTAGATCTCGGACAGGGTTTGCTGACTACCGGTTACCTGATGAAGCTGGGCGCGGACACCCGGGAGCTGCCCCAGGTGCTTCATTAGATAGTCGAGGCGTTCATCGTCGGAACTGATTTGGGGGTCGAGGATCAGAATCATGGCGATTGTTTCCTGGTGCTCGCGAATTAGTGTGTTATGGAGTTGCGCTGGGGCTCAGATCGCTACCATCGGCCGATTTACCGGCCTTTTCAAGAGCGTCAGCCACTTCGGGCGGCATGTAGTTCTCGTCGTGCTTGGCGAGCACCGTATGGGCGGTAAAAACTCCTTCGGCATCGAGCCGGCCTTCGGTGACCACGCCCTGGCCTTCGCGGAACAGATCCGGAAGTACGCCGTCGTAGTGGATGGCCACGTCCTGCTCGTAATCAGTGACCACAAAACTAACTTTCAGTGTGCCAGGCACGCGAACCACCGAACCTTCGCGAACCATGCCGCCAAGCCGAAAGGGATTGTCGGTATTCACTTTGCCGGCTGCCACGTCGGAAGGGCTGCGAAAATAAACCAGATTACTGGAGAAGGCATTTAGCACGAGTGCAGCAGCAGCGGCGAGGCCCGCCATTCCAATTACAATGAACAGCAGCTTACGGTGGCGTTTTTTCAAGGATGAGGGCTCCGGAATGAAAACTATTCTGGCTGTTCAAGTTCAATGCGCAATTTGCGGCATTGGCGCAGCGGCAGAAGTAAATTGGCAGTCATGACCAGAGCCGTCAGGCCCCAGGCACTCCAGACGTAGATGGCATAGCCACCCATGGCAAAAAACTCACTCATTGGACTCATCCATTGCGACCGGGTTCCCCTTCAGGCGAATAGGTGGTGGTTGTTTCGGGTGCCTCCGCATATAACGCTGACAGCCAGCGGCTATGGCGCTCCTGTTCAAGAATACCGGCTCGTATTTTGACCATTAGCACGGCGAAGAAAAACAGGGTGAATGCCAGTGCCATTACCAGCAGTGGGGTGAGCATGCTCGAATGCATGGAGGGCGCACTGAACTTGCTCACCGTGGCCGGCTGGTGCAGGGTTTCCCACCATTCAACTGAAAAGTGAATGATGGGGACGTTAATCGCACCGACAAGTCCCAGCAAACCAGCGGCCCGCCCGGCGCGTTGACGGTCATCAATCGCTCCACGCAGGGCAATGGTGCCCAGATACAGAAATAGCAACACCAGCTCGGAGGTTAATCGCGCATCCCATACCCACCAGGTCCCCCACATGGGTTTGCCCCAGAGCGAACCCGTTGCCAGTGCCAGGAAGGTAAAGGAGGCGCCGATGGGGGCTGCTGACTCAGCGACAATATCGGCTAATTTGATTTTCCAGACGAGGTAAATCGCGCCATTAATCGCCATCACCATGTAAGCCATCATCGACAGCCACGCGGCAGGCACGTGGACGAAGATAATCCGGTAACTATCGCCTTGCTGATAGTCGGCCGGTGCCACCACCAGTCCCTGCCAACTGCCCCATATCAGCATCAATAGCGCCGGTATTAGAAACCAGGGCAGCAAGGCACCCGCAATCGGATAGAAGTGTTTGGCCGACGATAGCTTGTGCCAGTATTCTTTAATAACAGACATGGTAATTAATCAATTGAGATACGAAGAGCCGTTGCGACCGCCCAGGGCGCAAACAGCAGGGTGATCAGGGCAAGTGCGGCAAGCAGTGACAGATGGCCGGCTGGGTTTTCGCCAAAATAGACGGCGTAAACCGCGCCACTCCCAAACACCAGTGTCGGCACATACAGCGGTAGAACCAGCAGAGCCAGTAACGCACCGCCACGACTGGTGAGCGTTAATGCCTCATTAATCGCACCAAGCAACAGCAATACCGGTGTACCCAGCGCCAGCGCTGACAGCAGCACCGGCAACAGCGCGTAGTCTAACCCAAAGCTTTCCGCCAGCAGCGGGGTAACCAGCAGCATGGGTAGACCGGTCTGTAGCCAGTGGGCTAACAAACGAGCACCGATCAGCAGAAACAGCGGGCAGGGCATTAAGAGTAGCTGGTCGAGGTAGCCATTATCCAGGTCACTGCGAAATAATTTGTGCAGGGACAGAAGTACCGCTAGCAGTGCCGCTATCCAGATGGCACCCGGACCAATCTGGGCGAGTAGTCGAGGATCAGAGCCCAGCGCCAATGGGAAGAGCATGCCCACAATCAAATAGAAAACCACGGGTGCGAGCGCGTCGCCGGGCTGGCGAACTGCGCCGAGCATTTCCCGTGAAAACTGTTTGTAAAGGGCAGTCGTTATCATTGGCCGGCGACTATCAACCGAGGTGTAGCTCGGCAACCCTGCCGAGCGTCGAGGAGAGATTCTGGTGAGAAGTGATGACCAGTATTCCCGAGTTTTTCAGATGGTCAGCGCAGAGCATCTCGACCATTTCTATCCCGGCGTTATCAAGCGCTGCCAGGGGCTCATCAAGAATCCAGCAACGGGCCTGACCGGCGGCCAGCCCGGCGAGGATGAGCCGCCGCCGCTGGCCCTGGGAGAGATACCGGGCAGGCAGGTTGATGCAGCGCGACAGTCCCACCCTTTCCATAATCTCGATTAATGCCGAACTTTCGCTAGAGTCGGGAGTCAGGTAACTCAGATTTTCTAGCGCCGTTAATTCGCCGCGCAGGCCAAATTGATGGCCGGAGTAGGCAAGCTGTTCATGGAAAGTTTCGCGACATTGGCGAATGTCCTCGCCACACCATTTTACTGAACCGAGATCGGGTTCGGTGAGCCCGGCCAGGATTCTTAGCAGTGTGGTTTTGCCGGTGCCGTTAGCACCCGTAATGCGCAGTGCCTGGCCCTGGTCGAGCTTGAAATTGACGCCATTGAACAGGAGTCGTTCGCCACGTCTGGCAGCCAGGTTGTCGGTTGAAATCATTGCCTGCTCGGGGTTTGTCATGCCGGCTATCAAGCCATTGGCCCTGGTCGAATTGACTCAGAGCGCTAGTGTACAATCGGCGGCCGTTTAATCGCGCGATTTCCGTGCATTTTCCGTGGAATTTATATGTTTGTTAAAACTGCAGAGCTGGCTTATGCAATGGATTGAATTTGGCCACCTATGTGCCTGGATGGCGTTTGTGCTGGCAATTATTCAGTCAATGGCGCCCGTTGTTGGCCACCTGACTCATCGACACCATCTTGGCGAACTTTCAGTGCGTATTACGCCACTGGTTGGGTTGCTGGTAGTGGTCGGTGCCGCCACTCTGGTGAATGCGTTTGTAACGGACGATTTTTCAGTGGCTTACGTGGCACAGCATTCAAATAGCCAGCTGCCACTGCTTTATAAAGTGACCGGGTTATGGGGTGGCCATGAAGGGTCGCTCTATCTCTGGCTGACGGTGTTAGCCGGCTTCACCACGGTGGTAGGGTGGCAGGGGCGGCGACGTTTTCCCGATCACCTGTCGGTGGTGCTGGCCGCGCAGGGCTGGCTACTGGTGGGGTTTCTAGGATTAATCCTGTTCCTGTCATCCCCTTTTGAGCGGTTGTTAACCGTACCGCTTGATGGCCGAGAATTAAATCCGTTATTACAGGACCCAGGCATGGCTTTTCATCCGCCCATGCTCTATCTCGGGTATGTCGGGTTTTCAGTGCCTTTTGCCTTCGCAATGGCCTGTCTCTTATACACATCTCCGAGCCCACGAGACCTCTCTACATCTC
>CAJXVN010000177.1 GCA_913060775.1 uncultured Gammaproteobacteria bacterium | reverse complement strand
CTTCGTCGGCAGCGTCAGATGTGTATAAGAGACAGCTGCAGAAAAGTGCCCATACCGACCATCACTTCCCGCGCAGCGTCGGGCAGCCACTCATCGGGCGGGGGTGGCGCCGGTTCGCCGCCCAGAAAAGCCGGCATATCCTCCACGCGGGCTGTCAGCCGGGACTGATGGCGCTGCACCAGCTGTTCCAGACTCGGCCCGGACCCACCGCTGAGCAGGGCTCCAATCTCTTCATGCCGGGCGTCAACAATGGTTTCTGGCTGGTCAATCTGGCCGGATTCCGTGAGTCGCCGACCCACCTCAAGCAACGCTCGCCGAGTCAGACCGGTGGCCCAGGAATCACCCAGTACAATGCGCTCATCGCGAATTTCATGGGTCAGGCTGGCATCTGCAAGCAGTTGATCAAACTCGGTTTGATGCTCTGCCGGCACTCGGTCACGCACAGCACTAATCTGGCTCTGTGAGGGCGATTGCAACCGGTCGCTCGATGGATCGCGATTCAGTCCCGAAGCAAGCCCACGCAGGAACACGTCCGGCACCTCCACCACGCGCCGGTCGGCAACGTCGTAGCCGGTACCCAGACGATTGCCAACGATATCGACATAGGCACGCAGGGCCACACCTAATTCATCCTCAAGGGCTAGTAATCGTTCCAGCACCTCGGCGGGTTGATCACCGGAACTGAGCCACGCTCGTCCCGTATCGTGCTGCTTTAGCGCGGCCTGCACCCGCTGCAGCTCGTCGGTGGTACCAATGGTGCTTGGCGACGCACCGCGCAGCAGCGCCAGTACCTCATGGTCGGGTAGCCCGGTCCAGCTCGTGGCCTTGTTCAGGTAACGACCGAGCGGCACCGCGGTACTAGCGGTCAGCGTGTGATGGCTAACCAGGGCGTTGTAGAGGTTGTCACGGCACGCGGTTAAATGGTCAAACAGCCCAACATCATCCAGATTAACCAGGTCAATTTCCTGCAGTATCCGGTTACGGTCTACCAGCTTATCCCGGGTGGAGTTATTCCATTCGTTGATTTCAATCTGCCAGGTACGTTCGGCCAGCACCTCCTGACAACGGCGCATCCGCTTACGCAGTTTAGGGTGCAGTTTTAGCACCAGTTTGAATAGCCATTTCGGCGGCGGTCCCTTGGCATCGATCGGTGCACCAATGGGAATAATCTGCACATAAAGAAAATGACCAATGTAAGCCATGCGCATGCCTTCTAGTGGCAGGCCGTAACGTTCAGCACAGCGACCAAAACCCTCTGGCATCGCCTGTGGGAAAATTTCACTCATGTAGACCGACATCGGCAGGCTCCAGTGGGAGCTTTCTAGCGCCCACGGCCCCGGTCCGGGTGCACTCCAGCTCTCCTGTGTGGCACTCATTGCCTCACTCTCCTTGGTCAAAAACCCTCTCCTCGTTCCAGTTAAGGTTAACTCTATCGATGATTCTATCTCGCGGGTTTCAAATGGCTGAAGTCCTCTACCCGCCAGCAATCATAGGCTGGCTCTTCGTAGGGGTGAGCCCCATAGAGCGCGCTTACTACTGCTTCAATATGACCATCATCAACCACGGTTTCTAATCGATACTCGGCCACCCGTTCGAGTTGGCCGGTCTGACCGACATAGGCATCGCTGCCGGCAAGGGGACGAAACTGTCCTTCACCCAGCACCTGCCAGCTGCACTGGTCGTAATTGCCAATTCGTCCCGCTCCGGCGGCAAACAGGGCAGATTTAACCAGTTGCAGATGGCTCTCGGGGATAAATATCACCAGCTTATACATGGTTGCGTAAACCCGGACTAATAAGCTATTTACCCTGCCACACCGGCGGCCGTTTATTTAAAAATGCGTCCAGCCCTTCTGCTTTGTCAGCGGTGCTGCAGAGCGCGCTCTGGGCAAATTTTTCCAGCGCCAGACCGGCAGCACTGCTGCCCTCCATGCCGTAGTTGACCATGGCTTTCATGAACTGGGGCACCAGGGGCGCAAACTCTGCAACGTGTTCAGCCATGCGTTGCAGCTCCGGTAGTAAGTCCTGCTGTTCCACCAGCCGGGTGACCAGGCCAATGTGCAGGGCTCGGTCGGCATCAATCGGCTCACCCATGATTAACATTTCCAGCGCCCAGGCCGGCCCGACCAGACGCGGTAGCCGTTGAGTGGCACCACCACCAGGAATAATGCCGAGCTTGCCTTCCGGAGTGGCAAAACGGGCATTGTGGCTCGCCAGGCGCAGGTCGCAACCGAGCGCCACTTCCAGTCCGCCGCCAAAGCAGATGCCATTCACCGCCGCAATCGTCACTTTACTCGCTCGTTCGAGTTTTTCTGCCAGCCCCTGAACAATCGGCTCAAGCGCTTTTTTCAGGTCACGATCCACCACTTCGCCCAGGTCCGAACCGGCGGCAAAGGCTTTTTCACCAGCACCGGTGAAACCGATTACCCGCACCTGATCATCCAGCAGCGCGGTATCGACGGCTGCATGCAACTCATCGAGCATGCCCAGGGAGACCGCGTTGAGTTTGTCGGGTCGGTTCAGGGTAATCAGACCCAACGGGCCCGTCACACCATAGTCAATAAATTCGTAGCTCATGCTGCATCCTGATTCAGAAATCCGTGACCACCGGCCAGTGCAGCGGCAGTGGTCATTGCTGCCAGAATACTCTGGTGCTGGGCAATACCCTTGCCGGCAATGTCGTAAGCGCTGCCGTGGGGAATACTTAAATGGATGTAGGGTAGACCAAGGTATATCGAACAGGCGCCCTCAAAAACGGCGGTTTTCACTGCCACCTGGCCCTGGTCGTGGTACATGGATATGACCGCGTCATGCTGACCCTCAATACACTGCCGGAACACCGCATCCGGCGATACCGGCCCGGTAGCAAAAATACCCTCTGCCTGAGCCGCCGCGACGGCCGGCTTAAGCTCCTCGTCATCTTCCAGACCCATGGCGTGAGGGTTTAATCCAGCCACGGCGATACGCGGTTCGGCCATACCCCAGCCACGCAGGGTCTGGTTAAGCAGGCGTAGCAGGTTAAGCACGGCTGCTTTGGTTACCGAGTCAGGCACTTCCCGAATCGGCAGGTGTTCGCCGATGGGGACAACCCGTAACGGCCCGCTGACACGAAACAGAAAGGTGCCGGGAGGCATCATGTCGTCGAGTTGTTTGAGTTTGCCGGTGAGCTTCAGGGCGGTACTGTCGATGGGCGCCATGATCCAGCCGTCGACTTCGCCGGCCTCGGCAAGGTCTCGCGCAATATCCATCCAGTTAAGTACCGCATTGCCACAGGTAGCGGACGCCTGGGCAGTGACGATATCGGTCTCGGTCAGGTCTCCCGGATCAATTACGTCCACCGTGCCGTACTCATAACGTCCAGCGGCAGGCGCGTTAATCACCGCCACTTCAAGGCCGAGATTCGAAACCTCAATGGCTCGTTTTATGGCGATCTGACTCCCAATGAGCAATGGGCGGGCCCGGTCGTAAAGGGTCCTTTCTGCCAGCGCTTTAACGCAAACCTCCGGGCCAATCCCGCAGGGATCGCCAATCATGGTGGCCACCAGGGGTAATGTCATTGTTGCCTCTCCGGTTTTTAATGTAAGCGGGTTGTGACTTGCGCTGCTTACGGGGACTCAGTGGGTCATATTAACCCAGCGCATACGATTTTCACTCGCGGTCGGAGCCTTTAGCCAGCCGCCGGGGCCGACGGCTGGCATAATAGTCAGCCGCCAATTCTGCCCAGCCATGGATAGCCGTGTCGAATAAGGAAGAGCAATCCGCTTTACCCAGTAAACCCGGTCTCTATTACGGTTGGTACATGGTGGTGATCGCCTCGGTCTGCGGGATGATGGCCGCCGGTATTAGTCAGCTGTATATGGGCTCCATGCTGCCGACCATCATCGCGGATACCGGCTGGAAACACTCGGCGGTTACCGGCGCCCTGGCACTGGGCACTATTCTGGGTGGACTGCTCGCCCCCTTCGCCGGGGCACTGGCTGATCGCTATGGACCTCGCGGACCGGTAACGGTCGGGGCCCTGGTGCTGGCTGTCGGCTACACCACTATGGGCCTCGGTCAATCTCTACTGGTTTTCTATGTCGGCTACTGCGGCGCGCGCATGGCAGCTCAGGGGGCACTGGGTGCATCCGTCGTGCGCACGATTCCGGTCAACTGGTTTCGCCGAAAACGCGGTCGCGCCATGGGCGTGGTGATGATGGCGGTACCCGTCGGTGCGGCGGCCAGCGCCATGCTCGGGCAGTGGGCACTACTCCAGGGGTTTAGCTGGCGTCAGGTCGCCTTTACGATGGCGGCATTAACGTTGATTCTGGCGGCCCTGCCAGCAGCCCTGTTTATTCGCAAAAGCCCGGAAGCCCTCGGTCTGTTACCCGATGGCTTACCGCAACCGCCAACGGAACCAGATTCAGTCGCCAGTCAGGACAAAGTAGTCGCAGATTTCGACTGGAACCTTCGGCTGGCGTTAAAAACCAGCTCACTCAGGCTGCTAGTACTGGCCAGTGTCCTCGGCATCACGGCTAACGGCGCCGTGGTGTTTTACCACGTCACCTACCTGGTCTCTAAAGGCATACCACAACTATCAGCCGTCACCAGCGTCAGTGCGCTCGCATTATCCGGAGCGCTGGCTAATCTGGTCTGGGGGCTGCTTTCGGAGCATTACTCAGAACGTAAACTGGCCATCGCTAGCCAGTTAGGCGCAGCGGTGCTGATCCAGGGCATGCTCTGGGTCGACACCTTCACCGGCGCCCTGCTACTGGCAATGGCTTTGGGCATTGTCGTACGCGGCGAAAGCTCTCTCACCAGTTTACTGGTTGCGACCTATTTCGGCCGCGCCGCCTATGGTCGAATAGCCGGGTTTATGACCAGCTTTCAACTTTTTGGCCTCGGTGCAGGCCCATTAATTGCATCGATGATTTATGATTTTAGCCACTCATTTACCCTGGTTTATGGGGTAATTGGCGCCACCTACGCCCTGGCAGCCGTGACTTTTTTCTTTGCCCGGCCGCCGACCATCCCCACTAAGGCCTAAAATAGACCTTCTGTAATTTATCGAATCGACGAGCCGACCCGCATGACCGAACAGGAAACACCCAGCCTTTATGAGCGCCTTGGTGGAGAACAAGGGGTTCACCGCCTGGTGGATACCTTCTACCGAATCATGAACGACCGACCTGAAGCCGCCGGTATCCGCGCGCTGCACCCGGAAGATATCAGCAGCTCCAACCAGAAACTGTTCATGTATTTTTCGGGCTGGTTTGGCGGCCCACCGCTGTTTACGGATGCTTACGGTCATCCCCGGCTAAGAGCACGACACCTGCCATTTAAAATAGATGTCAGCGAACGCGATCAGTGGCTTTTTTGTATGGCCGGCGCATTTAAGGAGCTGGAACTGGATCCACAACTGGCCCAGGACCTGTGGGACAAAATTGCCCCCATGGCCGACCATATGCGCAATCAGGATGACCCGGTAACCAGCTGTACTGCGTCGGAGAACTCAGACTCGAACTAAGCAGGGCTGAACGGATTGCTTCCCGGGGGATGGCACCGACAGACTTACCGCTTCCAGGTCCAGCCGACCATCAACATTTCAACGTGGGGGCTGATTTCTTCGGTTCCACCCACACCAACCCTCGCCGTTGCTGAAGGCCCTCGATAGGTCTGCTCAACGAAATGGCCCATGGCAATGTGCAGTTCGTGGTCAACGCTTGGTTTCCAGGTCAGTCCCGCGCTATAGGCCCGGTGCGGATTAGGGGCGAGCAAATTAAAAGTGACCGAATTTATGGACTCATCATTCGGGCGCTTGCCATAGGCAACGCCACCGCGCAGCGTCAGTGTGGGTGACCACTCGTAGGCAATACCAACTCGATAAGTATTTCGGCTGCGCCAGTTAAAACCGCTACCGTCGGCGCTACCCATAGGCTGCGCGCCTGGTGGCAGGCTATTCAGCACCCCGTTACTCAGCGAATTAACCTCGCCGAACTCGATGCGCTGTACGTCCAGCGAAACCAGCCATTGAGGCGTGGGCCTCAATGCGATGCCAGCGCTGTAATTAGCGGGAATATCAAAGCTACCCTCGGCAAACAGGCCTTTGTAGCGATCAAATTCCTCCATGTAAACGCGCGATGAATAACCGATTCCGGCGCTAAGCCAGTGATTAAATTCACCGTACCAGCCGACCCTCACGCCAGCACCAAAGGCGACATCGTGGCCATTGTTGGTCACTTTCGTTGGGTATTTGGAAGAAGGGGCAAAAGCCTGCAACCCGTAGGCTTCAAACCGTTGGGCGACGAGTAGCGGCGAGACACCCAACGCATGTTTCTCATTGATGCGCCAGGCAACCGTGGGAGCGAACACCAGCTGGGTGAGATCAAATCCAGCCTTGCCACAACCTGTCTCTTATACACATCTCCGAGCCCACGAGACCTCTCTACATCTCG
>CAJXVN010000176.1 GCA_913060775.1 uncultured Gammaproteobacteria bacterium | reverse complement strand
TGTAGAGAGGTCTCGTGGGCTCGGAGATGTGTATAAGAGACAGATATACAAGCGTGCATCCTCTTATTCAATTTCTTATTAATTATTTGGTTTTTCACCCGGCTATTAAACGGGTTTGCGGAACCGTAACGTCATACGATCCGATTCGCCGATGGCGCGGAAGGGTTTTTCGCAGGCCGCTTTTTCAGTGGCCGACTCGATGTCTCGGCAACCACGCAGACTAGGTGGCAGGCTCCAGACACCCATGGGGTGATCCGCGCTATCGGCTGCGTTGTTATTCACCGGTGAACTGGCTTCAAATGCAAATCCAGCCGCTTTTACCCGCTCGATGACAGACTTCTCGGTGACATAACCGCTGCGCGCCATCGCTTCGACGGTGGTTCCCGGCTTGGCCCGGTGATCGACCACCCCGAGCACACCACCCGGTTTCAAGGTGCGATAGAAAACCGCCAGCATCTCGTCTGCCTCACCCGCCTTGACCCAGTTATGGAGGTTACGGAAGGTGAGCACCATATCCGCCGATCCGGGGGGCGCGGGGGTAACCCGCTGAGGGACTGACAGCTCGGTAACAACAACGTGGTCGTATATCTCCGGGGATTCCTCAAACTTGCTGAGCAGCATCATCTGCACCATTTTTCCGTAGCTGGGCAGGTCATCGGCAGTCAGGGCAAAACCGGCAGCATAGAGCACGCCGTGTGGCCGGGTAAGCGGTGCCAGAAATTCCGTATACCAACCGGTACCGGGAGAAATTTCTACCACCGTCATCTCAGGCTGCCAGCCAAAAAACTCAAGTGTTTCCACCGGGTGACGGGCGGAGTCACGGGCGCGGTTCTTGTCGCTACGGTGGTCGCCCTGCTGCACCTGCCTGATCAGCTCAGTGACATCACCCGCAACTGTGGTACCGGCATTAATCAGCAATAACAGACCCAACGCACTGGCCATCAAATTTCGCATGATTGATCTCCTCTAATTCGTTAATCGAGCGCAGGCGCAACCCCTGTCACTCCTCCAAATCCCATCTTACGCGAATTTAATCAATGCCTCTGCTACCTGAAAACAGATGCTCCGTAATTCAATCAAATTTTCACCCGAGTCCCGATTAACTAGTGACGATCTAGCGGCGCTTGCTGATAAAACTGAGTCAGCTGGGCATACACTCGAGGGTATTCAGCCATTAACGTTTCAGGGTCGGTAAAAAAAAGCTCGCTAACCACCGCAAAAAATTCCGCCGGATCGGTGGCTGCATAACTATTAATGGCGGGGCGATGATGGTGAGCGAGGCGCTGTTGCAGGTGCTTAAATGCGCCGGCGAATGCCGCTGTCCAGTCGGATCGCACCATATCAGCGTGCAGGGGTGGCATACCGTTGGCGCGGCCGTTACGCATGTCGAGCTTATGGGCAAACTCGTGGATCACCACACTGTGCCCAGTGGAGCCTGCATCAATTTCATGAGCAACATCGTCCCAGGAGAGAATCACCGGCCCTCGCAACCAGGACTCGCCGCTAAGCGAACGCGCCTGCTTTGAGATAATCCCGACATCATTAATGCGATCGTGGGCCACACGAAAAGCACCGGGGTAGATAATCACCTGGCTCCAGCCGTCGTACCATCGCAGTCCAAGTTTAAGTACCAGCAGGCAAGCCTGGGCGGCAATGGTCACGGCCATCTGATGGGAAACTGTCAGGTCATGCGCACCAACAAGGGTTTTCCGGTATAAAAAAAGGGTGGTTAATTCCCGCAAATGAGCTCGTTCCACTGCGCTCAGACCCTTAAAAATAGCGCCCCGGCTGAGCACCTGATCCCACTCGGTGTGATCAATCGGGTGATGCCTCAGCAGGTAGCGAGTGCGCAGGCGCTGCAACCAGCGCATCGTTACCGAATCCCCCGGTCCGGGTATTTCATGGACGACGCGGGCTATAGCGCATACACCTCTCCCTCAGCAGGCAGGGTCACATCCACCCCATCAAGTTGTGCGGCAAACGATTCCATCGATCGCTCTTCGCCATGCACCAGAAACGTACGCGCCCTGCCATTCGCCTGCTGATGCCAGGCAAGTAGGCCATCTCGGTCAGCATGGGCAGAAAAACCGCCGATGGTATAGACGCTTGCCCTGACGGAGACCTCTTCGCCAAAGATCTTCACGCTCTCGGCCCCATCGACTATTTTGCGCGCCAGGGTACCGTAGGCAGCAAAGCCAACGAACACCACGCTGCAGTGCTCGCGCCAGAGATTGTGTTTGAGGTGGTGGCGCACCCGGCCACCGGTACACATACCAGACCCGGCGATAATCACCGCACCACTGTGGATCCTGTTAAGCGCCATCGATTGGTCGGTATCGCTCGTAAAATGCAGCCCCGGAAACCCGAAGGGATCCTGACCGCTGGCAAACAGCCGGCCACTGTCGTCGTCGTAACACTCAGGATGGCGCCGAAAAATCTCGGTTGCCGAAATCGCCATGGGCGAATCGAGAAATACCTGCAGGGTAGAGGGCAGTTTTCCCTGCGCCAGCCCCAGGCGTAGAAAATAGAGAAGTTCCTGGGTTCGCTCCAGGGCAAAACTGGGAATGATGACGTTTCCGCCCCTGCTAAAGGTTTCGCTTATCGCTGTATAGAGTTCGTCCACCGACGGGGCCAGGCGCTTATGCAGGCGGTCACCGTAGGTAGTTTCCATCACCACCACGTCGGCTTCCCGAGCGGGCGCTGGATCATTCAGAATCGCCCGGTCGCGGTAACCCAGATCACCCGAAAATAGCACCCGTCGACGATCACCCTGCTCGTCCAGCTCTACAAACACCGAGGCTGAACCGAGAATATGGCCAGCATCATGAAAGGTGACCTGAATGCCGTCACCCAACTCGATCGCCTGATCATAGACTGCCGTTCGACCGAAATAATCCAGGCTATCGAGGGCATCCAGCCGGGTATAGAGCGGCTCAACCTTTTCTCCACTTTTACCGCGACGGGCTAATTTACGCGATTGCCACCGGGCTTCCTCCTCCTGCAGATAGGCAGAATCGAGCATCACCAGACGGGCCAGATCACGACTGGCGGCGGTGGTAATAATTTCGCCGGTAAAACCCCGTTTGACCAATAGCGGGATGCGGCCGCAGTGGTCCAGATGGGCATGGCTAAGCAGCAGGAAGTCAATGCTCCTGGGGTCAAAGCCAAACGGTTGCTTATTCTCCTCCACAAGCTCCCGCCTGCCCTGGTAAAGACCACAGTCAACCAGAATCTTTTTGTCACCACAGGTAATCAGGTGACACGAGCCAGTCACTCCACGCGCAGCCCCATGAAAGGCAATATCGATTATCCAGCTCCTGAGAGGTTGATTTCAATCACCCGTCACTACCGGGTTCCAGCGCGGACAATCGCGTGCGCAACTCCGTCATTTCTGTCAGCAAATCGAGCGCCAGTGCTGCCCCGGCTAAATTAACCCCAAGATCGCGTTGCAACCGCTGCACGGTCCGCACACGATGCACCGCCTGCCCCTCAAAACGCCAGCGGCCACTACTTTCGATTGGCTCGAGAATGCCTTCGCCGACCAGCGTGATTATCCACTCGGCGTTTACCTGGCAACATTGACTCAGGTCCGCGAGTGAAAACTCCACCTCTTCTTCAACAATATGGCCGGTGATCACATAGGTTTGATTGCTCATTTACACCCCCAGCGCCGCGCGCGGATTAAATGCCATTTTTTGCGCCATCTGCTGATACAGCGCTCGAGCCTCATCGCTATCGGCCGGCGGCACAACGACCCGCAACTGCACATAGAGATCACCCGCTGGGCTGCCCGGAATACCTCGTGCTTTCAGCCGCATTTTTCGTCCGCTGGCGGATTCTGCCGGAATCTTTAGCTCCACCTCACCCCCCGGCGTCGGAACCGCCACGGTGGCCCCCAGTGCCGCTTCCCAGGGGGTAATCGGCAGATCCAGATAAACGTCGCGGCCTTCGACCCGGTAAAAAGGATGGTCGTTAAAGCCGATTTCCAGGTAAAGGTCTCCTGCGGGCCCGCCCCCGTACCCCGGGCCTCCCTGTCCGGAAAGCCTGATATGCTGGCCCTGACGAACGCCTTTGGGAATATTCACCTTAAGGGTTCGGCTCTTCACCGTGGGTCGGCCATCGTCACCCAATTCGCTATGACGCAGGGTTATTGAACGGGCCGCACCCTGATAAGCATCGTCCAGATCAATCATCACTTTGGCATGGGTGTCCTCGCCACGAGTAGCGAAACCACCCCCTGAATAACTGGCTCCTGGTTGTCCGCGGCCGGAGTGCCCGGCACTGGCAAAACCACTGCCAAACAGTGTCTCAAAAAAGTCACTGAATTGTGACGCATCGCCTTCAGTAAAGCCGCCGCCCTGAAACTCAAACCCCTGATCCCATCCTGGCGGGGGTTGAAAATCCTGCCCACCCTTCCAGTTCGCACCTAGCTCATCATAGGCGGTCCGCTTTTCAGGATCTTTTAGTACTTCATAGGCCTCGCCAAGCTCTTTAAAGCGCTCCTCGGCGTCGGCCTCCTTACTAACATCCGGATGATATTTACGGGCTAACTTACGATAGGCACGTTTGATCTCATCCTGACTAGCGTTCCGCTCCACCCCCATCAGTTGATAGTAATCCTTATATTCCATCGCTTGCTCCTGATTAAGCGCGTTGCTCATTAAACCTGCATGAGGTTCAGCCAACGCCGATCCGCAGCTCCTCATAGGCTAAAGTTAGTTTACTAACAGTCACCCGGATATCGAGAAGAAACTCACGTTTTGACCACGCCGCCACCAAAACCCGCGCTAAAACGGTCTATCGGTCTGATGCTGCTCACTTTTTATGGTATCGGCACTATTCTCGGTGCGGGTATTTACGTGCTCGTCGGCGAAGTAGCCGGCCGGGCGGGAATCTACGCGCCCCTGTCGTTCGGCCTGGCGGCACTTCTTGCGCTGTTTTCCGCCTTTTCCTATGCCGAGCTTGCCGCCCGTTTTCCGTTTAGCGCTGGCGAAGCTGTTTATGTGGAGGAAGCCTTCCACCACGCCACATTAAGCGCCCTCATTGGCTATCTGGTGGTGACCATTGGTCTGGTCTCTTCGGCCACTCTGGTGCATGGGTTTGCCCGTTACCTGGGCGTCTTTGTCACCTTCCCGGAATGGCTGGTGCTCGGTGGCTCCGTGATTGCCATGGGCATTATCGCTGCCTGGGGAGTCAAGGAATCGCTCACCATCACCGCAGTAATGACGCTGGTCGAAATATTTGGGCTAATTCTGGTGGTCTGGGTAGGAACCACCAGCGTTTTAGACCAGGGCCTTGTCAATGCATTGTTAACAGTTGCTGAAAATCGTGCAGCAGCAACCTGGGCAGGAATTTTCGGCGGGGCCTTTATCGCTTTTTACGCCTACGTCGGTTTTGAGGATATGGTCAATGTGGCAGAAGAGGTTCGAGACCCTCACAGAAACCTTCCCCGAGCCATCATCATGGCCCTGGGGATAACGACATTTTTCTACTTCATCGTCTCGATAACGGCCGTGTTGGTGCTAACACCCGCCGAGCTAACCGCAAGCTCCGCACCGCTGGCGCTGCTCTACGAAAAAGCCACCGGTAACCCACCGATTATCATTAGCCTGATCGGCCTGTTCGCCGTCATTAACGGTGCTCTGGTACAGACAATTATGGCCAGTCGTGTTCTTTATGGCATGGGTAAGCGGCGCTGGGCACCGCCTGCCATCTCGGCGGTGAACAGCCGAACTCACACACCGGTCAGGGCAACGGCACTGGTGGCGAGCGCGATTTTAATACTCGCACTGTGGTTTCCCCTCGTGACCCTGGCGCAGATCACCAGCCTGCTTACCCTGCTGCTGTTTCTGCTGATCAACGCCGCACTGATTGTCATCAAGCGCCAGGAAACTCCTGCGGCCAGGGGAACCGGTTATCCGCTAGCGGTCCCATGGTTAGGAATATTGACTATTACCATTTTCCTCATCATTACCGTGACCAACTAACCCCCTCCAATCCAGGGAAAAGCGCCCTAAGAAGGACCTGAACAGGTGTCAATCGCCAGTGACCTGGGTTCCATCGTATCAAGCGGTATTGCCGGCTCCGTGCCGGCCATGCTGGCCGTTACAGCCGGCGCCAGATCCGCCAGCCGCAGAGGGGTATCGCCAGTCAATTCTCGATAAATAATGGCGTAGCTGAGCACTGCCTGGACATACTCGCGAGTCTCACCATAGGTGATTAACTCAGTCCACAGGTCTGCTGAGACGCCGCTGTTGCGTCGCAGCCAGCGACTAACGTTATGCGGCCCACCGTTATAGGCCGCTAGCGCCAGGGTTTTATTGCCATCAAAACGGTCAAGCATCTGCCGCAGATAATGACTCCCGTAGCGAATATTGACCTCCGGCCCTGTCTCTTATACACATCTCCGAGCCCACGAGACCTCTCTACATCTCG
>CAJXVN010000175.1 GCA_913060775.1 uncultured Gammaproteobacteria bacterium | reverse complement strand
GAGATGTAGAGAGGTCTCGTGGGCTCGGAGATGTGTATAAGAGACAGGGGTTACTAGTTGCGTCTGTAAGCGCAAATGCCGGAATCTTACGCGTGACCGAGGGAGCCTTTGTAGGTGACGCTGGGCTTATTACTTTTAGTGAATTTTCCGTGGGCACCGTCAACCCTACCTATAACGCAGTTGATTACGGCGGAGCAGCTGGTTCACCAACGGTTAACTTCGATGGAGCATTTGATTTCAGTGGTCCCACGATCGCACTGGACGGATCTGCACCTGACGCCGTCATCGTCAGCGATGGTGCCGCCCCGAACAGTCCTGTTCTAAGCGGGACACCAACGTTCAATGGAAATCTTGCAGTTCTTTTCGATGTGGACGTTGCTGGCGTCGGTTTGGATGCCGGATATTTTGATGCCATCGGTGGCACTGCAATAGAAGCTTTTGACCGGGCTGGTAATTCGCTGGGTTCAGTGCTTAACGAAAGTCTTGGCATCGAGTTTCTCGGTCTGGTTACTGATGACGGCCTGAACGGAATCGCCGGGCTATTTTTCCACATTGTGGGGAACGAACCTGCCGGATATGCCATCGACAGTCTGCGTTTTGGCCGTCAGGGTGATGTCGTTGTGCCTACTGTGCCAGAACCTGGTGTCCTAGCTCTTATAGGCCTAGGCTTGGTGGGCGTAGCCCTGAGACGTCGAGTTTAGTCAGCAAGAATTGAGATAAATCTGGAGCAGGGCGTGATCGGACATTCGTCCATCTGCTAGTGCTACCAGGTCAGAAGCCTTAACTGGCTTTTCTGGAGAAAATCGTAGAAAGGCGCACTGGCCATTTGTCGGTGCGCCTTTTTCCGTTAAGGGGGGTGTTCCTTCTAAGACGAGGCTCGTTAACTCTGGGTTAGTCCACCTTGAGCAGCTCTTTAAACTCAACCGGGGTTTAATCCTCCGTCTCAGAAAAAAACGGGAACAGCCCATTTCACCCACCAGCTTGAGTCTCCGTAGGCGAGCGCGTGTTTCAATATTACCGAAGGCCGGTCAAGCTCGGCTTAATGCACACCAGCTCCTCTATCAGCGGACGGCCCGGTAATCCATTAAAAGCTTAGGCAAAGCCCCAAACCGCTAGTAAAACCACACGAAACAATCTAGATTCCGGCTACTCAAGATAATGTGGTGAACCTCACTTTTTTCCCACATCGCCTCTCCCGACGACACCATTTGCCACTGAAAATAGTTAAATTGCTCTTATCAACCGCCCGGGACGCTCACCCGTCGGCTCGCCGTTACTGAAGGTCTCCACACCGGCGACGAAGGTATGGTCATACCCTTCAGCGCGCTGCAGTATCCGCCTGCCACCTGCCGGCAGGTCGTAGACCACCTCAGGCAGGCGCACTCGCAGGCGATCAAAATCGACAACATTCAGGTCAGCGCGCAACCCGGGGGCGATCAAACCTCGGTCACTTAGACCATAGGTCAGCGCAGTGGCCCGAGTCTGCTTATTAACTAGTAATTCCAGTGGCAAACCGGAACCGCGCTGCCGGTCTCTGCCCCAATGGGTCAGCAGGGTGGTCGGAGAACTGGCATCGCAAATCAGGCCCACGTGGGCACCACCATCCGAGAGACCACAGACCGTGGCCTCATCCAGCAGCATTTCCCGCACCACATCGAAGTTGCCTTCGCTGTAGTTTTCAAACGGGTAAAGCATCATGCCTTTGCCGTCCTGTTCGAGCATCCACTCCAGGGCAAGGGCCAGCGGCTGCATTCCACGTTGCGCCGCCTGGGCTACCAGCGACGCATTCGGCTCCGGCTCGTAATCGAGAGGCTCGCCCAGGCGAAAGGTCTTTGACAGGGCACTTTCAATCATCTGCGCGATCATGTCATCGCGGACCGGCGGTTCATTTATCAGTCGTTGGCGTAACGCCTCATCATTACGCAGTCGAACCAGCCGTTCGGCGGGATCAAGATCGGCGACCTCCTGCCACGCGGCCCTTATTGCGAAGGGGTGCATACTGGTTTCGAGCCCCATGAGCATACCGATGGAACGACTACCGACCTGACCCGTAACCTCCAGACCGGCGTGCCTCGCCTCATGTATCTGACTCAGGGTTTCGCGCCACAGGTCCGGTGTCTTGTCGCTCTGCAGTAACAGCACCGACAGGGGTCGGCCAGACACTTCAGTCGCGGCACGCAGAATTTCGAATTCACCCGGGCCGAAGTCAGAATTAACCTGCAATACACCTCGCCCGGCACGGCGCATGGCATGGGCCAGGCTGTGCAGTTCCGGTTCTGCGGCCGATAACGAAGGGGTGGCACTGCCGTCGGCCGCGCGGTGTTTAACCGTGCGCGACGTGCTAAAACCCAGTGCCCCGGCGTTGAGGGACTCTTCCAGCAACCGACCCATGGTTTCTATCTCATCGGCACTGGGCTGTTCAGCGTGATGGGCTCCCCGGTCACCCATCACATAAAACCGTAGCGCTGCGTGGGGTACCTGAGCCCCGATATCCATCGTTCTATCAGCCGCTGCCAGCTGATCAAGGTAGTCTGGAAAGCTCTCCCAGTTAAAATCCAGGCCCTCGTCAAGCACTGTACCCGGAATGTCCTCAACGCCTTCCATCAGATTGATCAGGTAGGGCGTGCTATCACCCCGTACTGGCGCAAAACCCACGCCACAGTTACCAAACACGGCCGTCGTCACACCGTGTTGCGACGAGGGCGCCATCTCTGTGTCCCAAATCGCCTGACCGTCATAATGGGTATGAATATCGACCCAACCCGGCATCACCAGCCGACCAGCGGCGTCGATCTCGCGGCGGGCCGGGCCAAGCCCACTGCCCACCTCGGCAATCAGCCCATCCTGCACTGCCACATCGGTCACGCGAGACGGGTCACCACTGCCATCAATCACACATCCGTTGCGGATCACCAGGTCATACATAATTGTTATTCCATTCGTAGAGTTATTTTTGGGGGTTAACAGCCCCTGACGTTAGCGGAGACATTAAGCCCTTTCCCCGGAAAAGTGCAAGGTTGAATCTCATCCGGCTACCCGCGGCACGCTGGCCTTTCTCTTCTGACACGGGTTAGCTACTATTCAGTCAGCAGCGCACGGATATTGATCGGTTCATCGCAACCCGCTGCGACGCTCTAATAGCTATCGGGGAGAGGGCATGGCTAATCTGGTGCCGGAGGGATTGACCGCCGACGTCTTTAATCAGGCGGTGGCAGAAATGCGTGCCGTGGTCGGCAAGCAATGGGTATTCGCCGAGGACCAGGCGGCCCTGCGCAGCTATCGCGCTGCCTACGGCGCAACGCCGGATGAGGCCCACCTGCCATCGGCGGCCGTGGCACCGGATGGGGTCGAAGAGATCCAGGCGATTCTGAAAATCGCCAACGACTACCGGGTACCGCTCTGGACCATCTCCACCGGGCGTAATTTTGCCTACGGTGGGCCGGCGCCGCGCAAGGCCGGATATGTCGTGCTTGACCTGAAGCGCATGAACCGGATTATTGAGGTAAACGAAGAGCTGGCGTATGCCCTGGTGGAACCCGGCGTGAGCTATTTTCAGCTCTACGAACACCTGCAGAAGACCGGCAGCAAACTCTGGATTGACCCGGCCGCCCCCGGCTGGGGTGGCCCACTGGGGAACACACTGGATCACGGCGGCGGCTACACGCCTTATGGTGCCCACATGCTCATGCAGTGCGGCATGGAAGTCATACTGGCCGACGGCACGGTCGTGCGCACGGGTCAGGGAGCACTGCCCAATTCAGATAACTGGCAGACCGTACCCTACAATTTCGGTCCCTATGTGGATGGGCTATTTACCCAGTCCAACTATGGCATTGTGACCAAAATGGGGTTCTGGCTGATGCCAGAACCACCGGGGTTTATGCCGTTCATGGTGACCTTCCCCAAACAGGATCAACTACACGACCTGGTGGAGATTCTGCGACCCTTCAAGCTCAACCTCATCCCCCATAACGGTGCCATCATGGCGGATTTGATCTGGGAAGCCTCGACCAAGGCGACCCGCCGTCAGTACTACAGCGGCAAGGGACCGATTCCGCCCAGCGCACGCAGAAAAATTGCCGAGGATCACCAGATCGGTGAGTGGAATCTATACGCGGCTTTCTATGGGCCGGAACCACTCAATAAGCTGCAATGGGAACCTCTGGAGGCGGCCCTGCGCACCCTTCCCGGTATCGAAATTTATTACGAAGGCGACCGCAAGGGCGACCCCACCTGGGACTACCGCCGCGATTTGATGCGCGGTATCCCGAACATGACCGAGTTCAGTCTGATGAACTGGATCGGCGGTGGCGGCCATATTAATTTCTCGCCGATCTGCACGCCCTATGGTGCGGAGGCAATGAAATCCTGGGCAATGATTCGCGATCGCGCCAATGAGTTTGGTTTTGACTACATCGGCGAATTTGCCATTGGCTGGCGCGAGCTGATTCAGGTGTTAATGCTGATGTTCGATCGCACCGATGCCAGCCAGCGCGATGCGGCTTACAACCTGTTCAACACGCTAATCGAGGATTTTGCCAAAGAGGGGTACGGCGAATACCGCACTCACCTCGATTTTATGGACCAGGTGGCACAAACCTATGACTGGAACGATCACGCCCTGCTTTCTCTGCAAGAAAGGCTCAAGGATGGCCTCGATCCCAATGGCATTCTTTCCCCGGGCAAACAGGGCATCTGGCCCGAACATATGCGGGAGCCACGGTGATGGTTAGACCGCGTTTAATCTTCCGGGCATGGCTTGCCGGTGCAATGCTATTAAGTGCTAGCGGGACTGGCGCCGGCGAAGCCCGAAAACTGGAGGGGGCCGAACGCACCTGGGCGTTTTATTGCGAGGGTTGCCACGCTGCGGGCATTGAAGAACACCCCGGCACCCTGAGGCTAAGCTACACCCGCAGCCCGGAACTCGCTGCCATCCGCGGACGCCAGGATCTCACTCCGGAATACCTGCGCCAGATAGTGCGCATGGGCTATCTGGAGATGGTTGGTTTTCGCAAAACCGAGATTAGCGATGATGAACTCGAAGCCCTGATTAAATTCATTCGTCTACCGGTAGTGACACAGGCGCAGGGGGAAAAATGAAACGTTATTACCCACAGGGGCTGGACCCTGCCAAATTTGACCAGGCGGTAAAAGAGCTGCAGCAGGTGGTCGGCGAGGAGTGGGTATTCATGGATGCCGACACCGAACTACAGCCCTATCTGGACCGAATGTCCGCCAAACCGATTGACTACCGGGTACCGTCGATCGCGGTGGCAGCAGCCTCCGTGGAAGAGATACAGGCGGTGCTAACAATCGCCCGGGCCTACTCGTTGCCCCTGTGGAGTACCGGGAATGGCCGCAACTTTGCCTATGGCGGCCCGGCGGTAATGCAGAGCGGATATGTCCACCTGGACCTGAAACGAATGAACCGCATCATCGAGGTCAACGAAGATCTCGCCTACGCGGTGGTCGAGCCAGGAGTCTCCTACTACCAGCTCTACCAGCACATTCAGGAAAAAGGTTACAAACTCTGGATTGACTGCGCAGCTCCCGGCTGGGGCGGGCTTATCGGCAACGCCCATGAACACGGTGCCGGCTACACCCCTTATGGTGATCATTTCACCTTTCAAAATGGCACCGAGGTGGTGCTTTCCGACGGCTCCGTGGTGCGCACCGGGCCCTGGGCAATGAACGGCAGCAAAACCCCCCACATCGTCAAATATGGTTACGGGCCTTATCTGGATGGCATGTTCACCCAGGGCAACTTTGGCATTATCACCAAGGCCGGATTCTGGTTAATGCCAGAGCCACCCGCCTATAAACCGTTTCTGTTCACCTACGAGCGCGATGAAGACCTCCACCAGATCATGGAGATTCTGCGGCCCCTTAAAATCAATCAGGTGATTCCCAACTCCCCGCTGGTGGAACATGGCCGCTACACCTGCTGCGTGCAGGCCAACCGGGAAAACTACTGGACCGAACGCACACCTGTGCCGGAACACGTCTGGCAGCAGATGTATAAAGACTTTGATGTCGGTGCCTGGAATGTTTACGGCGCGCTTTATGGCACCGACGAGACCATTGCCATCACCTGGCCCATGGTTAAACAGGCGCTGTTGAGCATTCCCGGGGCCAGAGCCTTCGAGCAGGGTGACCGACCCGATAATGACGTGAGCTGGAATTACCGCGAAAAATTAATGCGCGGCGAACCCAACATGAGCGAATTTGCCATGGTCAACTGGGGCGGCGGCGGTCATCTCAACTTCACCCCGCTAACCCCCAGCTCCGGTGCCCACGCCACCACTAGCTACGAAAATATGGCGAACATTTTTGAGAAATACGGGTTCGATTACCTCACCGAATTCGTCGCCGCGGGACGCGCCCAGATTCACATGCTGATTCTCGCCTTTGACCCTGTCTCTTATACACATCTGACGC
>CAJXVN010000174.1 GCA_913060775.1 uncultured Gammaproteobacteria bacterium | reverse complement strand
GAGATGTGTATAAGAGACAGGTGGCGCGCAGCAGCGCCACAGCCTGGTCAATCGGCGTCATCGACCTTTCCAGCCTCTTTACTCCGATTAAGTGCTCCGGCAAGCAATTCTGTTTTGGCCGCAAAAACGAAATCCCCCAACGCCAGCCCACCCACTGCATGGGTATTGATTCGCACCGTCACCCGACACCACTCCAACACCAGTTGCGGATGGTGGTTAACCGATTCCGCCATCTGCGCAATTTGTTGGGTTAGCTTGGCTGCCTGAGGGTAATCGCGGCAAGAATAAATTCGCTGTAACTGCTTATCGATTATCTCCCAGCTTTCCGGCAAGAGCCTTAGAAGGGACTTAATTTCACCCGGCGCTAGCGCCCGATAATCGCCATCCGGCGGCGCGCAGAGTCCATCGGCCAGATCAGTGAGGTTGTTAGGGCCCATTATTTAACCTGCTCAAAAAGCGCCATGGATTCAACGTGGCTCGTGTGAGGAAACATATCAATCACTCCAACCCGCTCTAGCCGATAACCTTTCTGACCCACGAGCACACCGGCATCCCTGGCCAGGGTCGCCGGATTGCAGGAGATATAAACAATACGCCGGGCCTGAAACTCCTCGATATTTTCACACAGTCGTTGAGCACCAGTCCGCGGGGGATCTAGCACTATTTTATCGAACCGGCCCAATGGGTTTGGCGACGCCTGGCCCCATTCATCAAACAGATCGTGGCAACGAAATTCAACGTTATCGAAACCATTTAACTCGGCATTGACGCGGGCCTGATTCACCAGGTCTTGCTCGCCCTCAATGCCGACGACGCGCGATCCCCGTCGCGCCAGGGGCAACGTAAAATTGCCAACCCCGCAAAACAGATCCGCCACCCGCTCGTCCGACGACAGGTCAAGCCAGTCCATCGCCTGGGCTATCATGGAGCGGTTCATGGCCGCATTAACCTGAACAAATTGATGCGGATAAAACTCAATTTTGAGCTGCTCATCCGGCAGCTGATAGCTCAGCGGATCTGCACTATCCGGTGGCAGTGGGTGTATGGAGTCTATGCCCGCTGGCTGCAGCATCACTCGCACTCGGTGGCTATCGCCAAATTCACGCAAAATTATCCTATCGTTATCGCTCAGCGCGGACAGATGTCTAAACACCAGAACCACTGTATCGGCGTCCGTCGCCACCTCTATCTGTGGCACCTGTTCACGCACAGAAAGCGCTTCTATCACCGCCGCCAGAGGCTTTATTAGCGCCGATACCCGGTCATCGAGTACGGCACAAGTGTCCATCTCAGCGATTCCGCGATGCTTTTTCTCTCTAAAACCCACCAGGACTCGCTGCTTGCTTTTCACATAACGAACGCCCAGCCGAGCTTTGCCGCGGTAGCCCACGGCAGCACCGGTTAATGGCTTAACCACCTCCACCGGGGTTACCCGGCCGATCCGCTCCAGCTGATCAATCAAAATCGACTCTTTGTCGGCGATTTGCCCGGCGGAGTCTTGATACTGCAACGAACAGCCACCGCACTGCTCAAAAAAAGCACAGGGCGGCGACTGGCGATGGGGGGAAGGTTCCACCACTTCGGTAACCACCGCCTCGTCATAACGCGGATGACGTCGCGTGACTGCTATCTTCACGGTTTCGCCCCGCAGTGCTCCGTCAACGAACAGGGTCTTACCATCCAGTCGAGCAACTCCCTTCCCCCCCTCGGCGACACCTTCAATAACGACCGGTTCGGGGCAGGGGGTTAATTCACGGGGTGGTTGTGATGCCCGACGCCGACGCCGGGAACGTTGAGGATTATTCATCAGGGTTACTCATGGAGCCATCCAGCAAGCGTAAAAACAAAAATTCAATTATCGATCATCAATCCGCGGTCAAATGGGTCAATTCATTCGACTGCGTTCTTTTCCAGCACCACTAATGCCACCGCAAACTCAGCTTCATCGGTAATGCTCAGGTGAGTATTATTAATACCCCGCCGGGCAATCACCGCCGCCGCTTCACCCGTAAACTGCAGAACCGGTGCCCCGGCAGGGCTATTGACCACGGCGATCTGTGGCAAGGTAATACCATGGGCAATACCCGTACCCAGGGCTTTACCAAAGGCCTCTTTAACCGCCCAGCGCTTGGCAATATAGGCCGCAGGGCGAGCGGTTAACTGCAATCGCGGACGCTCCACCGGGGCGAGAATTTTTTCAGCGGCGCGATCACCGTATTTATCGAGTAATTGCTCAAAACGGGAAATTCGAGCCATATCGACACCAATACCCACAATCATGGTTATTCGGCCCGCTGTGCTAGATCCAGCAACGCTCGTAGCTCAGCGACTGCCGCCGGCAGGCCAACAAAAACCGCCCGACTAATTACTGAATGACCAATATTTAGCTCGTTGAGCCCCGGCATATCCAGTAGTGGCTCAAGATTACCGGTGTGCAACCCGTGGCCAGCATTAACAACCATACCCAAGGACTGGGCCTGCAGGGCTGCCGCAAACAGGCGCTGCCGCTCCTCGGATGTCGCCTCAGCAAACTCAGGACCACCCTCCTCCTTAGCTAACTCCGCATAGTGGCCGGTGTGTAACTCAATGATCTCAGCGCCGGTTGAGTGCGCAGCAGCGATCTGTAACGGATCCGGATCAATGAACAGGGAAACCCGAATACCGGCTTGCTGCAATCGCCGGATCGCCTCCGTCACTGCACCGGGGTGGCCAACGACATCAAGCCCCCCTTCGGTAGTCAGCTCCTCGCGTTTTTCGGGTACCAGACAACATTCTGCTGGTTTAACGCGGCAGGCGTAGTCAACCATCAGGGGCGTAATCGCTAATTCAAGATTGAGTTTCACCGGCAGTTTTACCAGCAGGGATTCGACGTCAAACTCCTGAATATGGCGCCGATCTTCGCGCAGGTGAACAGTTATAAAATCGGCCCCGCCAGACAGCGCCAGTAGCGCTCCTTCCACCGGATCCGGATAGGTTGTACCCCTGGCCTGTCGCAGCGTCGCTATGTGGTCAACATTAATGCCTAACTGCATCGGTTTTTCCTAGTTTTGAATAGACCGCCCATAGCCGTCGAGACTCCAATGGCCGATTACCCAGGTGTGGTCTGAGCAGCACTCTCATCAATCGCTTGGCCGCCATTAACTGATCATCCTCAAGCTGCTCCTGTGCTAACGCCATCAACAATCGTCCGGTCACTTTTTCGCCCACCGGCTCTCGCGTTCGATCATCGCGTTGATCACCGGCATTAAGTGCCGTATCCCTGGGTAATAGCGGTACGGCACCCTGATCGGCAACGAACTGATACACACCCGAAGGCAGCAGTTCATCACCATGACAATCAGTATAAAAATCTGCCCCGTAACCCAGCTCATTTAACAGCTGCAGTTCAAAATAGCGAAGCTGCGGTTCAAAGGGTTGGTCAGTGGCAAGCACCTCCAGCATGGCGGTATAGCGAGCATACAACCCCGGGTGGGGGTCCTGGCGCATGCAGGTGCGCAGTAGTAGTTCATTAATGTAGTAGGCCGCTGCCAGCGCCTCGCCAACCGGCGGAGTCATTAACGGTCCAGATTCCAGTCCACGCAGCGTTTTTAACTCACCTTTCCCGCCCCAGGAAATTGACAGGGGTTGAAAATTGTCCAGCAAACCACGCCAGGGAGACTTTGCCCGACGGGCACCTCGAGCAACCAGGCCTACGCGGCCATGGTCTCGGCTCCATATTTCCAGCAACGCACTGCTATCCCGATAAGGCCGAGAGTGCAGCAGGTAGCCCGGCTGGCGTTCAACTATCGTCCGGTTCATGGGCACGTGGCTGGCCAAAAGTGTCGTCGGCATATTCGAGACTGCGCACCGCCCTTTCATCACTGGTCCAGCCGCGTTTTACTTTGACCCAAAGCTGCAGATGCACCGGGGAGTCGACCAGCGTAATGATGTCCTGACGGGCATCGCTGCCAATCCGTTTAAGCCGTTCCCCAGCTTTGCCAATAATAATCGGCTTGTGGGCTGGCTTTTCTACCCAGAGCAACGCGTGTATTTGAGTTAACCCCTGATCGCTCTCGAAGCGTTCGATCTCAACACTGCACCCATAGGGTATTTCATCCCCCAGCTGCCGCATCACTTTTTCGCGGACTATTTCCGCCACCAGGAAACGCAAACTCCGGTCGGTGATCTGCTCATCATCAAATAGCGCTGGCGCCACCGGCAGGTGCTGCTCCACCACACTCAGTAACTCGTCCACCTGATCACCAGTTTGTGCTGACAGTGGAATGATCTGCTGGAACGAACCGGTTTTGGCAATTCGCTCTATGGCTGGCAACAATTGCCCTTTATCGGCGACCCGATCAATTTTGTTAATGATGGCGATTTTTGGCGTTGCTGACCCTTCCACCAATTTCAGCACCGCTTCATCAGCCTCGGTCAACCGCGTGCCCTGAACCATGAATAGCACCAGATCAACCTCTTTAAGCGCATCGGTGGCTGCCCGGTTCATGGCCCGATTTAGCGCCCGTTTGGAGCCAAAATGAATCCCGGGCGTATCGACAAACAGGCACTGGGATCTGGTGGAGGTATGGACACCCAAAATACGGTGACGGGTGGTTTGCGGTTTACGCGAAGTAATACTGATTTTTTGCCCAAGTATGCGATTGAGCAAAGTCGACTTACCAACATTAGGCCGGCCAATAATGGCGACATAACCGCAACGATAGCCATTATTTTCCGACATTGATCTGCTCTAATACCTGGGCCGCGGCCGTCTGCTCCGCAATTCGGCGACTAGGACCGGTCGCAATAATTTCTTCATCGAGTTCAGCAACCTTACAGGCCACCTGAAAATTTGGTTCACCGCCGTCAATGGGGGAAGGTGGCTCTGCAACCAGCCGATACTCTGGAAGCGGAGACTGTCGCCCCTGCAAAACCTCCTGCAGCCGGGTCTTTGGATCGCGCTGCTCGTCGTTCAGGGTCAGGTTTTGTAATCGCTCACAATACCACTGCAGCACCACCTGCCGACAAACCTCGAAGGTACTGTCCAGGTAAATCGCGCAAATCACCGCTTCCAGCGCATCCGCAAGTATGGATGGCCGCTGCCGCCCGCCGCTTTTGAGTTCACCGCTACCCAGGTTAAGGCAGGACCCTAAATCAAGCTCCCGGGCTATCTCCGCAAGGGTCTCTTTTTTAACGAGTCGCGCCCGCAGGCGGGTCAGTTGCCCCTCTCTACCGTCGGGAAATTTTCGAAACAGCTCCTCCGCGACAAACACCCCGAGCAGCGCATCACCGAGATACTCCAGCCGCTCATAGTGGTTTTTACTGCTACTACGATGGGTTAATGCCTGGTCAAGCAGTGCCGGGTTTGAAAACTGGTGCCCTACTCTAAGCTGAAGGCGACGTAGAAAATCGCTCAATCCGCCGGCACTTCAATGGGGGCATCAAAAACCATCACCGCGTCAACATTGCCAAACATGGGCACACGAACTTCGTAAAATATTGAAATTTCGCGCATTTTGGTTTCTTTGTTGTATTCAACGTAGAGGTCATCGTAGGTCGGGGTCGTCACCGAATTGATATCGAACCGTTTATACAGAGAGCCCCACATCTGTTTACGCGTCATCTTGCCAATATTTTCTTCCTCGGCCAGCCCATTCATGGCGCTTTTCACACTAAAAAATTCGTTATAGCCGGGAAACAGCTTCAGTCCGGTCAATAGAAAAAATGCAAATATGACAAAAATAAACACCAACGTAATAAACGTCACGCCGCGCTGTTTATGGTTATTCATCTGGCAATCCCCTTTGTTTAATTACCGCTAACATCAATTAAGACCATAACCCATTGTCGCCACTGCCGGGGGCTCCCGTCTAACGAATCCGAGTGCCGATTCGCTCCGGAAAAAATTCCAGCTTTCCAAAATCCAGACTCATCCAGATTAAAAACGCCTTTCCCAGCAGGTATTCATCCGGGACAAACCCCCACATACGACTATCCGCACTATTATCCCGATTATCGCCCATAACAAAATAATGCCCGGGCGGAACAATCACACTGCCATCAATAGCGGGCCGCGAAGACATCGTCTGCATGGCGTGGATGACTTCACCGAGTTGCTCCTCGTAAGCTCGGACAGTCGCGTCATCGCCACTCCCCGTAATTTTTTTAACCGACACGGCCTCACCATTGATCGACAGCCGCTTATGGCGATAATCAATGCGGTCACCCGGCAGGCCCACCACCCGTTTTATGTAATCAATCGATGGTTTCGGCGGATAACGAAACACCACCACGTCACCGCGCTGAGGGTCGCCCACGGGAATGATCTTGCGATCAATGACCGGCAGCCGTATACCGTAAGCAAATTTATTGACCAGAATAAAATCGCCGACGATCAAGGTAGGCAACATTGATCCGGAGCTGTCTCTTATACACATCTCCGAGCCCACGAGACCTCTCTACATCTCG
>CAJXVN010000173.1 GCA_913060775.1 uncultured Gammaproteobacteria bacterium | reverse complement strand
CCTCCTCGACCGAGTCAGCCAGCGCCAGGGCAACGCCCATGCGCCGTTTGCCAGCCACCTCCGGTTTGCCGAACAGACGCAGCTGCGTATCGGGTTCCGCCAGGGCTTTATCGAGATTACCAAAGCTGACTTCGGCTGAGTGACCCTCGACCATCACTACCGCCGACGCGGCGGGGCCACGGTGGCGGATGTTGACAATCGGCAACCCCAGAATGGCCCGAGCGTGGAGCGCAAACTGAGGCAGATCCTGAGAAATCATCGTCACCATGCCAGTGTCGTGGGGCCTGGGTGACACTTCGCTAAAAATCACTGCTTCGCCTTTCACAAACAGCTCGACACCAAATACTCCCCGACCACCCAGTTCGTCAGTCACCTGCCGAGCAATCTGCTGCGCCTGCTGCAATGCCGCTGGACTCATCGCCGCCGGCTGCCAGGATTCCCGGTAGTCGCCATCGACCTGAATATGGCCGATGGGATCACAAAAACTGGTGCCGTCACGGTGACGAATGGTGAGCAGAGTTATTTCATAATCAAAATCAACAAAGCCTTCAACAATCACCCGTCCGGCCCCGGTGCGCCCCCCCTGCTGGGAAATTTCCCAGGCACGATCAATCTCGTCTTCGTCGGTGACGCTCGACTGGCCTTTGCCAGACGAACTCATAACCGGTTTGACGACGCAGGGAATACCAATTGCTGCCACCGCCTGGTGATACTGTTCCAGCGTATCGGCGAACCGGTAGGGCGAGGTGGGTAGCCCCAGAGTTTCGGCCACTAGCCGGCGGATACCCTCCCGGTTCATGGTCAACTGGGTGGCCCGGGCCGTAGGAATCACCTGAAAACCATCGGCTTCAAGCTTTGCCAGGGTATCGGTATGAATCGCCTCGATCTCGGGCACGATAAGGTCGGGTTGCTCCTGGCGGATTACTGCTTCCAGTGCCTCGCCATCGAGCATGGAGAGCTGGTGACTACGATCTGCCACCTGCATTGCCGGTGCGCCGGAGTAACGATCCACGGCAATCACTTCTACCCCCAGGCGCTGCAACTCGATCACTACTTCCTTGCCAAGTTCACCTGCTCCGCAAAGCAAAACTTTAGTGGCGGTGGCGGTGAAAGGGGTGCCGATACGGGTCATTGAAGAGCCTTATTTGATGGTTTGTAGAACAGAGTTAGCGAATACTTATTCTTCTAGCAGGTGGTTCTGTACGGTGGCAATTCGGTAAACCTGGCGAAGCACGGGAATATCCACCCCGAGTTCAGTCGCTTTATCGACGTAGGGTTTAAGAATTTCATCCACTTCCATTTTGCGTCGACGGGTCAAATCCTGATGCATGGAGGTGCGCCCCTCTTTCTCGCCTTCTTCACCAGCCCGTTTGGCAAACATTTCGCCGACTTTCATCATCATGTCGACCGATTCTTCAAACGAGAGGCTGTCGAACTCTTTGAACTGCCCCATGGGGGCATAGTAGTTCTGCGGCTCGTAACCCATCGCCTTATAAACCTTGAGAAAATCCTTTGCCAGGGCAACGTAGGCCTCGCCCCCTTCCCGTGTGGCCAGACCCTGAGCGAACACCAGCGGCAACCCGAGCGTGGTGACTGACCACCCCGACGCGGTGCCAATCTGCATCACTTTCTCCCACAGCACCTGATTGATATCCTCGACTGAGCGAGTGCCAAAACCGGCGCGGGTAAAGGCATCGGTGAGCGCCTCGATGCGCGGGGTAACGCCACCGTCAAGCTCACCAAAGTAGGCCGTTACCGGTGTGGTCAACCCGGCCATGACGTGACCCGGTTCGAGCAGCACCCCACCCTCAATCGTCGACGCTCCGATAACCATTTCCGGGCGATCCCAGGCCTGCAAGGTCTGCTCTTTACCAATGCCATTCTGCAACGAAAAAAGCGTGCTTACCCGTCCTTTCAGGCAGGCCGACTCTTCCAGCGCAACCTTGCTGCCCTTGGCTTTCGTAAGCAATATCATGTAATCAAACTCACCCACTGCCTGGTCCGGGTGAGTGATGGTGGTGAGGTTTTCAGTGACCAGATGTTCGCCGTAAATGCCCGAAATTTTTAGACCGTTGGCGCTGATTGCTTCCATATGTTTTGGCCGCCCAACCAGGGTGACATCCTCCCCTGCCCTGGCCAGAAAACCACCAACTACCGATCCCAAACCGCCTGCACCAACAATAATAAATCGCACCTCAACCTCCCCCTTTTCTCAAATACCGGGCTCTTTAATCTCCTGGCCCTGCCGAGCCGCACAGATTAAACCCTACCGGAGCGGTTCGTACAGCAGGCAGTCTTGGAAAATATGATGAAGCACCGTATGCTTCATCAAAGGGCGTGATTAAGAGACCCTTGTTTCAAAAACCACAACCAATCAAAAAAGCCTGGGAATTTACCGCGCTGGTTTACCGGCGCTCTGTTCTACGTGTCTCTGAGGAGGAGAACCATGTCTAGCAATTCGGCAACCACCGCTGCCCCTATCGATTTTGGTCGATATATTTACGATGATAAAAAGCAGGGGGTGTTTTCGGTCAATCGGGAGATTTTCAACACGCCCGAACTATACGATCTGGAGATGGAATACATCTTCGAGGCCAACTGGGTATTTCTCTGTCACGAATCTCAGGTTCCCAATCCCCATGATTTCTATACCACCCACATGGGCCGCCAGCCGGTTGTCGTCACCCGTGACAAGGAGGGCGAACTCAACGCCTTTATCAACGCCTGTTCGCACAAGGGTTCAAAGCTCTGCCTGACCCGCCAGGGCAACACCAAATTTCATACCTGCACCTATCACGGCTGGGTGTTTGATAGTCAGGGCAATTCCATATCGGTAAAAGACCGCGACGATGCCAGTTATAGCGAAGCCTTTGCCGCCCAGGACTTCAACCTGAAAAAAGTGCCCAAACTCGCGGAATATCGCGGCTGGATTTTTGGCAGTCTCGAAGCCGACGTAGTGCCGCTGGACGAACACCTCGGCGACATGCGCCTGTTTATTGATCTGCTGGTGGACCAGTCTGAAGAAGGCATGGAACTGATACCGGGCATGTCCAGCTACACCTTTAACGGCAACTGGAAGATGCAGATTGAAAACTGCCTCGATGGTTATCACCTTAACGTAGCCCACAAAGGCTTTCTGGAAATCACCAATCAGCGAGTAAAACGACTGGGTGATAAATATACCGGCCCGGATATTGAGGCGATGTTTAACGTTGATTTGAAAACGGGCAGTTTCGGCTGGGATCAGGGCCATGCCCTGTTTTTTACTGAGAACCCCGCACCCGAGTACCGGCCCCTCTGGCCGGAGCGAGAAAATCTGGCCAAACGCATCGGCGAAGCCCGCACCGACTGGATGATTCGCTTTGGTCGCAATTTCACCATTTTCCCCAACGTCCAGTGCACCGATAACGCCGTAATCGGCCAGTTCCGAGTGCTTAGACCACTGGCCCACAACAAAACTGAAATGCACATTTACTGCTGGGTGCCCAAAGGCGAGTCAGCCGCTGCGCGTCAGCAACGCCTGCGCACTTATGAAGATTTTTTTGACATCGCCGGCACCGGCACTCCCGACGATGTGGCGGCCTACATGAACTGTCAGGATGGTGCAGAAGGCCGACTTGCCAAGTGGCAGCTTGGTTACGGACGCGGCCAAACCGCCATGACCAATGGCGCGAATGATCTGGCAGATGAACTGGGCGTCAAACCGGCTACCTCCACCGCGGGGCCGCTAACCATGTCAGACGAGACGCTGTTTCACGCCAGCTATCGAGCCTGGGTTGAACAGATGCAGGCTGGACAGGCGCGAGCGCTGAAGAAAATAAACGGGGCAAAAACTGACAAGGCGGGGAACTAATCATGGAACGTCAACAAGCACTGGAAATTGGCCGCGACGTGATCTATCGGGAAGCAGACCTGCTTGACCGCTGGGAGTGGCAGGCGTGGAGCGAGCTCTACACGGAAGCGTGTGAGTTCTGGTGCCCCGCCTGGCTGACGGAGGTCAAGCTGGGCGAAGACCCTACCCAGACCCTGTCGCATTTTTATATCACTTCCCGGGTGGCGCTCCAGGACCGTACCTGGCGTATTGAGTCCGGTGTCGCGCCGTTTGCCGTGCCGGTGCCACGCACCTGTCACATGATTAGCAACGTCTACGTCGACTCCCATGACGACACTAGCATCAGTCTGCGCAGCCACTGGCACTGTCTCACCTATGCCCGCCAGGCAACGAGTTCAGTGTACGGATTTTACGATCACCACCTGGTGAAAGAAGGTGATCACTGGATGATCGAGAAAAAGCAGATCACTCTGTTGAACGACCATCTGGAAATGCCGGTCGACGTCAACACGGTTTAGCGGGAAGAACGACCATCGGGGAGCGCGCAGGCAGCTGTGTATAAAAGCCATCGGCGAATGAAAAAGTCGTGGGAGATACCCACTGTCTCGCAACCTTCAACGCCGTTGATGCAACGGGAAGCAATTAACCATCAAGCCGTCGATATCACTAAGTGCGCGGCTGAAAAATCAGGAGAGACGTAATGGCTGAACTACCACGGGTAGGTTTTATTGGCCTTGGAGCCATGGGTAACCCAATGTCGGGCCATCTAGCTGCGGGTGGATATTCGGTGGCCGGGTTTGATGTGGACGCCGACAACATGGCCAAAGCAGTCGGTCGCGGAGTGACCGGGGCAACCTCCGCTAGCGAGGTAGGTAACCAGGCAGAGATCGTCATGCTCTGTCTGCCAAGCATGGCCATCGTGGAGGCAACCGTCGATGAACTGCTTGGCCAGTTAGCACCCGGGTCGGTGATTGTCGATCACAGCACCATTAGCCCGGACCTGGTTGCCACACTGGTTGAGCGCTGTGCGGCCAAACAGGTTGATTTCCTCGATGCGCCGTTGAGCGGAGCCTGGCAAGGAGCGGAAGCCGCGACCCTGGCGATTATGGTGGGGGGTAACGAGGAGGCGTATAACCGCTGCCTGCCCCTGTTTGAAAAAATGGGCGAAAACGTCTTTTACCTGGGTGCGCCCGGTAACGGTCAATGCATGAAACTGTGTCAAAACCTGATCCTGGTCTCGACCCTTACCGGTCTCATGGAATCTCGCCAGCTGGCCGAGAGCGTCGGTGTGGATACGGCCAAATTCCTGGACGTCATGGACGCCTGTTTGGCTCCCCGCGGTGTGCTGACCATCACTCGCCCCAAACTGGTGGACGGCACCGTTGATAACACCAGTAACGGCATTGAGATGATCACCAAGGACATCACCCTGGTACGCAAACTTGCCGAAAAACAGGGCCAGCACCTGCCGGTAATGCAAAAGGTACAGTCCATGTTTGCCAAAGCCAACGAATCTGGCTATTCCGCCTACGACCTGTTTGCCTGGCCGGAGCTGCTCAAATCAGGCCTGTTCGACGAATTTTGATCCAGACGACTACCGATCAAACCACCAGCGACAGAGCACCAGGGAACTACCGGTATCAGGTTGATACACCCTTGCCTTGCTTAGCGATACCGTTCGTTCTGAGCTTGTCGAAGAATGCTATTTGAAACCCAGAACAAACGGTATCAGCAACCACTAGTCAGTAGGCGTTCACACCCTCTCGCGTAGGAAGGGAAAAGCAACGAGCAGCGCTCACTCAATCGGTGCTGGGCGGTTTATTTTCGTCAACTCCGTCAACAACGCGCTGACCGCCGGCCGCCACCTGGCTCGTTTTAGACCAGAGACCACCTCGACTGGCCGCCTGCCAGCCCCACCGCAGCCAGCCGATCAGTGCATTCGCAAGCCAGAGCGACCAGATCAACATCGCTACCCGGTAAACCCAAATCGGCAGGGAAATAACCCAGGCCGTGGGCAGGGTTGTATCGCTGATATCCTGGTACCAGCGCAACAGATAACGGCTCGAACCATTACCGACCACGCCCATGTCTGGCTGAGCCAGCAGCCCAAACGGAATAGTACCCAACAGGGCCGCCAACGCCGCCAATGTGAGTACCGCCAGGCCTAGTTGAATCAGATTGAACTGACTGGCACCAAAACGCTCAGGATTAGCCTGCTCTCGCCAGCCCAACAGAAATAACCAGGCCACTACGATGATTGCGGCGGGAAAGGTGCCGGTGCTCATTCCTAAGCCCAGCAACATCCAGTGCCGAGATTTTAGTGGCGGGCGCCCCGGCTGGCCGCCTAATCTGCCCAGACCAAATCCCACCAGCAATATCACCACCAGCACACCCCAGTACAACAGGGCCGGACCCATGGGTGGACCGCCCAGGAACAGCAGCCAGCGATCGCGCGGCACGGCGAGGGTCAGGTCAATATTGCTGCTCACCGAGCCTAAGTTAACGGTCGGGGTTTCCATCCACCAGCTCCGGTCCTGCTGCTGGCTCCAGCGCACTTCCAGGTGATGGCTGCCGGGGCTGACGGCTAGTTGCGGCCGCGCCTGTTGCTCGTTGATGGGCTGTTCCTTACC
>CAJXVN010000172.1 GCA_913060775.1 uncultured Gammaproteobacteria bacterium | reverse complement strand
GATGTAGAGAGGTCTCGTGGGCTCGGAGATGTGTATAAGAGACAGGATTTATTAGTAATTTCGAGGTAAAGGTTCGGATCGTTACTGTTTTAATTGTTACAAAACCGCGAAAAAATTTGTAAACGACCGTTCGGTTTGCATAGACTGAACAGCTTTATCGAACCAGTTGTTCCCATTAGCCCGCTTTTACGAGTTTAGTTTTTCAGGAGTTCATCATGAATCAGCCTGACCGCCTTGCGCTTAGTAATGCCGATATCCACAGTGATAATCCGCTCATGCCCTTGCTGGCTGCGCAGCAGCAGGCTTTTTTAGCCCAGGGTGCGCCAAGCTACCAGCGCCGTCTTGATAATCTCGCCAGGCTGCGCGAAGCGATCGTCGACCATAAAGAGCGTATCGTTGAATCGGTAGAAAGCGATTTTGGCCATCGATCTCGGCACGAAACTCTGCTGGCCGATGTAATTGGCCTGCTTGGTGAAATTCGTCACAACCGTAAGAACCTGCGCCGCTGGATGAAGCCGCAGAAAGCGCACTTCAGCCCGCAGTTTATGTTTGCCAAAGCCCAGGTAATTTACCAGCCAAAAGGGGTGGTGGGCGTTATCGGTGCCTGGAACGTGCCGGTGCTGTTGACCCTGTCTCCGCTGATTGGCGCGCTGTCAGCCGGCAACCGGGCGATGGTCAAAACCTCCGAGTTTTGTCCTAAAACCGCTGAGGTAATCAAAAGTATTGTTGAGCAGGCTTTTGATGCCGATGAGGTACTGGTAATCAACGGTGATGCCGAGGTCGCCGGTCAGTTCACCGCTTTGCCGTTCGACCATATTATTTTCACCGGCTCCACCCAGATCGGTAAAAAGGTGATGCGCGCGGCCAGTGAACACCTGACCCCGGTTACCCTGGAGCTCGGCGGTAAATCGCCCACCATCATTGCTGAGGATTTCCCCCTCGACCTGGCGGCTGAAAGAATCACGCAGGGTAAAATGCTCAACGCCGGTCAGGCCTGTATCGCCCCCGATTATCTGTTCGTAAAAGAAGAACAGCAGCAGGCGATGATCGATGCCCTGCGTCAGGCCATCGAAGCGGCCTACCCCAACTACGCTGAAAACCCAGACCTGACCTGGGTGGTTAATGATCGGCATTATGGTCGGCTTAAAGCACACGTTGAGGATGCCCGTGCCAAGGGTGCAACCGTGGTGGAAATTAACCCTGGTGATAAGCCCATTCCTGACGGGAGTCGAATTTTCCCGCTGACCGTTCTGCTGAACGTGAACGACGATATGACGGTGATGCAGGAAGAGATTTTTGGTCCTATCCTGCCGCTGAAAACTTATCAGGCAATCGACGAAGCCATCGATTACGTCAATCAGCATCCACATCCGCTGGCGCTTTACCACTTTGATTACAACGGTAACCGGACCGAGAAAGTACTGCGAAATACCCTGTCCGGTGGAGCCTGTGTCAATGATGTGCTGTTCCACGTTATGCACGAAGGGCTGGCCTTTGGTGGTGTCGGCACCAGCGGTATCGGTAGCTATAACGGCGATGAGGGATTCAAAACCTTCTCCCATGCAAAAAGCGTTCTGAAACAGAGTCGTATTTCCCTGCAGTCCCTGGTGCGACCGCCGTTTGGGAAGGGTATGGAGCGCTTTATCGATTTTGCAGTACGCTGGATGTAACGGTCAGGGTCTACTAACGAATTAAAACTATAAAAAGAAAAAGTAGGGAGAGGGAGTCACTGGAGCCGGGAGTATTCCCGGCTTTTTTCTTTTTGCAGCGACTGTTTAAGGGCGATATTGTCTACCGGTTCGCTCTTGTCAGTCTTGATTAGATTCATCCACCACCGTGAGGGAGAGACCATGAGTGCAGTGATAGATTTTCAACTTAATGACCAGGCCAGCGACGAAATCGAACGCATCTTTGCGCTGCAACAAATCCGCAAAATTGAGTTACGAGAGAGTACCTATGCGCAGCGGCTGGCCAAACTACAGAAGTTAAAGGATGCGGTGCAGGCTCATCAGCCACAGATCATTGAGGCCGCCTATGCCGATTTTAAAAAACCGGAAGTTGAGGTGTTACTGGGTGAGGTAATGCCGGTCGTGGCGGCGGTTAACTTTGCCATGAAAAATCTGAAAAAATGGATGAAACCGCAGAAGGTTAAATCACCCATTAACATGACAGGCATTGACTCGATTTTATTTCCTGAACCGAAAGGCTCGTCGCTGATTATTGCGCCCTGGAACTACCCGGTCTTTCTGACTTTTGTTCCGCTGGTGAGCGCTATTGCTGCGGGCTGTACTGCCATGCTCAAGCCGTCGGAGACGACACCGCAGATATGCAAAGTGCTGGATGAAATCGTCAGAGAAATATTTGACGAAGAGGAAGTCGCCCTGTTTCAGGGCGATGCGAGCGTTGCCGAGAAACTGCTCGAACAGCCTTACGATCATATTTTTTATACCGGTAATCCTGAAATCGGCAAAGTGGTGATGACCGCCGCCGCGAAACACCTCACCTCCGTTACCCTGGAACTGGGGGGCAAGTCGCCGGTTATTGTCGATGAAAGTGCCGATGTTCGACAGGCCGCCGAACGCGTGGCGGCGGGTAAATTTCTCAATTGTGGTCAGACCTGCGTGGCCCCGGATTACATCCTGGTCCATGAATCCCAGCAGCAGGGGTTGATCAACGCCTTTGAAGAAATTGTCGACGAGAACTGGCTACAACACGCTCCTTCCGTCGAGCAGAGCGACAGTTATGGGCGTATTGTTAACAACCGACATTACCAGCGTATTTCATCGTTAATTAACGACGCTAAGACCAGCGGTGCAACTGTTGCGGTTGGCGGTAAAGAGAACGGCGACGATAACTTTATCGAACCGACGGTGCTCAAAAACGTGGCTCGCGATGCCAAAATCATGGACGAGGAAATCTTCGGCCCGGTCCTGCCGATGGTTACCTATACCGACCTGGAAGATGCGCTGAACTACATTAACGCCAAACCTAAACCCCTGGCGCTCTATGTGTTTAGCAAGTTAAAAAACACGGCAGACAAGGTGTTGCACGCCACCTCGGCCGGCGGTACCAGTGTCAATAATGTGATGATCCACGGGATGAATCCCCATCTGCCCTTTGGCGGAGTAAATAACAGTGGGGTGGGTAAAACCAATGGCTACTACGGGTTTCTAGAGTTCACCAACCAGAAAGCCGTCGCGGTGCAGAAATGGGGCCTCAATCCTCTCGGATTGTTCAAGCCGCCCTACACCACCAAAATGAGAGACCGTATCAACCTGGTGATTCGGCGTTTCGCCTGACACTTCGTCGCCTCGGCGGATACGGCCAGGTTAATATCAAAGGCGCGAATCGATCGGATTCGCGCCTTTTTTTATCGAGCGACGGTAAACGATAGATGTCGATAAGCCGAGCAATGGTTTGTCTCACGATGGTCATCGGTTCAGCGATGCAACCGTTGCTGGCCGCCACCGTCCGAGCAGATGATTTTTCATCGCATCTGACGGATGAGTGCGTCGTTCTGCTCCACGGCCTGGCACGTACTAGCCGGTCGATGGCGACCATGGAAGCCGCACTGGAATCGGCGGGCTACCGAGTAGTCAACCAGGACTACCCCTCCCGCGAGCAGGCGATCGAGCAGCTCGCAAACGTGGCGATAAAAAACGCGCTTGACAGTTGTAATCGCCCTGAACCGGCGAGGCAGATCCATTTTGTTACCCATTCTTTGGGCGGAATTCTGGTTCGTTACTATCTGTCAGCGAATCATATCGACAAGCTTGGCCGAGTCGTCATGCTCAGCCCGCCCAATCAGGGCAGTGAAACCGTCGACAAGCTCGGTGACATGCCCGGGTTCTGGTGGCTTAATGGGCCAGCCGGGCAGCAATTGGGTACTGATCATGACAGTGTGCCTAACCGCCTGGGCCCGGCTCGTTTTCAACTCGGCATCATTACCGGTGATCGATCGATCAATTTAATCTTGTCGACGCTAATACCCGGCCCGGATGATGGCAAAGTGGCCATCGAGCGCGCCAGGGTCGAAGGCATGAGCGATTTTCTGGTGGTTCCCCACAGCCATCCCTTTATTATGAAAAGGCCGCTGGTGATCGAACAGACGCTGCATTTTTTACGCTTTGCCAGATTCTTTGTAGAAAATGAGTCTTAGACCGGGTCGGCAGGCACGGAGTTGGCGGTCGGTTCTAGTTTGAAGGTGCAGCGGCGCCACTTTTTGTTACCCTTCGTAGTTATTTATCCATCATCTAAGAGAACCGATCATGTCCGAGAACACGCCTTACGTCCCGCCGAAAGTCTGGAAATGGGAGGCAGAAAGTGGTGGAAGGTTTGCCAATATCAACCGTCCGATTTCTGGCGCCACCCACGAAAAAGAACTGCCAGTTGGCAAACATCCGCTACAGCTTTACTCAATGGCGACGCCCAACGGAGTCAAGGTAACGGTGTTGCTGGAGGAGCTGTTGGCGCTAGGTAAACAGGGCGCGGAATACGATGCCCACCTGATCAAAATAATGGAAGGTGATCAGTTCGGTAGCGGTTTTGTGGCGGTGAACCCCAACTCTAAAATTCCGGCGCTGCTTGATACCACCACTTCACCGCCGACCCGAGTGTTTGAGTCGGGGGCGATTCTGGTCTACCTGGCCGAAAAGTTTGCGGCCTTTCTGCCCAGTGAGCCTTCGGCACGGGCCGAGTGCATGTCCTGGCTATTCTGGCAGATGGGCAGTGCGCCTTATCTGGGTGGCGGCTTTGGCCATTTTTATGCCTACGCGCCGGAGAAATTCGAATACCCGATTAACCGTTTTACGATGGAAGTAAAACGCCAGCTTGACGTGCTGGATCGCAACCTTGCCAAACGACGTTACCTGTGTGGGGACGAATACAACGTTGCGGATATTGCCAACTACGCGTGGTACGGCAATCTGGTGCTCAACAACATTTATGAGGCAGCCGAGTTCCTTGATGTCACGTCTTATACCCACGTGGTGCGCTGGGCGACGGAGATAAGCGAACGGCCCGCGGTGCAGCGTGGTCTGCGAGTTAACAAAACCTGGGGTCCCGAAGAAGATCAATTGCCAGAGCGACACGACGCCACTGACCTGGATTGAGGAGTCCTCGATTAACCGATAAGCGTGTATTGATCGTCCGGGCTATCAATCTTCAGCGTTGGTTAATATCGCAATTAAATCTCTGTTACTTGCGTTTGTCGCCCTGAAGCCGAGTTTCCCGAGTGATCATCTTTCTGGTCCTCCGACCAGTGGAAGTGGCGTACGGCTAGTCGCTTAAACATCAGGGCTTGCGGTAAAGCAGAAGCCGGGGCTATTCTCCGAAAAGAATTGGCCCGGTTTTTCACGGAATAGTTATCGAGTGGAGCGAGCAGAAGGGAATAAGTAGAGAGAGCGTGCTGGCGCTAGGCCAGCAGAATAAAAATAAGCCTGGAGGGGGTACATGGAGGAATATCAGGGGCCACTGCTGTCGGCGCAATCCACGGTGCAGGAGCCGCCAGCGCTCTGGCAGCAGGGCATGGCGTCCCACTGGCAAGCTGATGCACCGCGCATTGACCCAGGCGGTGACTATGGAGACCAGCTGCTGATAAAGGGCGCAACCCCCAGGCCACTCAAACTAAATGGCGCCTTTGCGGAGTTAAGTCGTATTGGCACCGCGCTGCAGCCCGGTGAACCGTTTCGCTATGGTGATGGTCACTCGCCGCAATTTCGTTTACAGCAACAGATAGACCAGGGTCTTGACGGGGAAGTGCTCTACCCGACACTGGGGGCATTTATTTTTACCTCCCCAGATGGTGACTACCAGCAGGCAGCCTGCGCGGTTTATAACGACTGGATTGCGGATTTTATCCGCCAGGACGCCTCTCGATTAAAGGCCATGGCGCTGCTACCAGCAAGGGCGGATATGGATGCGCTTGTTGCCGAGGCAAAACGGGCAGCAGAAACAGGCCATAGCGGTGTAATACTGCCGGCTCGTAATGCGGTTAATGCCTACAACGATCCCGAATGGGATGAGTTGTGGGGCGTTTTGCAGGAATCAGGTCTGGTTTGCTCATTTCATCTGGGGGCAGAGGAGGGCGCGGCTCTGGCCCCCGTGGGTCCCGGCGCGGCCGGTATCTTGCTCAGTACCGGCAAGTATGAGCTTAATGAAGTACTGCAGATGCTGGTGTGGGGCGGGGCCGTCATGCGCTTTCCAAAACTGCAATGGGGCCTGGTCGGTAGTGGCACCGGCTGGGTTGCCACTCAAATCAATTTGATGAACCACTGGTGGAATGACCACAAAGGCTGGATGCAACCGCGGCTTGAACAGTCCCCAGTCGATTACTGGTTGCGGCAGTTTCATGCCACCTTTAACGAAGATGGTCCTGGCGTCGCTACCCGGGAAATTACAGGCACTGCCAATCAGTTATGGGCCTGTCTCTTATACACATCTCCGAGCCCACGAGACCTCTCTACATCT
>CAJXVN010000171.1 GCA_913060775.1 uncultured Gammaproteobacteria bacterium | reverse complement strand
ATCTACACTATCCTCTTCGTCGGCAGCGTCAGATGTGTATAAGAGACAGCAGTAGTGATCAGGGTTGGCTAACAGCCCTACAGCAACGCTACTCTGGCTTGCTAGCCAAGAAACTGCTCACCGCGAGCCACCTTGCCCCTGGCAACCCGATACACAATCACCGGTATAACCAGCACCGTCAAAACCGTCGACACCAGTGTGCCAAAAATCAGGCTCACTGCCAGCCCGTTAAACACCGGGTCAAGCAGCATCACCAGTGATCCGAGCAGCACCGTCACGGCAGTCAGGAATATGGGTCTGAGCCGCAGCGTCGCTGCCTCAAGCACTGCCTCGCGCAACGGCACACCGGCGGCCAGTTTCTCACCGGCAAAATCGATGATCAGCAGCGAAGAACGCACCACCACACCCGCCAACGCAATGATGCCGATAATAGAGGCGCCGGAAAACGGCACCCCCATAATCCAGTGCCCCGGGAAAACGCCAATAACACCCAGCGGTATCGCGGCCATGGCGATCAACGGTATGGTGAATGACTGGTAGTATCCAACCAGAATCAGGTAAACGAAAATCACCGCCAGCAGGACCGCCAATCCCATTTCCCGGTAGGCATCCAGCATCATCCGTACTTCACCGGCCCACAAAATCTGGGGTCCATCAACGGTATCCGGTGCAGTTTCTACGAGCGTTAAATTGCTGGTCGGCAATGAAATGCCCTGGTCGGCAAATTGCTCGCGTAGCCGCTCATCCAGGTCGAGCACGGCGTTGAAGGCGGTCGCCGAAAGTTGCTCCCCGCCTACGTAGATCACCCGTTCATTATCCTTGCGTTGAATCGGTGCCGTTTCTGGCTCAAGAACAATCTGCGTCACCTCGGTGAGCGGCACGCGCTTGCCGTCACTATTGCTCAGGTACACCCGGTCGAGCTGATCCGGCTGCAACCGCAACCGCCGCGGCACCATACCCCGCAGCGGCACCACATTGAGCTCGCCAGAGAGGTGAATGCTGCCGATTACCTGACCGTCAAACAGAATCGCCAGTGCCTGCTCTACCTGTGCCGTCGCCACTCCGGAAAGTGCCGCTTTTTCCTGATCCACCACAACGCGATAGCGATGGGTGGTCACTGGGTCACTGTCAAACACTTCGACCATGCCCCAGGTGTCTGTCATCTGCTCCTTGACGTGGGCTGCCATGGCTCGGTGAACGTCTGGATCATTGCCATAAATTTCCGCTAGCACCATGGCGCGACTAGGCGGACCCGGCGGATTTTCGACCAGTTGAACCACACTGCCGGGAAACTGGACCTGCACCTGATTTATTTTTTCCCTTAGTTCGGTCACCAGACCAATCGACGAATCCAGGCGTCGATCCTTCGGCAGCAGGTTGACCCGAATTTCGCCAAAATGTTCGCCATAACGGGAGAGGTTCCCGCGGAGCAAACCGGTCAGGTCTGCCACCCCAGGGATACTCAGGGTAGTCAGGTAACTCTCGACCAGCGGTTCCTGATCCAGTATCCGGCCGATCGCACGGGCCAGGCGGTCAGTCTGCTCAATCACACTATTTTCAGGCATATCAATGGTGATATTGAAAGTGTTCTGATCGTCCTTTGGCAGGAATGTTAACGCGACCCCCCCGGCCGATAGCGGTCCTGAAACCCCCTGTGGCCGCAGGAACTGCCACACTGGCATTAACAAAGTCAGGACGAGTAACAGAGTCAGGGCGAGGAAAAAATTTCGCCTCAACTTTGAGCTATCCAGTAGACGGCCAAGGCGATAACGGTAGCGATCTACCACCCAGGCATCACGTTTTGCCGCTGCGTGGCTCTGGGGTGCTGGACGAATCAGGCGAACGGCGGCCCAGGGGCCGACGATATAGGCCACGACCAACGAAGCGAAAATGGCCACCGGGACATCCACTGTAATGGGATAAAAGTACTCCCCGGCCATACCGGTAAGGACGATCATGCTGCTAAACACAGCCATAATCGCCAGGGTCGCCAGGTTGGTCGGATTACCGACCTCCCGAGTCGCTTCAATGGCTGCCAGGGTGAGATCCGCATCCGGTGACTCGTTAAAGTGACGGTGAATGTTTTCCACGACCACAATACCGGCATCAACCAGCATGCCGATACACAGAATCAACCCGAACAGGGTGACCCGGTTGATACTGATACCGATAAAATAATCCACTATCAAGGTGGCAAAAAACGCCAGTGGTACCAGCAAAGTAACGATGGCTGCCTCTCGGACCCCCAGAAACAGTGCCAGCACCAGACTCACTGACAACAGCGAAATACCCAACTGTATTACCAGACGGTTGACCGCCTTGTTCGCTTTTTCGCCATCATTAACGGTGACATCAAAGCGCACTTCTCGGGGTGCCATGCGCTGCTGCATGCGCGCCACCCGGTCGAGCACCTGATCGACTACCCGAACCGCATTGGTGTCGCGTTTTTTGGCAATGGCCAGGGTCACAGCGGCCCTGTCGCGATAGGTGCCGTCCTGATAATCTGGATGGGCAGGACCGAGTGAGAAACGCGTTAGTTGATGACGTTCCTCCGGCGGCCCATCGACCACATCGGCGATATCTTCAAGGTAAATGGGACGATCCTGATAACTCCCCACGACCAGCCGTCGCACAGCCGCAATCGACCGCAGCTGCCCGTCCACATAGACCAGAGAGCGCAATCCATCCTTAACCGCTGAACCCACATCACCGGAGAGATTGCTGGCTGCCAGCAGTGCGAGCCCCTGATCCATGCTGATGCCAAAGGCCTGCATGCGCTCGGGATCGAACTCGATACGAAGCTCACGATCACGCCCTCCGATCACGCTGACTACCGACACATCCGGCAGGCTACGCAGTCGTACCGCCATTCGGTCAGCAATACGTTTGAGGCCGTAATCGTCATACGTGGCAGAGCTTAACGTTACGGCGACCACGGGGATTTCGTCCACCACCACCGGCACAACGCTCGGCTGACTCGCACCCGGGGGCAAGCGGTGGGTGTTTTGCTGCACCTTGTCATAAACCCGAATCAGGGCGGTTTCCTGAGGCACACCAACATCAAACTCGACCTGTACTGATCCGCGACCGTATTCAGAGGTTGAATAGGTGTGTTTAACGTCCGACATTTCGCTGAGTATTCCTTCCAGCGGAATAACCAGCAGCGCTTCAACCTCCTCTATGGAGGCCCCGGGCAATCCGATGGAGACCACCACGCTCGGCACCACAATTTGCGGATTTTCTTCCCGGGGAGTGAGCAGTAGTGCCAACACCCCAAACAACGCCAGACCAACCACAAACAGGAGAGTCAACCGGGAATTGATAAACAGCCCGGCAAGACGGCCGGCTGAATTCATTGAGTTTTCAGTCACGGGCAGAGACGACCACCGCAGCGCCGTCATAAAGATCGGCCGGCGGATCGACAACCACCAGTTCCCCAACCTCCAGACCGGCAATCACCTCTACCTGGGCCGGCCACTCCTGCCCGAGCCGCAGCCACCGGAAATTGGCCTGGCCATTATCAACGACCATCACGCCTCGCAGTCCGCCCCGCTCTACCAGCAGGGACCGGGAGACCACGACCCGATCAACCCCGCCGGTCACAAAGCGTGCACGACCAAACATTCCCGGCAACAAGCTCAGGGTATCCGGTATAGAGATTTTCACCTCAAACCGGCGGGTCACCGGATCGCCAGAAGGAACGACTCGCAACACCTCACCGTTTAAGGGCTTGTCCAGGGCATCCAGTTCTACTTCCAGCTTCTGTCCGATTGAAATCGCCGCTACGCGTTTTTCTGCTACAAAGGTTTGAAAAACCAACGAGGACTGGGACTCGATCAACAGAATGGGCGCTCCGGTAGTTGCCAGATCACCGCTCTGCTTGTGCAACATAATAACCACGCCATCCACGGGACTACGAATAGACGTATAGCGAAGATTAGACAGGGCCGTCTCGTGGGCTGCCTCTGCTTCTGCCAGTTGTGAGCGCGCCAGATCATGGCGCACCTTGCTCTTGCGCAGGGTATCAGCGGGAATGCTGCCCTGCTGCGCCAGCTCACTAAATTTGGCGACATCGCGCTGAGCATCCTCGAGGTCCGTTTTGGCGGATTCAAGCGCCGCGGCGCTAGTGCGGATAGCGCCGTCCACATCGGCCGAATCAATCTCCACCAGAAGGTTACCCTTGCGAACCGTGTCGCCTTCGCGAACCGTCACCTTCTGGATAAAGCCGGTAATACGCGAGGAGAGCTGAATGCGATCATCTGCAGTGACCGTTCCCGGCACCCGATATACCTGCTCCACCGTAGCGTTTTGTACCCGCTGACCGGTAACCGAACGCGGGCTCGCACCTGCAGTTACGGCGTCCCCCTGACCGTCGGAGCACCCGGTCAGGCCAGCCAGGGAAAACAACAGGATAATCGCCGCAGGCAATCGCCCCTGGTTAAGCACCTTCGAATCCGCTCACCATCAAATTAGTGATTCGATCGGCCATTTCGTCGGTGCCATAACCCGCTTCGGAGACACCCAGAAAACCGCGTAAGGAAGCCAGCTCAAAGTGGCCCAGCACCATCGAAATGGTAGAAATCCCAACAAATGGCGCGTCTGCCTTCGGGTAGACCTTTTCGAGCGTACGGCAAATTTTTTCGAACGGCGCCTGCAGCACCTGCTCAGTAATCAGTTGCAGACGCTCTGCATCACCTTCCAGCAACTCGCGGTGCAGCAACCGCCGGAATATCTTGTCAGATGCCACCAGCCCAACAAACCAGGAAATAATGCTGCGGACGGTCTCTTCACCCTGTGCCGCCCGGTCGAGCAGAGGTTCCAGATCTTCAGCTCGTGCCGCAAATGCGTGCTTGATGGACTCCACATAGAGCGATTTTTTATTTTCAAAATGGTGATAGAGCGCTGCTGGGGTGATCCCGCATGCTCTGGCCAGATCCCTCATCGAAACCCCGCTGAAGCCAGACTCGGCGAACAATCCGACAGCAGACTCCAGAATAGCCTCACGCGTCGTGGTTGAGGTGAGATTTGCCTGTTTGGCGATATCCATTTATTCTTAACCTCGGAAAGAAATAACTTAACGATCGTTTAGGAAGTCTATTTCATCCAGCACTGTCTGTCATCTGCTTTTCCGCAAGTTTTCCATAATTACTTTCCGCCGTTTACCGCCATTTCTCACCCCTCCCGAACAGCGTCTTCGCGTCCTCCGCGGTAACCAGAGCGCTCATTCAAAAACCTGTGCTTTATCTAATCTACCTGTGTTTAGCCGCCCCTGATCGACCATTGATCGGTTCTGGTCGAGTTAACGGGTAATCACGTTCGTACTGCTAACGGTTTTTTGCGATCATTGGGCGCCACTGACTGATACTTGTGATTACCTGGAGGAACTCCCATGGCTGGTTTTCAGCTTTTTATCATCATTGTGTTTCTGCTTTCCGCGACCCTGCTATTTCTGGGTATCAAAGCAGTCCCCCAGGGGTTTGAGTACACCATCGAACGGTTTGGACGTTACACCCGAACCTTAATGCCCGGGCTCAACTTTCTGATACCCGTCGTTGACCGGGTCGGTACCCGCATGAACGTCATGGAACAGGTGATGGACGTCCCCTCCCAGGAAGTAATTACGCGCGACAATGCGATGGTCAAAGTCGACGGCGTCGTTTTTTTTCAGGTACTGGATTCCGCAAAAGCGGCTTATGAGGTGCGGCGCCTTGAGTTATCAATTCTGAACCTGACGATGACCAACATACGTACCGTGATGGGATCCATGGATCTGGACGAACTACTCTCCAAACGCGACCGCATAAACGCAGAACTGCTAAATGTGGTTGATGAAGCCACCAGTCCCTGGGGCGTCAAAATCACCCGCATTGAGATAAAGGACATATCGCCACCACACGATCTGGTCGAATCGATGGCTCGCCAGATGAAGGCAGAGCGGGAGAAACGGGCGGTAATACTGGAAGCCGAGGGCGTTCGTCAGGCAGAAATTTTACGGGCGGAAGGCGAGAAGCAGAGTGCCATCCTTGAAGCGGAAGGGCTCCGTGAATCCGCCTACCGCGAGGCTGAAGGCCGCGAAAGACTGGCAGAAGCGGAAGCTAACGCCACCGCGTCTGTCTCTACCGCGATTGCCAATGGCGACCTTAATGCCGTCAACTATTTTGTCGCCACTAAGTACATTGAGGCGCTGCAGGAAATTGCCTCAGCACCAAATGAAAAACTGGTGTTTATGCCGCTCGAATCTTCCAGTGTCATCGGCGCCATTGGTGGCATTGCTGAACTCGCTAAAGATGCGATGACACAGCAGTCCACGAACCGGCCCGCCAGTTAATGGATGCTCCTGCGATCCTTAACTCCCTGCTTTTCTGGCATTGGTGGGCGCTGGCGGTTGGGCTATTAATGCTGGAGGCCCTCCTGCCGGGTGCGTTTTTCCCTGTCTCTTATACACATCTCCGAGCCCACGAGACCTCTCTACATCTCG
>CAJXVN010000170.1 GCA_913060775.1 uncultured Gammaproteobacteria bacterium | reverse complement strand
CGAGATGTAGAGAGGTCTCGTGGGCTCGGAGATGTGTATAAGAGACAGGATCATGATCACGGTGATAAACAGCAAAATAACAGCAAACACCACGCTGATCACCAGCTCATAAAATTCTTTAACTTTCTGCTGTACCAAAGGAATGTTCAGCTTGTTCATCATGGGTGTTCCAAATCTGATAGACACGAGCGGGAATGGCCTTAAGCTAAGCGAGTTCAGCCTCGGCTCAGGATGCGTCAGGTAGCCGCCAGTTCGACAGGTACAGGCGGTTGGGGGTGAAACCCGATAGCGGGCGCCGATCGGTGTGATAAACGGCAGCAACAAATAGTTAAGTGGAGTTTAACTTAGTGCTGTTCAAGTCTGACAGGAAATAAGCGTCGACCGGTTTCCGGCGAAAACTGGATAAAACCTGATAAGGTGCAAACACCCCGCCCATGCGCGATGGCGCGAGTCTGATCGAAGATCGCATGCAAAGTTTTTAACGGACTGGAACCAGACCAGAATAAACAGATCGCCCATCGAATCCACACCCTAACCGGGATGAATCAACACCATGAACCCAATAATAATCAGGACAGCCGGAAACACCCCGGAGTGGCAACCACATGTCCGCTGACCTGATCAGGAATAATCCAGAGTTCCTGGCAATCCTGATTGCCCTGTCCGGTTTTCTGGTAGCCGGAGTCCTGCGCAGGCTAATGGATCGCGGCGTGGACTCGCTGGAGGGCTACCTTCGCCATCGCATCCCGAACCGGCTGGAGCAATTTAATCTGAAAGTGCTGCGGCAGGTGCTGCGCGCCACCCTTTACTACGGCACCCTGTTTCTGTTCCTGCTCACCGCGCTACAGACCCTAAGAATTTCGGTGGCGAAAGAATGGATTTCCGTGCTGTTGCTACACGTACCCCAGCTCATCCTGGGCGCATTGATCATCCTTTCCGGGTACCTGGCCAGTGTCGTCATCCGCAGCCTGCTGGCCAGGCTCATCGGCGTAAGTTCGGCGAATCTGGCACCCCGTTTTGCCCAGCTACTGATCATCACCACGGCGGTACTCACCGGCCTGGCGCAGACCTCAATCGATATCTCCTTTATCTCCAATGTGATGGTCATGTTGCTGGCGTTCTTTTTCGGCGGGCTCTCCCTGGCCTTCGCACTGGGTAGCCGCCCACTGGTTGAAAACCTGCTGGCTCGGCGGGCGATGGATCGTTACCGTATCGGAGACACCGTCCGTATCCGGGAGGCCCAGGGCAAGATTATTGAGATTTTGAGCACCGCGGTTGTGCTGGAAACGGAGCAGGGTTTGCTGACCGTGCCCACGGCCACCTTCGCCACCGCCGACATACTGTTAATCAAAAATGAGAACCAGGGCGATGCCGGAGCCGCTTGATCCACTGGTGCTCAAATTCGCGTCTGACCGGCCGGACGAGTTAGCGGCGTTACTGGCTAACAGTGAGCTACGGGAATTATCGGAAGTACTGGAAAGCCTGCCGGTATCAACGGCGGCAACCCTCACCGCCCGCCTGCCCAGCTGGCAACTGACCAGCCTGCTGACCGATATCGACGCTACCTTCCTGGCGAGCCTGCTTAAAGCGGCTAAAACGGACGAGGCGGTGGCTCTGGTATCCCACCTGAGCGAATCGCGCTATGCCAGCATCCTCAGCACCGTGCCTGTCTCGGAACGCCAGCCGCTGTACGAACTACTGGAATTCCCCTCCTACAGCGTGGCTTCGCTGGTGACCACGGAGTTTATCCGCGTCTCGGAAAGTACCAGCTGCGAAGCCCTCTGTGAGCAACTGTCGAACAGCGATAACACCCGCCCACGACCAGTGCTGGTGGTTGATCAACAGGGTAAGTACCGGGGCATTGTGAGTCTGCTGGCCATCTATTCCCGCAAGAATCGCTCGCAGCTGGTTGGCCAGATTAGCGTTCCGGTTGAGCCGCTGAACGGCAAAATGGCAGCCGGCCAGGCAATCACCGCCAAACAGTGGATGCGACACGCCGAATTACCGGTGGTCGACAGCCGTCATCGTATTCTGGGCGTGGTTAATCGCGCGTCTCTGGAGCGTATCAGCCGTGGTGTTGCACCCATGGAATTTAGTTTTGAACGGGTGCTGGCTGAACTCGCCACCGCCTATTTGAATCTCTGTGCTCGGATACTCGAGTCAGTCTTTGGGCGAACAAAATGAGTCTGCAGGACGAACTGCGAGAACATTTTGTACGGGAGCACCCCCGCGATGCCGCCCGGGTCGTCGAGCGTCTGGACCAGCTTCCAGAAAATCTGGAACAGTTATCGACGGAGAGTTTTACGCGGCTACTGGAGCAAATCGACCCCGGTCTGCTGCAGTCCCTGTTTTTAACCCTCGACATCCAACGCCAGGGCGAGGTTTTAGCCTCGGCGAGTATCCGCACGGCGATGCTGATCTTGCGCAGCCTGCCGGAAGACAGACTAATGGCGGCGCTGGATAGCCTGCCACCGGGTGTTCGCACCGAATATCTGGAGCTGCTCGAGTTTCCAGAACACACCGCTGGCAGCTTTATGGATCGACTGCTCGCCCGCTTCCACGCTGACCAGACCGTTGGCGAGGCACTGGCCGAGTTGCGCGCGTCAAAGGCCAGGCGGGTGCGTTCACTCTATGTGGTCGCCGATGGCGATCTACTCGCCGGTCGTGTTGACCTGCAGGACATGGCGCTGGCAGAACCCGATACCTTGATGGCGGACCTGGTAAACGAGGTGTCGGCCGTGGCCCAGCTCACCTCCACCGAAGCGGATCTGGTGGCGCTGTTCGACCGCAGTAAAGTCGACTCTATCCCCGTTGTCGATCACGACTTCAAACTGCTGGGTATCGTCCGCTACGGCAGTCTATTCCAGGCCGCCGAAGAGGCTGCTACCGCTGGCATCCAGCGCATGGTTGGCGCCAGTGCCGACGAGCGCGCCCTTTCCACGCCGCTGTTCGCGGTCAAACGGCGGTTAGTCTGGCTACACGTTAATCTGCTTACCGCTTTTCTCGCCGCTGCGGTGGTCGGACTGTTTGAATCGACCATTGCCCAGTTCACTGCCCTGGCCATACTTCTGCCGGTCGTCGCCGGGCAATCGGGTAATGCGGGATCACAGGCGCTGGCGGTCACCATGCGTGGGCTGGCACTGCGCGAGATCAGCACCCTGCAATGGCGTGCAGTCCTGTCCAAAGAGGTGCAGATTGGGCTAATCAACGGCACTGCCCTGGCACTGACCTGCGGTCTGGGGGTCTGGGCCTGGAGTCAGTCCTGGGGACTGGCGGTGGTCATCGCCATTGCCATGATAACGGCGATGATTATGGCCGGCATCTCCGGGGCGCTGGTACCCATACTACTGTCACGGCTCGGCCAGGACCCCGCCACGGCCTCCTCCATCATTCTCACCACGGTGACGGATGTCACTGGCTTCCTGGTCTTTCTTGGCACCGCAACCCTGCTGTCGAGCATTTTATAGCCACGGCAGGGAAGACGCTCAGTCGCTCGCCTCCGCTTCGCCATCCTGATCGTCGTCCAGCGTCCGGGGATCCAGTTGCAGAGCGCCCTGGGCAGCTGCCGTCGTCACCGGGCGAAATTTGGAATGGTAATCGGTCGCAGGTTTACGCGAGGTGATCATCAGCACAACGGCCACACCGCTAATAGTGAGAACCACTCCGGAAAACAGAAAAAACGCACCGGAGCCAAACCACTGCATGGCCTGTGCGCCGGCCAGTGGGCCGACAATCGCACCCAGAGCGTTCATCACCAGCAATCCCGTACCCACTTCCAGAAAAGACTGGTTGCCGATATGGTCACTGGCGTGGGCAAGACATAGGGCCTGAATTGGCATCACAAAGGCGCCGAAAAAAAACATCACGGCGGGAATCGCCGACACCGGCAGCAGAACAGCCGCCACCGATACCAGCGCACCGGCGAACATAATCCAGGCAATCACCACCCGCCGGTCCATACGGTCAGACAACCGACCGAGTGGCAGCAGCGAGAGCGCCCCCCCGATAATACCCAGCGCCATCATCAAACTGATTAATGGAACATCCATGCCGACCTGAAGCCCATAGGCCGGCCCCAGGGCGTAATAAACCGACGCAACCATTCCGGCCACAAAGGCACCTAAAGAAGCTGCTCGTGACGTTTGAACAACCAGCAACGGCGAAAAGGTCGCGCCGGGTATCTGCGCCGGCTGTGAAGTGCTGGTCACACAGATTGGAATCGCCGCCATCACGATCAGCACCGCAGAAATAATAAACAGATGCTGGCCTTCGAGCGGCGCCACGTTCAGCAACAGCTGCCCTCCCGCCAGCGCCGTCAACACAATCGCTGTATAGGTGGCAAGGACCGCTCCGCGTACATGGTTTTCGGTCTTCTCGTTTAACCAGCTTTCAATCACCAGATAAAGACCGGAAATGGCAACGCCGCACAGAAAGCGCAGCAACAGCCAGACAGCAAACTGGTTAAACAGTGCCAATACCAGTACGGCCGCCGTCATCAGGGCCGTCAAAGTAGAAAAACAGCGGATATGCCCAATGCGACTGACCAGCCCCGGAATCGTGAAACAGCCGAACAGAAATCCGCAGAAATAAACCGACCCGAGAACACCAACGTAGAGGCTATTCCAGCCCGCCAGCTCGGCCCGCAGGGGTATCACTGCCAGCTGTAACCCATGGCCAGTCAGCAGAAACGCAACGCCCAGCAGCAACGTAGATAACCTGAGCACACTACCAATCAAGAGCCTGTTCCTTAGCGATTTGATAAGTTTCGGAACCGACTTTAGGCCGACTCCCGCGACTGCCTGTCCGCACGGTGTAGGGTTGAGACCGAATCACCACCCGCAAGCACAATGGTCCGACAAAGCCCGGATTATAGGTTTTTAGTTATCCCATCAGGCAGCAATTTCAATCGGTCAGGCGCTAGCTGTTTTAGTAACGAGGTCCCAGGCTGCAGTGGTTATGGATGGCCAAAGCAAGGCAGCCGGATGTCCAGGTCGGACAACGCCTGGTGTTGGCGATACTGATAAGTGCAGGGGCTGGGATTCCTGCCGGGTTCCAGAAGCTGCCCCGGATCGCATTTAGTTAACCACCTTTGAGATGTGTTTTTCGGAATCCCTGATAAGCCGTTCGCCCTGAGCCTGTCGAAGGGCTCCCTTCGACAGGCTCAGGGCGAACGGCATCTTCGATCCAGTATCTCTGCTTATAAAGCTTATAAATGACCGAATTGGCGGTGATCTAGCGATCTATGAACAGACGCTAAATACCCTTAACTAATTGCCATTCGGACCTGCCGCCGTTTACCCAGTTATTCAGCCGCCAAACACCGTAAAACTCAACCATACATAAATGCTGTATCCCACTAACAGTAGTCCACCCTCGGCACGACTTATCCGGCGCCCCGTGTACAGGAACAGCAGCAAGAGTAACGCTGTTCCAACCATCACCCATTGATCAAACTGGAGGATTCTCGGATGAACAGGAAGTGGCTGCAGTAAAGCAGACGCACCAAGAATTCCAAGCAAGTTAAAGATATTACTGCCGAGTATGTTGCCAACCGCCACATCAGCGTGCCGCCGAATAGCTGCAATCACCGATATGGACAGTTCGGGGAGAGAGGTACCAACGGCGACCAGCGTCAAGCCGATAACCGCCTCCGGCACTCCAAAGTGCGCTGCAATGCCAGTCGCTCCCACAAGAAGAACCTGTGATCCACCCATTAATAAGATCAGACCAAGAATCACGACGATGACCGTCCCCAACACCGATTTAGGGACCGAGGAAAGTTCTTCTGCTTCAGCCTGGTGTAACTCTCCGGAAGGTAAAACCTGGGATCGCTCGCTCCGGTAGGCCCATAGCAAGTAAGCGACCAAAGCACCCAGGAATATAAACGCATCCAGATGCCCTAATGCGCTTCCGTTAACAAGAACCAGGAACAGTAAACTGGCGGCAACCACTGTGATTGCGTCCCGCCGCAAAGTCAGCGGCTTGACCGTTAATGGCGAAATCAGCGCGCACACGCCGAGAATCAGCAAGATATTACCGATATTACTTCCCACGACGTTTCCGATTGCGATGTCTGGTCGCCCATCAATAGCCGCGTTCACCGAGACCATCAATTCCGGGACCGAGGTGCCGAAGCCGACGATAACGAGACCGCTTAGCAACGGTGATACACCGAGGCGCCTGGCCGCAGCCAGCGAGCCGCGAATCAACGCCTCGCCCCCAGCGGTAAGCAAGGCTATCCCAATAACGAGAAATAAAAAGTTCAGCAAGATTTAAATACTCAGGAATGCCCTGCACAAACACAGGTGCGAATGAGAGTAGGAGCGAACGGGAGTCAGATATTCCATTGCCACAACTATTAAGCCCTACCCTGTGGGCAGGCAACCGCCTCCAGAGTAATGACGTGTTAACGTAGAATGGGGTTTCGATCCCTTAATTAGTGCGGCATATTACTGATAAATTCAGACTTTGGAGCAGGTAAGAAAGTAGTGCCTCTTTAGCCTGTCTCTTATACACATCTCCGAGCCCACGAGACCTCTCTACATCTCG
>CAJXVN010000169.1 GCA_913060775.1 uncultured Gammaproteobacteria bacterium | reverse complement strand
ATCCTCTTCGTCGGCAGCGTCAGATGTGTATAAGAGACAGAGGATGACCTGTGCGCTATCAGCTATACATCGGGTACCACGGGACTTCCCAAAGGTGCCTTATGGACCCAGCGAGGGGCAAGAGATGCCCTGACCCACACCGCGTTAGAGCTGGGGCTGGTTCACGAAGATACCTACTTCGCGCCTTTCCCGATGGCCGGGGTGCCGATTCTTTGCGGCTCGTTTGGCCTGGTTAACGGACTCACCACGATGATTCCCGCCGGTAGTTTTGATGCGGCGGCGGCGCTCGAGCAGATGCAGACCTACCGCGCGACAGTCGCGATTTTCGTGCCGACGATGATGCAGCAAATAATCGAGTTGTATCGGGCCGGTGATTTCGAGCTATCCCTGCGATTGTTGACCTACGGTTCTTCGCCAGCGACCCCGACACTGATTCGTGATGCGATTAGCACCTTTGGTTGTGAAATCATCCAGTTGTATGGATTGACCGAGTCCACGGCCGGCTGGTTGAGTTTCTTGAGGCATGCTGAACATCTGCGCGGACTGGATGAGCCGGAACTACTGACCTCCTGCGGCAAGCCGGCGCTGCACGTTGATCTGGAAATCCACTCCCCGGAAGGCGAGCGATTGCCCGCGGGTGAAGTGGGCGAAATCGTTGTGCGCAGTAGTACCAATATTCCCGGTTACCTGAGGCTGCCGGAAGAAAATGCCGAACTCTATAACGGCGACTGGCTGCGGACCAATGACCTTGGCCGAATGGATGAGGCGGGGTATCTCTACCTGACTGACCGCCGTAAATTTATGATTATCAGCGGCGGCTACAATGTTTACCCGATAGTGGTCGAGAACGTGCTGGCTGAACACGAAAGCGTGCGCGAGGTAGCGGTAGTCGGTGTACCGCACCCTAAATGGGGTGAAGCGGTAGTCGCCATGGTGTCGATGCAGCCAGGTAAGTCGGCTGGAATTCAGGAACTGGCCGATTTTTGCCGGGAAAGGGTTGGCAAATGGGAAATCCCCAAACACGTCGTGTTTGTTGATGACCTGCCTAAAGGCGTGACCGGAAAAATCGCCAAGTTTGCGATTCGAGAAGCGCTGAAGGCTGATCCAGACCAGTTTCCCTGGTAGTCCGACTATCTATATTCACCGAAAAACCGGCCACAGCAATCTTAAAGGGTGTTCTGGGAGATCGGGATTATGGATTTGTATTTGTTCCGACACCGGAGACCAGAACCCCCTCGCTGGTCTGTGGTGCCGGTGAAGAGTCGCTTGATCTGATCATTGTTAGAAAAGCTACGTTGCCGGCGTCAGGTAATTTTACACATGGTGGCTGGCGCCTTTTTTATGCTAACCAATTGAAATATAAAGAAAATATATTAATTTATAACCTGTTGTATCGATTCCGCAACAGGGGTTAGCAGAAAAGATGTCATTAAGCTTTACACAATCGGGTAAAGAATTTTTTAAGTTATTGAAAAGTATTGAGTTTTTTTAAGGCACGTTAATTGCTTTATGTTAAGTGAACTCTCGGCGGCGCTGCTTTGTTTTCGCTGTCTTTTATGGCCATATTTTTTGGGTAGGACATTATGAATAAATCGTCGCAACAACCGGCAAAGGTTAGCTCTGCAACCTTATCTTCAAATTACACAAAAAAAATAGCACTGACGGTGGGTGGCGCGGCACTGGGTGTTAGTGGTTTGGCGGATGCAGGGATTGTTCATTGGGGGCCGACGGATCTTGTGGGCGTTGATTTGACCATAAGCGTAGGCGAAACATCAGACCCAATACTTTGGGATATCGATACCCCTACTAGCACCGGTACCGCTGAATTTAATTTATTTGTTAACAGCTCAAATTCAGACCTGGTGATCAACAACAGTAGTGGCGGTTTGAAGGGTTTGACGATTAATGGCACTTCCGTTAGCTCGTCGTTATATCTTGCCAATGCCAGTTTTGCCCCGCTATCACCGTTGGTTGCGGGTGATAACCTAATCACCTTTACTTTTGATTTGTTAGGTGATGTTTTGTCTGGCTGGGCGAACTGGAATTTTAGTGGCAGTGATTTCCAGATTACCGAATGGGCCTACTGTGATGCTGATGGCTGCTCAATCACAACAGGTGATACTGGCGCTTCGGTTCCTGAGCCTGCACCTGCGTCGCTATTGTTGCTCGGCATGGGTGCGGCTGGGGTAGCCCGTTGGAAGAAACGCAAACAGGTCGCCGCTGCATAAAACGCTAAGACAGTTTGGTTAAAAAACGGGCTTTTAGCCCGTTTTTTTTTGCCTGCTCCTGGTCACTTTAGGAGCGGTGGCGGCCCGTGGTAGCTGATCAGCAGGTAACTTACAATAGATACCCCCACGCTGTTGTGGCCCTTTCAGTTCCCAGTCGGCGGTGGGATTCTGTTAACCCTTTCAATATGGAAAGATTTATGTCGAACGCGTTGACGAACAAGGTCCTGCTCATCGGTTGGGACGCCGCCGACTGGAAAATTATTACGCCGCTGATGGACGCCGGCGAAATGCCGAACCTGGCCCGGTTAGTCGATCAGGGGGTCATGGGCAATTTATCCACGCTTAATCCGGTTTTGTCGCCCATGCTCTGGACCAGCATTGCGACCGGCAAACGGGCCTACAAACATGGTATTCATGGTTTTGCTGAGCCCGACCCCGGCTCCGGCGCGGTTAGACCCATCACTAGCTTGTCGCGTAAATGTCGCGCTATCTGGAACATTCTCCAGACCCAGGGTAAGCAATCAAATGTGGTCGGCTGGTGGCCTTCCAATCCGGTTGAGCCGATAAGCGGTACGATGGTATCCAATCTATTTCATAAGGTTGAGGGGTCTGCATTAAAAAAAGTGCCACTGGCTGACGGAAGTGTGCATCCGCAACGGTTGCAAGAGAACCTGGAGAAGGTGCGGATTGCTCCCTGGGAAATCGATCCGGAGATGTTGCTAGCGTTTGTCCCCGGGGCCGCCTCCGTTGACCAGGAACACGACAGGCGACTCAGCAGTGTTGCCAAAATTCTGGCTGAATGCGCCTCGGTACATGCGGCGGCCACTGCATTGATGCAGTTAGAACCCTGGGATTTTATGGGTGTTTACTTCGATGCTATCGATCATTTCTGCCATGGATTTATGCGCTATCACCCGCCCCGCCTTGAGTGGGTTGATGAAGAGGATTACGAACTCTATAAGGATGTCGTGAACGGTGGTTACCGATTCCACGACTTGATGCTAGGTGCGTACATGGAGCTCGCCGGTGATGACACCACCATCATGATCGTTTCTGATCACGGATTTCATCCGGATCATTTGCGGCCAAGGGAGTTGCCAAATGAACCCGCGGGACCCGCTGAGGAGCATCGACAGTTTGGCATTATTGCTGCCAGCGGTCCGGGTATAAAAAAAGATGATCTGGTGTTCGGTGCCAGTTTGCTGGACGTTACCCCGACGATTTTAGCGCTCATGGGTTTGCCGGTTGGTCGTGATATGGATGGCAAGCCACTGGTGAATATGTTTGATGTGCCGGTCTCGGTGGATTATGTCGACAGTTGGGATGCGGTGCCGGGTGATGATGGCGGGCATTCGTTGACGCGGCCTCCCGATGCGGTAGACACCCAGGCGGCTTTACAGCAATTAGTTGATTTAGGTTACATAGAAAAACCCGATGAAAAAATTGAGATAGCGGTAGCCCATACCGTTAGGGAGTTACGTTACAACCTTGCTCGGGATTATATCGATGCCAGGCATTATCCCGAAGCGATTGAGATACTCACTGGGTTGTGGGAGGAATTTGATGACGAATCGCGATTTGGCGTCAAACTGTTTGAATGTTATTTGGCGCTGGACTGGACCGAACAGGCGGCTGAGACACTGGATAAGATTGTCGAGCGGAAAGAACAATACAGTAAAGTCGCCGCTCTGGAACTGGAGCGGTACGAGAAGGAAAATGAAAATAGACGTCCTGAAGATATCAGCGACGACGAACGGCGCCGACTAAATAAGTTATCGAAGAAAGCGGGTGTTAACTTCGATACCCTGAATTTTTTTCGGGGTAATTTGCTGTTTTCGCAAAAACGGTATGAGGATGCGCTTCAGGCCTACGAAGAATGCATGGCGGTGCAGCTTCATAACCGGCCAGGCCTCTATCGCATGCTGGGTGAAACCAGCTTGAAGTTAAAACGGTGGAAAACCGCAGAGCAGTGGTACAGCAAAATGCTGGAGCTGGACCCAGTTAATGCTCAGGCACGGGTGGGGTTAGCCGCAAGCCAGCTTCCTCGTCGACAAAATCGAGCGGCGCTGGATAATGCGATGGCGGCGGTGGGTATGGTCTATCATTTCCCTCAGGCCCACCATTTAGCAGGCATCGCACTGCATCGACTGGGGCGAATAAAGGATGCAGTTAATGCGTTAAATGTTGCGGTGGCGCAGAACCCGGTATTTCCTGCTGCCCACGCGCGGTTGGCGAAAATTTATGAAAACCGGCTAAAAAATAGTGAGAAAGCTGCCTGGCACTTTGGACAGGCAAAAGATGCTAAACAGCGAATCAGAAATTTTCTCAAAGCAGGCGTGTTACCGACACCCAATGAAATGGAGATGGACGGTAAAGCTGTCGCCAGTATTGGTGAGATTGGGCGTCAGGCAGCGCGGACGGAGATGGCCGACGATACCATTGTGATTGTCTCTGGCCTGCCCCGGTCGGGGACGTCGATGTTAATGCAAATGCTCGCAGCCGGAGGATACCCGGTGCTTACTGACGATCAACGCCCCGCTGACGTGAGCAACCGACGCGGCTATTTTGAGTTAGAAGTGGTGAAGCAGTTACTCAACCAGAATTACAGCTGGCTAATGGATAGTCAGGGAAAAGCAGTGAAAGTCATTGCCCAGCTATTGCCGAGCTTACCCAGTGGTCATAATTACCGAATAATTTTTATGGAAAGGCCCCTCACCGAGGTGGTTGCCTCACAACGCACGATGCTGAGAGAAATGGGTAAATCGGATGGCACCCGCGGGGAGAAACGTTTAGCACAGACCTTTGTTCAGCAAATAGAACAGATTGGCGAGCTATTAGCAGCCCATCCTGATCATATCGAAGTGATGTCAGTTAGCTATCACGATGTTCTGGCTGAGCCGGAAGCAATAGCCCGCAAAATCAATCATTACCTGGGCGGAAGGCTGGATGTTGAGGCGATGGTCGGAGCCGTTGCCCCTGAGTTACGTAATCAGCGTTAGTTTGACTTTGTTTCTGCTGAAAGCTCCTAGACTGCCCGTTTTAGCAATAGGTGTCTTGGCAATCGGGCTCGCGGTTAACCCATTTTCGATTGAATCCGATTAGGAATCTGACCGCGGCAATCTGTGTCCGCAGTGGCCAGTCGTGGAAAATGGCGCGCCCGAGAGGATTCGAACCTCTGACCCTCGGCTTCGGAGGCCGATACTCTATCCAGCTGAGCTACGGGCGCGTTCTGTCTGTAGTAGTCCCCGCGGGGCGCAGAGGATACCCGAATCATCGAAGAGAGTCCATGCGGGAGCTACCGGTGTGGAGCGATTATCGATATAATCGTGCGCCGATTTTTAGTGGTGTCGTTGGCTGCCACTTTCACCCGTTTTGAGGAAAATACGTGAGCGATCAACAGGACTCTTTTGTTACCAATTTTTCCACGCTGATATTGCTGATGCTAGCAATGACGGTCGGGTTGATTCTGCTCGGGGTCTTCATCAGTAAACTGGTCGATACCGGTCCCGATCCGATGGAAATGGAGTCTGCGGCGGCGCGTATCCAGCCGGTGAGTAAGGTTGCCCTCTCTGATGGCACCCTGTTCGTATCCAGTAGCCTGGTGCCGCAGATGCCTGAAGTATCTGAGCCCGAGGCTGAGCCGGCGGCGGCGCCCGTTGCAGTAGTGATGGACGGAGAAGGGGTGTACAACACGGCCTGCGTTACCTGCCATGCAACCGGCCTCGCCGGCGCGCCAAAATATGCCGAGAAAGCGGATTGGGAGGCACGCCTTGCCCAGGGGATAGACGTGCTCTACGATCATTCCATAAACGGATTCCAGGCGATGCCGGCGAAGGGTGGGTTTATGCATCTGCCCGATGACCAGATTAAACTGGCCGTGGATTACATGGTGGCTGCTGCCCAGTAACGGCCGGCGACGGTTCCTGGCCCGGGAGCAATTCCCGGGTAAGATATGGTCTGTGGTTTACCTGGCTGGTATGGAACCGGTTCAGGTAACCGTTTTCTTCATCACCAGGCAGGCGTTGGTGCCACCAAAGCCAAAGCTATTGGACATCACCGTTTCGATTTCCGATCCGTCAATGCGTTCGCGAACAATCGGCAGGTCTGCAGCGGCTTCGTCGGGCGTTTCAATGTTGGCTGATGCGGTAATAAAGTCGTTTTTTAACATCAGCAAGCTGTAGATAGCTTCATTGACTCCGGCCGCGCCCAGCGCATGGCCGGTTAAGGATTTAGTGGAGCTAATGGGCGGTATTTTGTCGCCAAACACAGACTTAACCGCGGCTAGCTCTTTTACGTCCCCCACGGGTGTGCTGGTGCCGTGGGCGTTGATGTAATCAATT
>CAJXVN010000168.1 GCA_913060775.1 uncultured Gammaproteobacteria bacterium | reverse complement strand
TCGTCGGCAGCGTCAGATGTGTATAAGAGACAGCGACGTGGCCTGGCAGCGTTCCCTAACCCTGGTCGAGCAGTTACAAAGCGATGACGTGACCTTACATTACGTCAAACAGGGCGATCATCGCCTGTCCGAACCGGCCGACCTAAAACGACTCTCCCACCTCGTTAGTGAGCTATGGCACCCCTATCCTGAGGGGAGAAACCGCTAGGTTCGTGGCCGGAACTGTATTCTCAGGTTCCCAAACAGGGCGGAGACTGGTTCAATAGGATCAAAAACGGCGACGCATTGCGGGCACGCTAATCAGAAGTTAAATCCCGTAGAGTTGTCTCAGCAACCGGAGAGGAGCAGATCATGTCATTAGATATTGTTATACGTGGCGGCACCATCATCGATGGCACAGGAAAACCCGGCTACATCGCGGACCTGGGCATCAAGGCCGACAAAATAGTGTCGATTGGCTCCGTTACTGAACAGGCGGACCGTGAAATCGACGCCACCGGCAAGATCGTCGCCCCGGGTTTTGTCGACCCACACACCCACTACGATGCTCAACTTAGCTGGGATCAACAGGTCACTCCCTCCTGCTGGCACGGGGTTACCACGACGGTTATTGGTAATTGCGGCGTCGGTATCGCTCCGTGTCGCCAACAGGACCGCCCACTGGCAGTTACCGACCTGGTCAATGTGGAGGCAATTCCGGAAAACGTGCTCAACGCGGGTATTGACTGGCGCTGGGAGACCTTTCCAGAGTTTATGGCCGCCACCACATCTGCTGGCACCGCGATTAATATCGGATTTTTGGTTCCCTTATCGCCATTAAGGACCTTCGTCATGGGCGAAGCGGCCAGCGACCGCGCCGCCAACGGTGCCGAAATCGACACCATTGCCGGCCTGCTCGACGATGCCATGAAAGCGGGGGCAATCGGGTTTAGTAGCTCTCAACAACCCAACCACATTGGTCATCACGGCAAACCGCTGGCCAGTCGCCTAACCAGCCTGGAGGAGTTTGCGCGCTATGCTGACGTACTTAAAAACGCCAGCCGCGGGGCGATTGAGATTGCCGTCACCCAGAAACTCGCCCACCTGGCGGACAATGAGTTCGACCTGCTGGAGATGCTGCTTGACCGCAGTGGTCGGCCAGTCTCCTGGCTGACCCTGCTCGATTTGAATGGAGCACCCGGTGCAGCTTTTGCGTCGCTGGATAAATCGGCGCCACTGGTCGAAAAAGGCTGTTACGCTCAAACCGTCATCCGCCCGTTCCTGGCTGACGCGGATCTCCACAACCCTTTCCTGTTTGCCACTCTGCCCGGATGGGCACCGGTGTTTAATCAAACCGCAGAAAAACAGGCCCAGATTTTTGCCGACTCGGCGTTCAGAAAGCAGTTCAAAGAAGACATGGCTGGCCCCGGGGCGATGGTAGGAGACTGGAATCTCTATGAAATTCAAAACTCTGACCACCCTGAGCTAAAACCACTGATCGGCAAAACCATCGCAGAGATTGGGGAGCTCTGGGGTAGCGATGGCTGTGACACGCTGCTTGATATTGCCATCAAAGATCAGGTTAAAACCCGCTTTACGGTCGCCGTGGCTAACTCGGACGATGCTCGCCTGCAACAAATTATCTGTGACGAGCGTGTGCGTATCGGACTGGCTGATGGGGGTGCCCACGTCGATATGCTGGGTGAAGCAGGCTACCCCACCTACCTGCTCGGCTACTGGGTACGCGAACGTCAGGTAATGAGCATGGAGCGCGCAATTCAGCGGCTCACCACCGAACCGGCCGAACTATTTGGCATCTCCGACCGGGGGCGCCTCGAACAGGGATTAAATGCCGATGTGGTGGTGTTTGATCCACAAACCGTAGGTTCTGATAAACGCCCACATCTGATCAATGACCTGCCCGAACAGGGAGTGCGCATGGTCGCTGAGGCCAGAGGAATCGAACAGGTCATCGTCAATGGCACGGCGATTATGATCGATGGCAACATGACCGACGCATTGCCGGGTCGGGCGGTCTGATTAAAAAAAATATTTACTCGGAGAACGCCAATGCTTGAGCTCTATGCCTTTCCATTGTCCGGCAATAGTCGCAAAGCCGCACTGACTCTCGAAGAAGTCGGTGCCGAGTATGAATACCACTCGATCGATCTGATGCAGGGCGGACAGAAACAGCCTGATTACCTGGCCATCAATCCCAACGGCAAAGTCCCCACCCTGCGCGACGGCGATCACCTGCTGTGGGAATCATCGGCCATCATGCTCTACCTGGCAGAAAAATTTCCGACCGCCGGGCTGATCCCAACCGATCCAGTATGGCGTAGCAAACTCTACCAGTGGCTGATCTGGCAACCAGGCACCTACAACCCCCCTATCAGTGCTCTGGGTCAACTACTGCTCACCCCGAATGAGCAGCAGAATCCGAACCTGATCAAACAACTCCACGAAACGATAAGAAAAAACAGCGAGATAATCGAAACCCAACTGGGCGAAGGATCATTTTTGCTCGGTGATTTCTCACTGGCCGACATTGTCATGTTGCCTCACCTGAATGCGGCGGTTGAACGAAAAGTCGAGTTGTCTGCGAACATGCAGGCATATTTAGAACGGCTACAAAGCCGACCTAGTTGGAAAAAAGTCTCTTCGATGACCCCTTAAACCATGTATCGCCAACCCGCGATCCACACTGATCGACAGACCCGATGGGTCGTCTGCCCGCTTCGAGTCGTTGGTCAATGACTGCTGATCCTTCTCTATTGGTCATGGGCACAGCCGCCCTTGGGCTACTGGCAGTTGTCGCCATTATTCTGGTGGCCCAGATGCAGCGCCAGGCTCGCCGACACCGCACTCAGTTAGCCAGGCTGGTCCGAATGCTCGAACAATCTTTGCCACCTAATCCACCACTACCCGTGGAGATGCCGGAACTGGATGAGGAGCTGGCCGCATTAATTCCATCGATCAGTCAGCTTCTGGCCCTGCGAGACGACCAGAACCAGAACCGTTACCAGTTATTAAAGGAACTGGCCCACGGCCTCAACCACAATATGAACAATCTGCTGTTTGGCATATTAGGCGCCACCCAGCTGATCGAACGCCATTCTGACGACGATGAAGTCAGGAGCTGGGCCAAGGTCGCCCACTCGGACGGTCAAAAATTGACCAACCTGGTAAAACAGCTCACCGAAGCGGTTACCGAGCATGTTGACCAGACTCCGGACAATCTGAAGCTGAGTTCCATTATCAGCAACCTGCTTAATCAGCAGCAGCCGCGCTGGCTTGAGCAGGCCATAACGGCGGGTCAGCGCATTGATTTTCAGGTTGAACTGGCGGAGCCATGCAGGGCTATCCGCGCAAACCCCGGCGGCATAACCAGCATGCTTGAACAGCTGATAAAGAACTCGGTGGACGCGCTTACCAATGGCGGAACAGTCACGATCAGAACTTTTCAGCCTAACCCGCTGGAAGTTTCAATTGAAGTCAGTGACGATGGCATCGGCATGAATGGTAATACCCGACGGCGCATTTTTGATCCCTTCTTCACCACTAAAAAAACCCTTGGTACCGGCCTCGGACTTTCAAAAGTAATGACCACGGTGCTGCAATGGGACGGCATGGTCGCCGTCACCAGTGAACCGGGGAAGGGGACCTCTTTCGTTGTCACTTTCCCGGCGGTAGACCCCGCAGACATTACCGAAAACCGGGAAGACCGCACCGCCCTCCACGCGCAGGTGCTGGTGGTCGATGACCAGCGGGCCATTGGCCAGGTGATCAGCCAGTCTCTGGATGATAATTACGAGGTAACCATATTCGAAGACGCCGAATCCGCCATGCGCGCCTTTCAGCCGGGTCGATGGGATGTGGCCATCATCGACCTTGATTTACCGGGAATTTCCGGTGATCAACTTGCTCGGCGGATGCGCGAACACGACCCGCATATTAGCCGTATTTTAATGACTGGCTGGGCACTGGAAACCACGGACCCTCGCCGCCAGGCGTTCGAGTATTACCTGCAAAAACCGGTGACTGACATCGACCTGCTTAACCAGCTCGTCGCCAAGGCGTTGCGCAAACCCATGGGGCACACCAACTAATCTAAACGGCCCGAAAGAGCTGACCGTTTCACCGGCTGTGGCTAGCGCTCCATCTCAGGTTACTCAAGCTCGCAGACCAGATCCCCGGCTGCAACCTCGACTCCCGCCGTCAAAGGTAATCGTTTAACTACTCCGTCGCTGGGGGCAACCACGACGTTAAGCATTTTCATTGCCTCGGTGGTCAACAGTTTTTCGCCCTCGCGCACCCGGTCGCCTTCGGCAACGTGCAGTTCAACGATCAGTCCCGGCATTGGAGCCCCTATCTGCTGAGCATTAGCAGGGTCCGCACTCTCGTGAGACTCTATCTCACTGGCCGCATTGCGATCAGCCATTCGCAGGTTACGGCGACGACCGTTAAGCTCGAAAAACACCTCACGCTGGCCATCGGCTTCAAGCTGTCCAATCGCTAGCAATTTAACCATCAGGGTTTTTCCGGGTTCTATCTCAATCGCCTTCTCTTCACCAATTTTCAAACCGTAGAAAAAATCGGTAGTGTCAAGGACCGAAACATCACCAAATCGCTGCTGAAACAGGCTGTATTCCCGGAATATCTTTGGATACAGAGCCGCGGATACCTGCTCCTGTGCGGTCGGTTCACGCCCGAGCGTCTCGCTCAGATCTGCCGCGTCAGCGGCAAAGTCCCAGGGATCTAGCAGGTCACCTGGCCGTACCGTAATAATTTCACCATCACCGCACACGGCCCGCTGCAACTCTTCGGGAAACCCGCCATCCGGCTGTCCCATCATGCCGCTGAGCAGACTGACAATCGAATCCGGAAAAGCCAGGTCATGACCCTGCTCAATCACGTCCGCCGGGGTCAGGTCATTCTGCACCATGAACAGCGCCATATCACCGACCGCTTTCGACGAAGGGGTAACCTTAATAATGTCCCCGAGCATGTCGTTAACGGTGCGGTACATTTTCCGCACTTCGCCCCAACGCTCTCCCAGCCCCATGGAAATAGCCTGGGGACGGAAATTGGAGTACTGACCACCGGGAATTTCATGGTCATAAACATCTGCGGTTCCAGCTTTTAGACCACATTCGAACGGCGTGTAGGGTTCTCTGGCCGCCTCCCAGTAATCGGCCAGCTGTTGTAAGCCACGACCATCTATACCGGGATCTCGGGCGGTGCCCTGAAGCGCAGCGATCAGCGCATTCAGGGACGGTTGCGAAGTCACGCCGGACATTGCGCTGAGCGCCGCATCAACTACATCAACACCCGCCGCCGCCGACGCCAGTAACGTGGCTACTCCGTTGCCGCTGGTGTCGTGAGTATGCAGGTGGACTGGAATGGTTAACGACTGTTTTAATTCAGAAACCAGTATTCGCGCGGCGTCGGGTTTGAGTAGCCCCGCCATATCCTTGATCGCCAGTATGTGGGCACCGGCCTGCTCAACCTGTTTTGCCCGAGACAGGTAATATTCCAGGGTGAATTTAACCCGTTTACCGTCGGTAATATCGCCGCTGTAACAAATGGCTGCTTCGGCAATTTTGCCGGTCTCCGCTACCCGATCAATGCAGGGTCGTAGACCCTCTACCCAGTTCAAACAATCAAAGATTCTGAAAACGTCGATGCCTGCAGCGGCGGCCTCGTCGATAAATCGGTTAACGACATTGTCTGGATAATTGGTGTAACCCACCGCGTTGCCAGAGCGCAGCAACATCTGTAACAGGGTGCCGGGCATTAACTCTCGCAGTCGGGTTAACCGCTGCCAGGGATCTTCGTGTAAAAATCGGTAGGCGACATCAAAGGTTGCACCACCCCACATTTCAAACGAAAACAGCTGCTGGCCAGCGCTGGCGCTGGCCGGGGCAATTTTTAAAATATCCTGGCTGCGCACACGGGTGGCCAGCAGCGACTGATGAGCATCCCGAAAAGTGGTATCGGTAACCAGCAACTGGTCCTGTTCCAGTAACCACCGACTCACGCCTGCCGCGCCGTCGGCCTGGAGCACTTCAAACGCAGCCGAGGGCTTTGCCACCGGTGTGGCCGGAGGCTCAACCGGCTGTCGCATTTTGGCCGGTATCGCTGTCTCATCAATACCGGGAAAACCGTTTAACGCCAGCTCCGAAAAATAACCAAGCAGTTTGTTGGCTCGATCCTGTCGGGGTTTGAATTCCAGCAGTTCCGGATGGTTATCGATAAAAGTGGTATCGCACTTGCCAGCCTGGAACACCGGGTGTTCAAGCAGGTTTTCCAGAAACGGTATGTTGGTTTTTACGCCACGAATCCTGAACTCACGGATCGCTCGTAGTCCCTTTGCCAACGCCTGATCGTAATCGAGCGCCCACGAACACACCTTGATTAACAACGAATCGTAATAAGGGGAAATCACCGACCCATCAAAGCCAGCGCCGACATCCAGGCGAATACCAAATCCTTCTGCGGCCCGAAACGCAGTAATCTGACCCGAATCGGGTGCAAAACCGTTGGCCGCATCTTCCGTGGTCAAGCGCTGCTGCAGGCAATAACCGCTTTTCTTGATCGCCGCCTGATCAGCAATACGA
>CAJXVN010000167.1 GCA_913060775.1 uncultured Gammaproteobacteria bacterium | reverse complement strand
GCTATCAGGGGGTAGTAAGGTCAAAAACGAATAAAATCAATTATTGGGCAGCTTTCAGTGAGACTGACCTATGCCGTTACAAGGCTCCGGAATTGTTGTGGAGGTGCACAGGACTCCGGCCCCGCTGAAGATATTTTTGCTGAACCGATCAGGTAGCGACACCAAGATAGACATAGATGATCGAGGCTATGCCGCTGGCCAGGCTACGCACACCATGTAACCGCCCCCACTTCTCTAGTAGCGCTAGAGTTTCGGCCGAAGTCCGGTCTAGCTCCGGGTCTAACAACTGCTTGTTGGTTGGCATAATGACTAAGAATGTAAACGGTACAACAGAGAATGCTAATGCAGCCCCAACGTACCAGCCCCAGGAGCCACCAGATAGGCCCGCCGCGACACCTGCAATAGTTGCAACAATCGCCAACGAAGCCTGCATAGCTGCGGCCCGTGTGTAACTTGGCCCGAATACAGTCGCGGCAAGTTCTGTCCCACATTCCAGTCGAGCGGGGTGTTCAGCAACGTTGATATAAATAGCAACGCCAGCAAAGGTGACGCAGGACAATATGGCAACCATTTCAATGACCATAACCTGCCGATACCTCCATTATATTAATGCTACAAAATTTCTAATTCAGAACTTTGAAAATGTAGCAATGCAAGACCCAACCCAGTGGTTTATGCATTTTATCCGCCAAAATGATTTTTTACATATTGAACAAGTTTCGGCCCATCTAGTTTATCCGTAGCTGGGTTTGTCCTTACATAAAAATCAGCATTGTCAAGGTAACATGGTGTTTTTGATTCTTTGCACTTAACCATAAGAACACAGTTTTCTGCTACCGGAACTAGCTTGTATTCAATATACGGATAAAATTCTTCACCGATTCTCGTTTTAATTGAATTTTTGAAATGAAGAAGAAATTTATCTGTATTTCCTTTATGAAATTTGTCTATCTCAACATCTATGCCAGAAATTTTCGCGGCGTCTGATACGCCTATTAAAAGCACGCCACCTTCAGTATTTAAAAAAGCTACTATTGTTTTAAGAGCAGATAATTCAATATATTTCTCTTTAGTCTGTTTTTTTACGTCAAGGCTTAATGTTTCTTTGAATTCAATGCGTTTTGATTCGCCTTGTCTAGCTATGTTGCGAATTTCATCGGCTTCTGTTAGGCCACCAATTACTTCTAGCATACTATCCAGTTGAACCAATATAGATTTTGAGCTCGTAGGGTTTAAAGCTAGTTCGCTATCAAAGTTATCTATGGCTCCCTTTAAATCACTGAGTTTTCGTTGAGTCGCCATGATTTGTTTTTGATCATCTAATGATGGTAAGGCAATCGTAGCTTGCTCCAAATCATCTTTACTAAGATGAGGAATCACTGCTCCAGATGTTAGTGATTGAAGTACGAGCCTGCCTAAGTCTGACCTAAAGAATGCCGCTACATATCCACCAATTGCTTTTGACCCAATTACTACTTGGAAGTAATTATGGTGCTTGATTGTTGTGTCAGACATATTTGACACAACCGGGGAGTTTCCAATCTTAGGGATGTAAACAGAATTTCCTTTTTCAAAAAAACGGTCTCCGTGTTTTACATGATTAATTTCCTTCGCAATTTCGCCGATTGTAAATTCTTCATATTCTTTGTATTGTGTTTCGAGCTTCCCTATTTGTTGCTTTATTTTTACGCGATGAAATCCGTAAAAGCTCTTCTCTTTGATACCTAAACCCTGACCTAAATTTTTACCAAAATTTTCATATGAAAAATTTTTGGCTATTTTTGCGCTTTGAGACTCGTTCTGTAACTCGGCAATGAATATGGTGTGCGATATATTTTTTGATATGAGAACAAAAACTGGACAAATAGATGTTTCTGGTTGCAATATTCCCTCTGGAGTATTCACTATTGCATTTATGAAGTAGCCCTCTAAATTTAATGTATTCTCAAACTTTTTACCTTCGGCCATACTAAAGCCTGTTGGCTCCACAAGATAAATAGCAAGTCCATCGTCACTTAGCAGATTTAGAGATTTTGCAATTTCTCCCCAATTCTGTCGTATTTTTAGTTTTTCGGATCCAAGCTCGTATTCTTCTCTTCTTCTGATCCCGAGAGGAAAATTACCGAAAATGAAATCGTATCTTTCATTTTCGGTAACTTTACTTAACCAATCGAAACCGCTTACAACCTTGACGTTCGACGACAGAGAATCAAACACAGAGAAGTTAGAAGTGCAAATATGTAGGGCGCTTTTGCCGCCTCTTATATTCATGAGTTCATGAATAAATGCAGCTACGATATCTATTTTTTCTGATTTATTGTCGTTGCTCATAACTTCCTTTTTGCAACTAAGAGTTAACCAGGAGTTGGGGGCAGGTCTTGCATTGCCACAACTGTCCATTTACCACTTGATTACTGTCGCAGGATATTTGCCGCCTAACTCATCAGTTAAACAGATTCCACGTAATACTAACCTACCTCCTCAATAGCTTCACCCAACAACCCAAACGCAGCATCGGTAAAAGCCCACATATTCGCCTCCCGGTCATCATCGCCGGTTTCTATCAGTCGGGTGAGCTTGACCGGTCCATCCACGGCAATCACGCAGATGCCGGGTGGGTGGCCGTAGCGAGTACCGGCGGGGCCAGTGGCGCCGATTTCCGCCAGGCTCCAGGTGGTGTTGAGTTTGTTTTTAATCGCTGCGGCGCTGAGGGCGATGTATTCCTCGCTCAGTGGTGATAGTCCGTCGACCTGGTCATCGGTAATGCCGAGAAGTTGCCGACGTGACTCCAGGGTATAGACCACGCCGCCGCCTTCGAAATAGGTGGAAGCGCCGGGAATGGCCAGTAGCGCTGCGGAGATAAGCCCGCCGGTGGATGATTCGGCGATGGAGATGGTCTCGCCGCGCTCTTTGAGCAGGGCGGCGATATCGGCAGACAGGTCCGTTAGTGAGTTCATTCGCTTTCTCCGTTACTTGCTATATGGGGTTAGTCGTGGCCAAACACCTGCTGCAGGTGGGTGTCTGATAGTGGTTGGGTAAACAGGGAAACCAGTATGGTTACCAGGGTGGCAGCGATCATTGCGATTGCGGTGCAGGAATAGGGGTTGGGCATTTGAACGGTGAGCCATTCGCTGACGGAGCTGGGCGCACCCATCGCCGCGCTGGCCTGCACAATTATCTCGGTACGCAGCAGGGCGAAAAAGGCAGCACCGCTTAAAAAACCGGCAATGGCGCCATTGCGAGTGACTCCGGACCAGAGCGCGCCGAGGATCAGCGGCCCGGTTAGCCCGGCCATCATGCCGCCCAGGCCGAGCCAGATCAGCAGAGTGACGTTCATGTGCATGAATATCCACGCCAGTCCGGCGGCAACCGCCATCACACCGAGGGTCGCCCAGCGGCTAATGGCCAGAATGCGCTGATCGAGTTTTTCACCTGTCAGCGGGGATCTCAATCGGGGGACGATGGTGCGCCGATAGATGTCGTTGGCAAATATCTGTGAGGATGAGATCACCAATCCATCGGCGGTGGACATGACCGCGGCCAGAATACCGACGCCGAGAAACGCCGCGAGCCAAGTGGGGAAAATCTCTTTAAACAGCAGCGGTAGTGCCTGGTTGGCGCCACCCGCCATCAATACGTCACCCAGATGACCACGAGCCATTAAGCCACCCAGGGCCATGGCCGGCAGTATTAGCGCCATGATGAAGGCCATGATTAAAAAGCGGTTGCGGTCTTTGGGGTCACGCAGCGCCCAGAGCTTGTTACCCAGGTGAGGCATTAGCCCCAGTGGAATATGGGCGATGACAATGGCAATGCCCGCCCAGGCGGAAGCAAACAGCATATGGTCGGGGTTGAAAACCGTCACTGTGTACGGGTCCAGGGATTCAAGTTTGGACAGTAAGGTATCCAGACCGCCGTTAAATCCCCAGCCGGTAATGAACAGCACCGCCAGGCCGGCAGCGAGCAGCAGCATTAACGCGCCCTGAACACCGTCGGTGAGGACATCGGCGTGGGCACCGCCCAGCTCCACGTAAATGAGTAATACAACCGAGGTTATCAGTAATGCCCAGGGGGCGCTCAGGCCGAGCATCTGTTCAAACATCACCAGTCCGGCGAGTAACTGGCCGGCAAGGTAGGTGAGCAGCAGTAGTGAGAATACGGCGGCGAGCAGGCGGATGGTTTCTGACTGATAACGGTCGCCCAGGTATTCGGGGATAGAGCGGCTGCCAAACTGGTCGCCGCCTCGGGTGACCATGCGCAGGCAGATGAGTACACCAATGTAGGTGCCTATCGGATAGCCAATGAGTAACCAGAGACTGGAAAGACCGGCCTGGTATGCAAGCCCGGGAATACCAAGAAAGGTGGCGCCGCTGGCGGTGGTGGCGGAGAAGGCCAGCGCCAGGAAAAACGGCCCGTAACTGTGACGGGCGGTGGCAAAATCATCGGCATGCTGAACCCGGCTTTTGCCGATCAGGCCAAACATCATCATCATCGCAACGTAGCCGGCCAGGAACAGCCAGGACCAGGTGTGAAGGGTCATAAAGTCCGTCTCATTGGGTTGATGGGTGAGGTTGGCATATTCCGGTGAAGGGCTTTTAAAGACTTGAAAACCAGCGGGTGTCGCAATCTATTGGTCATTCAGTCGGGCTTTGATTTCCTTTTTGCTCTGCACTCGACGCCGCTTGTTAAGGTGCTTGAACTGTCGATGCCCTTTTTTCACTCTGGTTTATTTTCTGCGTGCTGGATTAATAAGAGTCGGCCAGCTGCGCTTAACACCCCTGATCGATTATCAAACAAAATCTACCAGAAGCAACGTCAGGTTCATCACCCCATACCAAATTCATCAGCCAGTAGCTGGTAGGAGCGCAGGCGTTCTTCTAACCCGTAGGTGACACAGACCACGGTGACTTCATCGACACCGTATTTATCGGCTTCGGCTTCCAGCTGTTCTCGGCAGTCGGCGGGGGTGCCAACGATGGTGTTGCCGAGAACCTTGCTGTAGCGGGATTTTTCGGTTTCGTTGAGCTCGTCGTAGAGCCGCTCGGCTTCTTCGGGGGAGGGCAGCGCAATGATGTTGCCGCTGCTGAGGGCGGTTTGAATCCAGATGGTGCGAGTTCGGGCGATACGGTCGGCTTCTTCGCGAGTCGGGGCGCAGATGACGGCGGCACCGATCATGGCTTCCGGTTGCTGCCGCGCTTTGCAGGGCTTAAAGGCCGCCCGGTAGTCGTCGAGAATGGCCGGGGAGCGTTCGTGGGTATTGATAAACAGGGCGAGCACAAAACCATAACCGAGTCTGCCGGCGAGGCCGGCGCTGCCGCCGCTGGAACCGAGCATCCAGGTGTCGGGGGCCGGGGCATCTTCTGGAATTACCCGAACCTCAGCAAAAGGGTGGTCGGCTGGCAGGTCGTCATGGAGCATGGCCATGAGGGTGGCGGCCTGTTGCGGATAAACATCGCCGGCAGGGAACTGTTTGGGCCAGGAGAGCGCCTGGCTGGCGAGTCGATCACCGCCGGGGGCACGGCCAATGCTTAAATCGATGCGATCGGGGTTGAGGGCTGAGAGCATGCGGAAACTCTCGGCGACTTTGGTGGGGCTGTAGTGGGTGAGCATCACTCCGCCGGTGCCGACGCGAATCTGGTCAGTATTTTGCGCGACGTGGGCGACCATGATTTCTGGCGATGGGCAGGCGTAGCCCGGGGAGTTGTGGTGTTCGGCAAACCAGTAGCGGTGGTAGCCGAGGCGATCGCATAGCTGGGCCAGTTTTACGCTATTGCGTATGGCCTGGCTGGAGCCACCATTGTCGTGGATGGGGGACTGGTCGGTGACACTGAGACGAAGGGGTTTTTTGCGGTGGTTGCTGATTGTGGTCATTAGGCGGGGGTGAGTACCAGAAATATGTAGGGGGACGCCGGTCCCGGTGATGAGTTGGAGCTATTTTACCTTGCTTAAACAATCGGGTTAGCCGCAGCGCAAGGTTACTCGCTGCGCAGGGCTTCCAGGGGATCGATACGAGCTGCGCGAATGGCGGGCATCACGCCGCTGAGTAGACCGATGCCCGCAGCAATGGCGAGGGAGGCAAGAATGTAATTCCAGGCATTGGCAACGGGCAGGTTAGGCAGTAGCTGGTTGGCAATAAATACCACCAGGATACCCAGTGCCAGTCCCGTTAACCCGCCGGCGATGGAGAGAATGGTGGATTCGCCGAGGAACAGGGCGGTGATCTGGCTGCGGGTGGCCCCGACGGCCCGTAACAGGCCAATCTCGCTGATGCGTTCCTGCACGGCGATGGTCATCACTGTGAGAATACCCACCGCGCCCACCAGCAGAGAAATGCCACCGAGGGCGGCGATGCCCAGGGTGATGACGCCGAGTATGGTGTTAAGGGTGGCGAGCATCTGCTCCTGGGTGGTGATGGTGAAGTCTTCGCTGCCGTGGCGGCGCAGCAGGGCGGTTTTAAGGGATTCGGCCATCTGGGTTGCGGTAAAACTGTCGTGATAATTGACATCGATCTCCATCACGCCATCCCGGTTAAACAGCGACAGCGCGGATGCCGCTGGGATATAGAGGGTGTCATCCAGGTCGAAACCGAGGAACTGCCCTTTCTCGGCCATGACGCCGATAATTCGAAACCGATAGCTACCGACCCGAATGATTTCGCCAACGGCTGACTGGTTGGGGAACAGCTCCCCTGCCATGGTGGCACCTGTCTCTTATACACATCTCCGAGCCCACGAGACCTCTCTACATCTC
>CAJXVN010000166.1 GCA_913060775.1 uncultured Gammaproteobacteria bacterium | reverse complement strand
GATCTACACTATCCTCTTCGTCGGCAGCGTCAGATGTGTATAAGAGACAGGGTCACTCGCCTCAACCACTTTTTCAGCCAGTTGAGTGACGGTGATGTCACCGTCTTCCGCGAGCCAATCGCTGAAATCGATCGACAGCGCAAATTCGCCGGCCAGTTGATCATGCAACGCCCGGGTATCCCACTCTTCCGGCAATGCGGTGGCGGACAGCTGGGTGCTCACCAGCGCAGTCAACACGTCCTCTCGCATGTTAGCGACCGTGTCACTAACGGAGTCAGCCTCCAGCAGTTCACTCCGTTGCCGATACACCAGCAGCCGCTGTTCGTTGGCAATATCGTCGTATTCAAGTAGCTGCTTGCGCATATCAAAGTTACGACCCTCAACTTTACGCTGAGCATTTTCAATCGCGCGGGTAACCCAGCGATGTTCGATCGCCTCGCCTTTTTCCAGACCCAGCTTCTGCATCCAGCCAGAAACCCGGTCAGAGGCAAAAATCCGCATCAGGTCATCTTCGAGCGAGAGATAGAAGCGGCTGGAACCTGGGTCGCCCTGGCGTCCCGATCGGCCACGCAGTTGATTGTCCACTCGCCGGGATTCGTTTCGCTCGGTGCCGATTACATGCAATCCGCCCAGCTCAAGCACCTTGTCATGGGCCGCCTGCCATTGGCTTTTCACCGATTCCTCGTCAGCCGGATCAGCGGCTTCAACCATCGCCTCCAGATTACCGCCCAGCACGATATCGGTTCCGCGACCGGCCATATTGGTGGCAATCGTCACCGCACCGGGGACACCTGCGCCGGCGATAATCTCAGCTTCACGTTCGTGCTGTTTAGCATTAAGCACTTCATGAGGGATTTTGCGGTTTTTTAACTCACGGGAGAGCAGTTCAGAACTGTCGATACTGGCGGTTCCCACCAGCACGGGCTGGCCCTGCTCATGACAATGTAAAACGTCGTCAATCACAGCATCATATTTTTCTTCGACACTCAAAAACACCTGGTCGCCGCGATCGTCTCGGATCATTTTGACGTGGGTAGGCACCACCAGCACCTCGAGCCCATAAATTTGCTGAAATTCGTAGGCTTCGGTATCGGCGGTACCGGTCATTCCGGAAAGCTTGTCATAGAGCCGAAAATAATTTTGAAAGGTGATGGATGCCAGGGTCTGGTTTTCCTGACGTATCGCGACCCCTTCTTTCGCCTCCACAGCCTGGTGCAGACCGTCGGACCAGCGCCGTCCAGCCATTAATCGTCCGGTAAATTCATCAACGATAACGACCTGGCCGTCATTGACCACGTAGTGGACATCTTTCTCGAACAGGGTATTGGCACGAATAGCCGCATTCAAATAATGCATGGTGGTGACGTTTGCGGCATCGTAAAGACTCGCCCCTTCAGCAAGGATTTTTGCCTCGACCAGCAGTTCCTCGACCCGCTCATGACCCGCTTCCGTCAGAGCAATCTGCCGGTTCTTCTCATCAACTGAATAATCTCCGGGACCCTCTTCCTCGGTCTGGCGTTCCAGCTTCGGTATCAGGCGATGGAGTTTCTGGTAAAGCTCGGTGTCGCCTTCTGCCGGGCCGGAAATAATCAGCGGAGTGCGCGCCTCGTCAATCAGAATCGAATCCACTTCATCGACAATGGCGTATACCGGTTTGCGCTGCACCCGGTCCTCTGCGCTAAAGGCCATGTTGTCGCGCAGATAATCAAAGCCAAACTCGTTGTTGGTGCCGTAGGTAATATCACAGGCGTAGGCAGCGACCTTGTCGGCCTGCTCCATGCCAGCCACCACTACGCCGGTGGTCAGGCCAAGAAATTCGTACACCTGACCCATCCAGCGAGCATCCCGCTCGGCCAGATAATCATTAACAGTAACGACGTGAACACCTTCACCGACCAGCGCATTAAGATAGGCTGGCAGGGTCGCCACCAGTGTTTTACCCTCCCCGGTTCGCATTTCGGCAATACGGCCATCATTAAGCACCATGCCGCCAATCAGCTGGACATCGAAGTGACGCATCCCCAGGACTCGGCTAGCCGCTTCGCGGACCGCTGCGAAGGCTTCAGGCAGGATATCTTCCAGGGAGGCGCCTTCACTTATCCGTTGACGAAAGCTATCCGTTTTCGCCCTTAAATCACCGTCTGAAAGCGCGGCAAATTCATCACTGAGATTATTAATACGAGCAACGTTTTTCCGATAGCTTTTGACCTGGCGGTCATTACGGCTACCGAAAACCCGAGTAATCAGGGCATTGAACATCAACAGAGTCCAGCTGGAAGATCAGAGATTCAGGTTGGCAGTGCGCCGACCTTTAAGAAATTTATGTGGGTTTACCTGCTTGCCATTTTTTAATACTTCAAAATGCACGTGCGGACCGGTGGAACGTCCGGTGCTGCCCATTGTAGCAATCACCTGACCCTGCTTTACCAGTTCGCCCATGGCCACCAGGTTTTCGGCATTGTGTCCGTAACGGGTAACAAAACCGTTGCGATGATCCACCTCCAGCAGATTACCATAGCCATCCTTTGGACCAGACCAGATCACTACTCCACTAGCGACGGCCTCGACGGGGTCACCCGCCTTGCCTGCAAGATCCACCCCACGGTGAAATTGCCGCCGACCATTCAACGGATGAGTACGATAACCATAAGCCGAAGAAAGCCAGCCACTGCGGGTTGGTCTACCGCTTGGTAAACGCCAGGCATCGGTCTGGCGGGTGAGCAGTTCCTGATCAAGCAGTTGCAATCGCACGCCCCGGTCATCCAGACGGGCGGCAAAGACGCGCAACTCATCCAGAAGCTGCGGCAATTCCATGGGGACATCATCGGCAGTGACGGGACCACCCACGGGTACCGGTTGGTCAAAACCAAGTGCCTCAGCATCGAAACCAGCGAGCTCACCCACCTGCTGACCAATACTTTCCAGGCGGGTTAACCTTCCCTGCAGTTCACCCAGCCTTGCTGCGAGCTCTGCCATCTGCGCTTCCGCAACGATCAGCGCCCGCTGCACTCGCTGTGGATCAACATCCGCCATAGCGACCACCTGTGCATCGGCGACCACTGATTGATTGTCGTTTAAGGCCGGCTGGAGGAGCAATCCGACAGCAGCGAACAAGACCAGGCCGAGAATCAGGTGCCGCAATCCCAGACGATGCAACTTGCCACGGTAAGCGAAAATCAACTCCATCAATCAATCCTGACCAAAATGAAGTCCATCGATCCCCTGGACCAATCGATCAACGGTTTCAATTAGCTTCCGCACAGAAACATTATCCATAATCAATTACTGGGAATCGCATACATATGAACCTGATGACGTCGTACCACGCCCGACCGACAATACTGGGTCATAATGGCAAACCGAAACATGGAAAGGTGCCGATTATGAGCCGCGTCCGCTCTCTAAACAAGTTATTCACTGAGGCCACTGGTGACAGGCTGGCAGAAATCATCGCAAAAACTGCCCGACTCAAATCCGTCGAGCAATTGATAACGAGTCATCTGCCCCACCCCTTGAGTACTAATATCGAAGTAGCGGGCGTGAGGCAGCAAACTTTAACGCTCATCTGCGCCAGTAGCGTGATTGCAAGCCGGGTACGATTTTTAGAAACGGAACTGTTGAAGACCCTCAATGGCGATGAGCGTCTGCCTTCCGTCATAAAAATCAAAGCGGTGGTCCGTCAGCAATATCAACCGGACACCGCGACTAAAAACACTTCTGATCAGATATCGGAACCGGCAATCAGCCTTGCTGCAGCGCAGCTAATCGAGCAAACCAGCGAAACTATCAGCGATCCGCATCTTGCCAGTGCATTAAAGCGGTTAGCCCGTCACGGCCATCGAAAAGACGATTCAGCCGACAGTCAGGCCGCTGAATAGGCCGGACTGAGGAAACTAATCGGTACGCGTGAAGCGTCTTCAAAGGTAACCGATTCCCACGCGTCCTGCTGCTCCAGTAGTGCTTTCAGGAGCATATTATTGAGCGCGTGTCCCGATTTATAGCCCGAAAATGCACCAATCAAACTGCTACCCAGCAGGTAGAGATCGCCAATGGCATCGAGAACTTTATGTTTAACAAACTCGTCGTCATAGCGCAGCCCATCTTCGTTGACCACACGGTAATTATCGACAACCACGGCGTTCTGCTGACTACCACCTAACGCTAGCCCCTGGGCCCGCAAATTTTCTATGTCGTTCATGAAACCAAAGGTTCGCGCACGGCTCACCTCTTTCATAAACGAGGTGGATGAGAAATCGATATCCACACTGTTTGGACGGTCACGGAAGGCGGGGTGGTCGAACTCAATACCAAAAGAGACCTTGAAGCCTTCGAATGGATCAAATCGCGCCCATTTATCACCATCTTCGACCAGCACCGTTTTTAATACTCGAATAAACCGTTTCGGTGCCGCCTGCTCTTCAATTCCAGCGGACTGGATCAGAAAAACAAAGGGACTTGAACTGCCATCCATAATTGGGACTTCTGGCGCACTCACATCAACCCAGGCGTTATCGATACCCAGCCCGGCAAAGGCAGATAGCAGGTGCTCAACGGTTGAAATAGTGTGTCCTTCGCGGGACAGCGAGGTCGAGAGGCGAGTATCACCGACATAGTCTGCATGAGCAGGAAACTCGAGCGGTTCATCAAGGTCGACACGGCGAAACATGATTCCAGTATCCGGAGCGGCCGGACGTAAGGTCAGGTAAACCTTTTCGCCAGTATGCAGGCCGACACCTGTCGCCTTAATCACATTTTTGAGAGTTCTTTGTTTAACCACGAAATCGAGTACCCCGTCACACTCAACGCATATTCATCACGCGCTTCTTATCGAGTCACTAACCTAAATTTAGCAACTACCACCATTTATCAGGAAAACCTGACCTGCCCCCGATGCAACCAGCTGCATCGCTAAACCGACTAGCAAACCAATCGGGGGCGAATAATACCACGGTCAGCAAAATCTTCTGAAACACCCGTGCATAGAGAGTCTCAATGCCGTGGTCCAGAATCGACTCACCCGCTCACAGGGGTCAAAAGAGACTACAAACCGTCACCGCTCTCCTCTTTGTTAACGAGACTCTGTTTTCTGGTTCAACCAGAATCGAATTAATCCGCCTGCCGACGCAGGAACGCTGGAATTTCCAGTGTCGCCAGTTCAGCATCTCCCAGGGCCGGCGTAATTTCAGTGGTCGCTTCCATGTGCCTGACAGCCGTCGGCCGATCAAGTTCGCCGTAATCAATCGCACCGTTCGTACCGGTACTAATCACCTCAACGGGCTGATTCACGTCGTCATTACTCGCCACTCGCTCCCGATTCAAACCCGTCGCCACCACGGTGACCCGCATTTCACCGTTAGAGTCCGGATCTAATGAGGTACCGATGACCACGGTCGCATCCTCAGAGGCAAATTCACGCACCACATTGCCGACTTCCTCAAACTCTCCGATGGTCATCTCCAGACCCGCAGTGATGTTAATGAGGATACCGCAGGCTCCGGCCAGATTAATGTCCTCAAGAAACGGGCTACTGACTGCCATTTCAGCTGCCATTCGTGCTCGGCTTTCACCGCTGGAACTCGCGCTGCCCATCATGGCCATGCCCATTTCCGACATCACGGTGCGCACATCGGCGAAATCGACGTTTATTAATCCGGGTCGGGTAATCAGCTCAGCGATGCCCTGGACCGCACCGCGCAACACCTCATTGGCCTCTTTAAAGGCATTAAGCAGACTAAGATTGCGATCCAGTTCGCTGAGGAGTTTGTCATTCGGCACGATAATCAGGGAATCGACTATCTCACCGAGCGCCTTGATACCGAGTTCCGCTACCGACGCCCGTTTTTTCCCTTCAAATCCAAAGGGTCGGGTGACTACCGCAACTGTCAGTATCCCCATCTCCCGAGCAATTTCAGCGACGACTGGCGCGGCTCCGGTTCCCGTTCCGCCGCCCATACCGGCGGTTATAAACACCATGTCGGCACCATCCAGCACTTCGGCGATACGCTGACTATCCTCTAGCGCGGCCTGTCGGCCAGTCTCCGGTGTCGCTCCCGCACCCAGACCTTTGGTGACATCGCCACCGATCTGCAGCACCGTTTCCGCCGCCGAGCTTTTCAACGCCTGAGCGTCGGTGTTGGCGACAATAAATTCGACTCCTTCGATGGATTCACTAAGCATGTGGTTAATCGCGTTGCCGCCTCCACCGCCAACACCGATTACCTTGATGACCGCATCCTGTTCAAGGGTTTCAATCATATTAAACATCATCTTTCTCCCAAAAATTTGTTTGCTCGTTAAGCTGCTTCACTGTTTTCATTAGCGGTCCCACTCCCCCCTTTCCACCGTTAAAAATGCCCATCAAACCAGCTTTTCAGTCGCGCTAACACGGCCGAAAAACCATTCACGTTCGCTCCTTCATTACCTTTCTTGCGCTGCTCCCGCGCAAATAGCAGCAGGCCAACCCCGGTGGCGTGAATGGGGTTGCTGACGACCTCCGTAAGTCCGGTGACAAACTGGGGAACACCGAGTCGAACCGGCATATGAAAAACCTCTTCCGCCAGATCGATAACGCCTTCCATTTTGGAACTGCCGCCGGTGAGCACCACCCCGGATGCAATGAGGTTCTCAAATCCACTGCGCCGCAGTTCAGCGAGCACCAGACCGAATAATTCGTCATAGCGCGGCTCCACCACTTCGGCCAGAGTCTGTCGAGCCAGCCGTCGTGCTGGCCGGTCACCCACCTGTCTCTTATAC
>CAJXVN010000165.1 GCA_913060775.1 uncultured Gammaproteobacteria bacterium | reverse complement strand
ACGAGATGTAGAGAGGTCTCGTGGGCTCGGAGATGTGTATAAGAGACAGTACCGGAACTGGTGGATATATCCGCCCGTTATCAATTGATGGATGAACTGGGTATCGACAAGCAGGTCATTACTCTACCGACGCCACCCATCGAAGAGGTGATTACCGATCCCGTCGCCGCTCACAAGCTCGCTCAACGAGCTAACAATGCAATAGCAGCAGTTGCCGACGGCTCGGGCGGTCGTTTCCTGGGGGTGGGCACCATCGCCATGAATAACATGGGCGAGGCCGCTGCAGAAGCTGAGCGCTGCGTAAAAGAGCTTGGTTTAAAGGGCGTGTTGATCTACTCCAATGCCGCCGGTCGAGCCATCGACGGTGACGAATTTTTACCTTTCTATCACACCATGGAGGCGCTGGATGCGCCCATCTGGCTGCATCCGGCGCGTACCCCGATGATGGCCGATTACGTGGGAGAGGAGACCTCCAAATACGCGATCTGGCAAATGTTTGGATGGCCCTACGAAACCAGTATGGCGATGACCCGACTGATATTCAGTGGGATTATGGACAAAGTGCCGGCGATTAAAATTATCACTCACCACGCCGGCGCCATGATTCCGGCATTTGATAAACGCATTGAACACGTCTATCCATTGTTCGAACACCTGGGGGCACTGGGTGACGCCTACAAAGGCCTGAAGAAACCGGTGCTGGATTACTACCGGATGTTCTACAACGATACCGCGCTAATGGGGTCGGTTGGTGGTATGAACGCGGCCTATGCCTTTTTTGGTACTGAAAAATTGCTCTACGGCACGGATACTCCGTTCGATACGGTCGGCGGCAGAATTTTTAATGAGGAGGCAATCGCGAGTATCGAGGCCCTCTCAATCCCGCCGGCTGAGCGGGAAAAAATTTATTCGGGTAACGCCATAGAGATGCTAAAGCTTTGATCTTATGGGAATAACCGGGAAGCCCCACCCAGTTTATCTGGGTGGGGTGATCGGCGATGGGCAGGGTTTCAACGGGAGACGGACTAATGGCACAGATTTATGATTTTTCGGCTAACCGGCTAGGTGAAGAGTCCCAGGATCTATCGGACTATCGGGGTAAGGCGCTGCTGGTAGTTAATACGGCTAGCAAATGCGGGTTCACGCCCCAGTATGAGGGGCTGGAGGCGCTGTATAAAAAATACCGTGATCGGGGGCTGGAGATACTCGGTTTTCCCTGTAATCAGTTTATGAAACAAGAGCCTGGTGACGCGGAAGAAATTGCCAGTTTCTGTCAGACCACCTACGGGGTTTCTTTCCCAATGTTTGCTCGCATTGATGTCAACGGCCCAATGGCCCACCCGCTCTATCAATATTTGACTGCGGCGGTGCCGGGAGTGCTGGGTACTAAATCGATTAAATGGAACTTCACCAAATTTCTCGTTAGCCCGGAAGGGGTCGTGGTAAGACGATACGCCCCCTCGACTACGCCCGAAAAGATAGAGGCCGATATAGAGATGGCACTGCCAGGCTAGTCCACGCTCGGTCTGGGAAAAACAGGCCTTTCCCGGCTCGATGGGGAACCCCGTTGCTTAAAAACCGTCTGAGTATTCCGATGGGCGGATTACACCCGGTTGGGAGTTGAAAATGAGAGTCTGGATAAGCCGAGCAGTCGGTATTGCAGCCCTGTTAACGGCGTGCGCAGGCCATGCCGATGGCGCGAGTGATGGCACAACCAGTGATCCTGCGGTTGAACCCGGGCTGGTGCAACGGGCCACGGACACAGTCGTTGGCGGCGCCGAAACAGCCCGTGACGTCACTGTTGATGCTACCCGTCGGACTGTTAAACAAGGTGAACGCTGGGTGGACAAGGGGAAACAGGGAGCAGGTCAAGCCTGGTCGAGGACCCGCGACACGACCGGTGAACTGGTCGACAGGAGTGTCAAAGGTGTAGGTGCGGGCGTCGATTATGTGCGTGACGGGACTGGCCGCGTGATCGACAAGTCAATATCCGTCGGTGGTGCGGCCTGGGAAAATACCCAGGAATATTCCGCCGGAGCCTGGGAAAAGAGCAAAGCAGTGACCCGGTCGGTGAAGGAGGAACTGACAGGAACAGACACCGATCAGGCTGAAGTGATCGATAAATCAATGCCTGCTCAACCTTAGCTTTAAACCGGTGGCTGACTTAAAGTCGAAGCATTTCCCCCGGGTAGTCTGTCGCGCCGCACTGGTCAGTATTGTGGCCGGTTTACTGTGGGTGTCGGGGCCTGAGTTAGCAGAGGCCGAGAACCTGATCGAAAAAACAGCGACGGGTGCGGCCCAAATCGAGAGCAGCCGGGAAAATCCCGATGAACTCGTACACTGGTATATCGAGGGTGCCCAGCAGGGATACGCGAGCTCTCAGCACCAGCTCGGACTACTGTATTTTGCTGGAGAGGTGGTGCCCCAGAATTACGCCGAGGCATTCCGCTGGTTTCAACTCGCTGCACTGCAGGATTATCCCCCGGCCCAGTTTTCGTTGGCCAGGCTTTATCAGCAGGGGAATGGCGTAGAAAGAGATCCCGTGATTGCCTATGCCTGGTATCACGTGGCGGCGATGAACCGCATGGCGGATGCCGTTGCGGCTCGTGACCATATGCAGTTGTTACTGGACACCGAGCAGATTTCTTATGCCCATTGGCAGGTAAAAAAACTCTGGAAGAAAATCGCGGAAGCGCAAACATCGGCTTCTCCCTGACGTGAGTCCTGGAGTGCACACGGGTGCAACCCTGTGGTTTGTCCTCGGGGGTGTGTTGAGAAACCGGCAAGGTCGGACTGAAAGGAATAGCAGTGGAAGGCGGTCTAATGGAACAGCCGCGTTAAAACGAGTGACGCGTTCCATGCACTCGAGTTGATTATCTCGAGTAACTGAACCCCAGGGAGGATTCGTTATCCATGAGCAAACGATCCATTAAAAGGCGTCATGTCTATCGACAGTCGGCATTGCCTCACACCGAATTAACGCCTGAGGCCGACTATCTTGGTCGTCGAGAATTTATTCGCCGCTGGGGGCTTACCGGAGCAGCGCTGATGGTTAGCCCTGCCTTTAACCTGCTGGGTAAGGACGCAAATGCCGCCAGCACACTGCCGGCCAGACTTAACTCACGGTTCAATTCGGTGCTAAGTACCGATGAGACTCGGACCGGTTATGAGGAGGTCACTACCTACAATAATTATTATGAGTTTGGCACCGGCAAATCCGACCCTGCCCGAAATGCTCACACGCTGGTGACTGACCCCTGGTCGGTCGAGATCCAGGGCGCGGCGCGCAACGGTCAGGTGGGCCTCGATGATTTGATTGACGAGCGCGAACTGGAGGAGCGTGTCTACCGCCTGCGTTGTGTTGAGGGCTGGTCGATGGTGATTCCGTGGATTGGGGTGCCACTAGCCGATGTGATTGAAAAGCTCCAGCCAGACAAGGATGCTCGATACGTCGAATTCACCACCCTGGCGGATCCCCGGCAGATGCCCGGTTTAGCCCGTAACGTGCTGGACTGGCCTTATCGTGAGGCGCTTCGCCTCGACGAAGCGATGAATCCACTCTCCCTGTTGGCGGTGGGTCTCTATGGCAATTACCTGCCGAATCAGAATGGCGCGCCGCTGCGCCTGGTTGTGCCCTGGAAGTACGGGTTTAAAAGTATAAAGTCGATTGTGAGAATTCGATTTACCCGGGAACGACCCAGCACCAGCTGGAATCTGGCCAACGCCAGAGAATACGGTTTTTATTCGAACGTCAATCCACAGGTTGATCATCCGCGCTGGTCGCAGGCGCGGGAGCGTCGCATCGGGGAGGACAGTTTCTTTACGCCGAAGCGCAAAACCTTAATGTTCAACGGCTACGCGGAGCAGGTTGCCCATTTATATAAGGGAATGGACCTGCGAGCGAATTTCTGAATGCCCTTCGTTAATGGTGCCCGGCTAACGACGGCGGGGCTGTTTCTGCTCGGGTGTCTGCCGGCTGCCTGGTTATTGGGCGCAGCATTCACGGGGCAGCTTGGAGCAAATCCCACCGAGGCCCTAATTCGTCAGCTCGGAGAGTGGGGGCTGAGATTTTTATTGCTGACGCTCGCAGCTACCCCAATCAACCGCTTTTTTAAATGGGGATTATTGTTACGTCATCGAAGAATGATTGGCCTGTTTGCCTTTGTTTATGCCGTTCTTCATTTCTGTGCTTTTATCTGGTTTGACCATTTTTTTGACTGGGGTGAACTGCTCAGGGATATCCTGAAACGTCCTTTTATTACCCTTGGAATGGCCGCATGGCTGCTGCTGTTGCCGCTGGCTATTACTTCTGGACGCTGGGCGGTCAGACGCATGGGTTACCGCCACTGGGTAACCTTGCACCGGCTAATTTACCCGGCGGCCGTGCTAGTGATCGTCCACTTCTTTATGCTGGTTAAAGCCGATCTGCGTGAACCCATTATTTATGGCGCGTTGCTCTTTCTGCTCCTGCTGACTCGACTCTATCGGCCGGGGGGAAAGGCTCGGCAACGGAGGGTTAGCGGGTAATCTGTATCTCGACGCGACGGTTTCCGGCCCGGCCAGCAGCGCTCTGGTTGCTATAACGCGGTTGAGCCTGTCCGAGATACCCACGTTTCAGCAGCCGGCTATCGACGCCGGCGGCCAGCAGGTAGTTTTCGACTGAGAGAGCACGCATCCGCGCCATTTCCAGGTTTTCATGGACGGCGCCACCGTTATCAGTAAACCCGGTGATTTTAAGGGCTGTCAGATCAGTCTCTTTTTCAAGTCGTTGTATCAATCTTGATAATCGATCCTGAGCCTGTCGCCCGAGGCTGGCTTCGCCGTAAGCAAAGCGAACCTCGAACAGATCCAGTTTGTCGGGGTTAAAGGGGGTTAGCGCCTGAACGCAGCGTCGAAATTCACTGAGTGCCGGGTATAAAAAGGCAGGTGATAACGTCAGTGTTGCCACTTCATTGGTCAGTCCCGGATCGAGGTGGCTAAACAGGGCAGCCTCGCCCATTGACAGGCTGTGGAGCATTCGCTCAGCGATTTCAGCCGGAATCTGAAACGGGCGATTGCCACGGGCGCGGCGTGTCTCGCCGAGCAGGGTCAGCGGCTGATCATGACGCCATAAGGGTGGAGCAGCATATATTCGGCTGTCGCTGCTAATTGAAACCAGCGGATGTTGGTCGACAAAAAAGCCTAACCGCTGCCCCTCGCGTTGGTGAAAAGTTGCCGTCCCACCCGTTGGCCCCAGGGTCTGGCTGATAGAACAGCGGTCGGCTTCACTTTTTTCTAACCAGACGGCACCGGTCATACCGGCGTACTGGGCGGTACTCGAAGTAGAATAAAGCAGTAGCCCGAGGCAGGCAGTTCTGCGCAAGGTTGCAAACATCTTTCCCTCTTGACGACCCATTTCAGTCAGTGCGTGGTCGTTCTGGCGTTGTACATAAGAACACTGGATTTAACGGTCGCCGTTGCCAATACTTGAGCCGCTGGTCGGGCGTTGAATGGTTTCAGGGTCGGGATAGAATTTTAATCTGCGTTGGGTTGACTGGCCGGACGCTCACTGGACACGCTGGAACAATCAGTCATGACATCAAATTTGGAAGCCGGCACCAGCGTTGCCGATGCGCTGGTAATCATTGAAAAAATGTTCATCGATGCGGGGCTGAGTTATGGCCATGGCATGGGGTGTGCGGTGGATGAGGCCGCCCATTTGATTGCCCACGTGATTGCCGGCGCACCCACGGTAACCACGGAGATGATGCCGCTGATACTGACACAACCACAGGTTGAGCGATTGAGTTTGATGACCGCTGAACGCATTGAGTTGCGGCGACCGGCGGCTTATTTGACGGGTGAGGCCTGGTTTGCCGGCATCCGGTTTGAAATCGATGAGCGGGTGATCGTGCCACGCTCGCCCATCGCAGAACTGCTTGCGGAGGCCTTTGCCCCCTGGGTTGATGCGGACAATGTGGAGTCAGTTCTGGACTTGTGCGCAGGCAGTGGCTGTATTGCGATGGTTTCGGCGATGGTTTTTCCTGACGCCAGCGTTGATGCAGCAGAACTGTCGATTGATGCGCTGGCCGTGGCTGAACGGAACCGGGCAAGGCTCGAACTCACTGACCGGGTATCGCTGATCCAGTCGGATTTATACAGTGGGCTGACCGGGCGCCAGTACGATCTGATTATCAGTAACCCGCCCTACGTGCCAGTCAAGCGACAGATGCCGGATGAGTACGGTCACGAGCCGGATATGGCGCTCTTTGCCGGGAATGATGGCCTCGATCTGGCTTGGCCCATACTGGCCGGCGCAATCGACCACTTGACCCCCGAAGGCTGGTTAGTGCTTGAGGTGGGTGAGGCGATGGATCAACTGGTGCACACGCTGCCGGAGTTGCCAGCTACCTGGGTTGATTTGTACGGGGATGCCATCGGGGTGATGATCATTTCGCGGTCAGAGTTGTTGAGTTGTGAGCCACGGCTGCGCGAGCTGGCGGCAGGCGCTGGATCAACTGCCGGATAGCTGGCGGTGCCGCACCCGCACATTTTCAATTTGTTGACCGAATTCATCGCCGAGGCGCTGGGCAATATAAACCGAACGGTGTCGGCCACCGGTACAACCAATCCCAATATTGAGATAGCTACGACCGCCGGCAAAAAAATGGGGAATCCATTTATGCAGGTAATCGCGCACGGATTCGAACATTTCGTTGACCAGCGGTTGAGCCTGTCTCTTATACACATCTCCGAGCCCACGAGACCTCTCTACATCTCG
>CAJXVN010000164.1 GCA_913060775.1 uncultured Gammaproteobacteria bacterium | reverse complement strand
CGAGATGTAGAGAGGTCTCGTGGGCTCGGAGATGTGTATAAGAGACAGTAACTAACCGACCGGTAGCGGCAATTGTATGGCCGCTGCTGTCCGTTACCGCCAGATCCCAGGCAAGCTGCTGACTCAGTTGACCGACCCAGCGCTGGATTTGCAGGGGGTCAGCGTCAGCCGTTGGCAGGGTTTGGCTGGCCATTTCCAGGGTGCCGATGACATGCTGGTGGTGCCAGCGCTCGGTGGTCACCCGCAGCACCCCAGCCATGACTGCAAACAGCAGGATGACGCCGATAAAAGATAGGTAGATGCGCCGAGATAATCGACTCTGCTTTTTATGGTGGTCTGACCGAAATGGCACTACGCTAAGCCTCTTTGGGATAAATTTTCTTGTCCGAGCTAACACGCCGTTCGTCCTTCGACAGGCTCAGGACGAACGGCAGCTTTGACCGGGCTTCGTTGACCATGATTCTTTAAACGACCAGGTTGGCGGTGAGCCAGCGATCTGTGACTACCCTTAACTTAGTGCCATTCTGGTCTGACCGACTGAGGTGGTGCATTTAAATAGTCCACATCATAGGTGTTGGCCTGCCCACCGAACTAATCAACTCGCTGCTGACGGGAGGAAAACAGATAGCCGACACCGCGCACGGTAATAATGCGTTCGGGTTTTTTGGGGTTGTCTTCGATGGCGGCGCGAATGCGGCCAATATGGACATCAATACTGCGGTCAAATGCTTCCGCCTGTTCACCTTTGAGGCCGTTCATCAGCTGGTCGCGGGACATGACTCGGCCGGCGTTACGGGCGAGCAGTAATAGCAGGTCAAATTGATGGCCGGTCAGGGATTTAACCTCGCCGGCCAGGGTGACCTGGCGGCGAGCCGGGTCAATTTGTAAGGGGCCAAAGTCGATTACCGCATTCTCCAGCGCGGCTGGGTCGAGTCGCTCCAGGTTGCCGCGGCGCAGCACAGCGCGGATGCGCGCTACCAGCTCGCGGGGGTTAAACGGCTTGGGCAGGTAGTCGTCTGCGCCTAGCTCCAGACCAATAATACGATCCAGCTCATCCCCGCGGGCAGTGATCATAATCACCGGCACGCCGGAGAATGAGCGTAGCTCCCCGCACAGCTCGAGCCCATCGCCGTCCGGCAGGGTAAGGTCGAGCAACACCACTTCGTAGTGCTGCTGGCGCGCCAAACTCAGTCCAGCGCGAGCAGAGGCGGCGTGATCCACCTGATAATCGGCAGCGGCAAGATACTCCACCAGCATGGTTGCCAGTTCCGGATCATCTTCAATTAGCAATAATCTGGTTTTCACCCGCTTATCCCGTTACTTAAAAAACCGGGCCTGATGACCCTTGTCCGTCATCAGGCCCGTAATCCGTTAATGAAACCTTTTCGGCCGCATCTCGGCAAGCTGTTTCCGCTGTTCCGGTTCAAGCAGGTTGGTCACATCGATCATGGTGGTAGTCACCTGTTTACTTAACCGGTCGGCCAGGTTGACCATCGCCAGGCGTTCCTGTTCGATCTCGGTGGCATTGATTTGCTCAGCAGTCATCAGTTGTCGCATGGTTTTGCGATGCTCTTTGCCTTCGGCGCGAAGCGGTTTTACCTGTTCTTTAAGATCACCCAGTGCGGCTTTAATCTGCTCGCGCTGCTGATCCGTTGCGTCCACTGCATCGAGCATCCGCACTAACCGCTTTTCGTGCTTCGATTCGGATCCCTTATGCGGGCGATCCCGCCTGGCATCTTTGTCGCCCCGGTCAGGACCATCGAATCCCAGAAAGCTCATCGGATCCATTCCACCGCCGTGAGCACCCGACGGGCCCTGGGCGTGGGCACTACCCATGTTGGATAATCCAAACATTGAACCGGCGCCAATCAAAAAGGCAAATAGCAAAGCCACTTTGCCATGGCGTCTGCAGGACCGTTCTGGCTGGTTGTATAGGGTGTTGTTGGTTTCTGTGTTCATAATTAACTGCTCCTAAGTGTTGATTCGCTCGCGACTTGCGGCGACAGGCATAATTTAGGCGCGCTGCTTTGCTGGCCGATGTCTGCCAGGTAAAGATTTGTAAAGTTCGCTCAATTCATTTCACTCACCATTACTGAGTAACCAAACTCTTGGCCCTTAAACCCACCATCTACAAACTTAAAATTTCCCTGTCGGATCTTAATCGAGAGCTTTACGACACCCTCAACCTCACCATTGCCCTGCACCCCTCCGAGACCATGGAGCGGATGATGGCTCGGGTGCTGGCGTTCTGTATCAATTCCGACGAGCAACTGGCGTTCACCAAAGGGTTAAGCGAGGCCGACGAGCCGGATATCTGGGCCCATTCTCTGGACGGTGAATTACAGCTCTGGATTGACCTCGGCGAACCCCTGCCGGAGCGCATTAAAAAAGCGAGTCATCACGCGCGGGCTGTAAAGGTCTATAGTTTTAATTCAAAATCCGATGTCTGGTGGAGTCAGGGGCAGGCGCAGTTTTCTAAACTCGCAGCCGCCGTTTACCGCTTCGATAGCGAGCAGATTAAACAGCTGGCTACCCTGGCAGAGCGGACCATGGAATTGTCCGTGACCATTTCTGAGCAGTCGGCTTTTTTTGCCACCGAGCTGGGCGAATGTGAAGTGAGTTGGGTTACTCTGCAGGAGTAACCACTGGTTTATAGTCCCGGTTTACCAACCCCGTTTCGTTAATTTTGAGGAGAAGAGCATGATTAAAGTCAGTGTGATTTACCCCCGCAGTGAAGGTACCGAGTTCGATATCGACTACTACTGCAGCAGCCACATGCCGATGGTGCAAAACCTCCTGGGTGAGGCCTGCACCGGCATAGCCGCTGAGGAATGCCTGGCCGGGGGCGCACCGGGAGCGCCTGCGCCCTACCACGCCATGGGGCATCTCTATTTTGAATCGCTGGAAGATTTTCAGACCAGCTTTGGCCCCAACGGTGAGCAGATCATGGCCGATGTTCCCAACTACACCAATGTCGAGCCGACGCTGGTAGTGAGCGAAGTACGAATCGACTAACCCGGAGTTGGCTCGCGAGGCGGTGCCCAGGTCAGCTATCCCGGACTCTGGCGCATATGGACGACCGCAAGGCCGGGTTTATTTATCCACGCCCGTGGCGCGCTCACCCCATGCGGCGTGGTTCGTCGAGCAGTCGTGCCGAGTTCGCTTAACTAACCGTGAATAATTCAGGCTGATTAGAGGTATTCTTAAGCCCGCTGAATAGCCAGTAGCTCAGCCGCAAAACCGATAAACACAATAATCTAAAACTGAGGAGAGAGATCATGCGTTTAACCACACCCAGAGTGCCCTGTGTTGGACCCAGCGAGTGGACCCCCGAGCAAGCCGAAGGCATGGGTCGCGAAGCAGCAGACCTGCAAGGCAACCTGAGCGACAGCGACGATGTTTTTAACCTGCTCAAAGCAATGGCCAATCACCCGGCGCTCTGTTCTGCCTGGATGGGGTTCTCCACCCACCTGCTGTTCGATGATTCCAACACCCTGCCGCCCAGAGAGCGGGAAATGATCATCCTGCGTATCGGCTGGCTCTGCCAGTCCGGCTACGAATTTGGTCAGCACATACTGCTATCGCAAAAAGCCGGTGTGAATAAAGCCGAGATTGTTGCCGTCTCCAAAGGCGCTGGCGATCCAATCTGGGACGATCACATGCGCGCAGTGATGACCGCCGTTGATGAGTTGCACAGCGATGCCTTCATCACCGATGCCACCTGGGCACAGTTGAAGAAAAAGTATGACGATAAACAGATCATGGATCTTATCTTCACGGTCGGCCAGTACAACATGCTCTCCATGGCGCTAAACAGCATGGGCGTGCAGCTCGACGATGGCGTGCCGGAGTACAAAAGCTATCTGGCGGAATAGTCGAAACCCGGCTGCGGATTGACCAATGAACGCTAAACCGCAGCCCACTGACTGGCGCAGCATTGCCATCGTCTGGCTGGCCGGCACGGTTGCATCGCTAGCGCTACTCAAGGTCAGCCCGGCGGCGCTTGACCTGCGCACCGGGCTCAGTTTAAGCCTCTCCCAACTGGCATGGGTGTCATCCATATTCACCCTGATGACCGTCGCCCTGGGGGTCTTTGTTGGTGGCTGGGGTGTTCGCTTTGGTGCTCGCAATGTGGCAAGCCTGGGGTTGATTATGCTGGCCATCGCTGGCGCTGCCACCACCCTGGCCGCCGGGCCAACAGCGCTAATAATTGGCCGTCTGGTTGAAGGCACCGGGTTTGTGCTGGTAGTGGTCTGCGCACCAACTCTGATAGCCAGCCTCGCCCATCCGGGGGATGGTCGGCTGGTGCTTGGGATCTGGGCTGTCTACGTTCCGGCGGGGGGTATTGTGGTGATGCTCGCCGCCCCATTTCTACTACCAATTGGTGGCTGGCGTGCACTCTGGTGGCTAGGCGCTCTTTTCGCAGTGGCCGCACTGACCCTGCTAACCCGTGTACCTGCTCCGCCAAAATCTGATGCCGCAGCCCCTGTCAATCTGCGGCTGGCATTAGGGCAACCAAAACCCTGGTTATTAGCCGCTGGGTTCGCTTGTATCACCATGCAGTTATACGCCGTGCTGCTATTCGCGCCCACTTATTTAGTAGAGGAGCTAGGTTATTCCCTGGTCCAGTCAACACTACTGTCATCGTTAATGCTGGTCATGGCCGGGGTTGGTGGGCTATCGGCCAGCGCGTTGATGCATCGGGGGGTGTCACCGGCGTTGATTATGGCGGTCTGCCTGTCGCTGATTGCCGGGCTGGTTCCCAGCCTGCTGCTGTTTGCCGAAACCGGCCTGCTCGCATTGCTATTGCTGGCATTGCACGGTCTGCTATCCGGTTGCGCCGCATCCACTGTCTACGCCCAGGCACCCGGCACTACATCCACCCCAGCTGCCGTCGGCATCATCATGGGGCTGATCATGGCTGGTAATGGTCTGGGTATTCTCGTTGGCCCGCCTTTATTTGCCAGCGTAATCGAGGCAACCGGCAGCTGGCAGCTAGGCACCCTTGTACCAGTTATTGCCTGTATGGGTGGTGTGCTCTCTGTGTGGATACTGTCGCGGTTGAAAACGCCAATAAGTTGTTAGATTTATTGGAACTTTAGATGTGGCGTATAGAACTCATAGGGCCAGAGTCGCGCATCACGGTGGCTTGTTTTTCTAGTTAAATATTGTCTCTTCTGTAACGCCACCTAGCGACCCTAGCGGTAGTTTAGGCGTATCTGCTTCCCGTGGGTGCTGCGCACTGCACTTGAAAATAGGGTCTAGTGTGTGGATTAGTGCTGATGCAACCCCTTGCTTGTTGTTAAGCGCAGGGTGTCGAAGATGCTGTCATTAATTTAGACAGAACCGCGCGCAGACAACAATTAGGAATCGCGAACTTCGCCTTTAAGGTTTATAATTAATTTATAAAATATTTTTTTATAAACCATCTATGTGCTCTGCTGAGTAGGAGGTTTCAATGTTCACAGAACGCTTAGTGCGCGCCCGGAAGGCTGCTGGGTTATCTATGAGTGCGCTCGCTACAGAGGTCGGTGTGTCCGCTAATGCCATTAAAAAATACGAGCATGGCATCAATATGCCATCGTCACCAAATTTGCTAAAGCTCGCTAAGGCCCTGGGTGTGCGCACCGAATATTTCTTTCGCCCCGTAAAAATAAAGTTGCAGGGTGTTGAATACCGCAAGCGCGCAAATACGCCCCAGAAATTGTTGAATCAGATCAATGGCGATGTGATGGATCAGGCCGAGCGTTGGGCTGAACTGCTGGATTTGTATCCCGATTCGGTCAAGCCGGTGCCCCCATTTTCTCTACCTAAGGAGTTGCCTGCGGAAATAACAACTCCGAATGATATTGAAGCTGCTGCCGACATGATGCGCAAACAATGGGCGCTGGGCTTGAATCCCATTCCCGATATGATCGACACGCTGGAGTCCAAGGGGGTGATGATTATCGGTACCGCTGTTGAAGCGAAGAAAAAATTTGATGGCCTGGCGGGTAATCTCGATAAAACGCCTGTCGTGGTCGTCTCTAGTCATCAGCCAGGTGATCGCCAGCGGTTTACCCTAGCCCATGAACTGGCACATCTGGTGTTAAGTGGCCGGTTAGCCGAAGGGCTGGACGAAGAAAAAGCCTGCAACCATTTCGCCGGGGCTTTTTTATTGCCTAAGCAGTCCCTGTTTCAGCATCTGGGCAAAACCCGCCGGGCCATCGAAGCGCAAGAGCTCTATATGCTCAAATGCGAATTCGGTATTAGCATGATGGCCATCCTCATGCGTGCTGGTCAGTGCGGAGTAATTTCAACCAATCAGCAAAAACAGTATTACCTGCGTTTTAGCCAGCTGGGTTGGCGCACCGAGGAACCGGGCGACCCTTACCCCCATGAAGAGACCTACCTGTTTAAACAGTTAGTCTATCGGGCGCTGGGAGAAGACTATATTGGCGAATCCAAAGCGGCAGAACTGCTAGGGGTGTCACTTTCAAGCTTCCACAAAGAACGGAAACTGGGGGCAACCCGTGCAACTGCTGATCAGTGATGCCAATATCCTGATCGACCTGGAAGAAGGGCAGTTAATTGAACTCATGTTCCAACTGCCGTACCAGTTTTCTATCCCCGATATTCTGTTTGTAGAAGAGTTAGAAGATGAGCATGCGGCGTTACTCGGCTATGGCTTGCAGTTGGCCGAGCTGAGTAGCGTAACAATGACCTACGCCCTGGAGCCTGTCTCTTATACACATCTCCGAGCCCACGAGACCTCTCTACATCTCG
>CAJXVN010000163.1 GCA_913060775.1 uncultured Gammaproteobacteria bacterium | reverse complement strand
GCAGCGTCAGATGTGTATAAGAGACAGATCACAAACTGCAGCGGCTTTTGCGCACCCCCACCAAAACCCTGGCGCATGACAGGAAAAGCCCGGATACCAGTGAGATCGCTGAGCCGGTTTCTGACATCCTCCATGATCGCCCACCCGGAACGACGTTGATTCCAGGACTCCAGCATGACGATGACAAAGCCATTATTGAAGCTGGAAATGCTACCAAACCCCCGGGGAGTCCTGACCAGTATTTCTTTGGCCTCGCCGGTGTCCACCAGCGGCATCAGGCGGCTCTCAATCAGTGTCATGTACTCACTCATGTATTTATAGGACGCCCCCTCTGGGCCAGTGACCATAATGAAAAAGGCACCACGATCTTCCTTGGGCGCATATTCCGACGGGATATTGCTAAACAGCGCCAGCCCCATGAGTATTACCCCTAAAAAACCCAGTCCGACTATCCAGGGTTTGTCGATACCGCCTGTTAACAGACGCAGGTAATGGGTTTTGAATCGATTGAACCAGGCCTCTACTTTTAAACTGAGCCGGTTTTTCTCGCTTTTGCCGAGTAATTTCGACGCCAGCATGGCGGAGAGGCTCAGCGCTACCAGTGTTGAGAAAACCACCGCGGCAGACATGGTGAGAGCAAATTCGGAAAACAGCCTGCCCAGGTCGCCGGATAGAAAAACGATGGGCACAAAAACGGCTACCAGCACCACGGATGTCGCGATCACGGCGAAGCCGACCTGTCGGGTACCGTAAAAGGCTGCCGCCAGTGGCGGTTCGCCTGCTTCGATGCGTCGGGAGATGTTTTCCAGCACCACAATGGCATCGTCGACGATGAGCCCAATGGATAACACCAGCGCAAGCAAGGTCAACAGGTTAATGGAGAAACCCATCAGCAGCAGCACGCTAAAGCTGGCAATGATAGCGACGGGGATGGTGACCGCAGGAATCAGCATTGCACGGGCGCTGCCAAGAAAGCCCCAGATAACCATAACGACCAGCGAAATAGCTATACCCAGGGTTTTGTAGACCTGATTGATGGCGTTCTGTACAAAAACTGAGGTGTCGTAAGAAGGCGTGATTTGCATGCCCGGCGGCAGCGTTGGCGCGATACGCTGGGCTTCGGCCGCCGCCGCCTGCGCCACGGCAACCGTGTTCGCAGTCGATTGTTTGATCAGACCCAGACCGACACGGGGCTGGCCATTGGAACGAAAAAACGTCCGGTCTTCCACCGCGCCTTTTTCGATCCGAGCGACATCCCCTAGTCTTACCAGGTAATCATTGTTGTCGCCGCGGCCGATGACCAACGCGCTAAAATCTGCTGCCGTCTGATAGGCGCGCTGGGTGCGTGCAGTGAACTGTTTTTCCACCGATTCGATGCTACCAGCGGGTAGTTCAATGTTTTCTGCACGCAATGCGGACTCGATATCAGCGACGGTCACTTGCTTGGACGCCATCTTATTGCGATCCAGCCATATGCGCATGGCGTACTCCACGCCGCCACCGAGCCGCACCCGCGCCGCGCCCGGCAAAATAGAGAAACGGTCTACCAGGTAGCGTTGTGCGTAATCCGTTATCTCAATAACGCTCATGTTCTCGCTAGTCAGACTGATCCAGATAATGACGTCGTCATTGGCGTCGTTTTTTTCAACTTCTGGTGGGTCTGCTTCCTCGGGAAGGTTATCCAATACCCCGGAGAGGCGATCGCGAAGATCATTAGCTGCATCATCGATATTTCGCCCGGTAGTGAATTCAATAGAAATTCTGGAGCGCCCGTCAGTACTGGATGAGTTAATGAAATTCATTCCCTCCACACCGGCGATGCGATCTTCGATGGGCTGTGTCACGCGGGTTTCCACTACGGTGGCGGCAGCACCAGGGTATTTGGTATCAATGGTGACGATCGGTGGGTCGATATCTGGATACTCGCGCAACGGCATCTGCATAAACGAGACAACGCCAAAAGCCACCAGCAGGAGTGACATCACGCTGGCAAAAACCGGGCGCGTGATGGAAATGTCGGAGAGTTTCATCGGGGATCCTGACCGAGTTTGGTGCCTTCCAACATGCCCTGCAGGGGTTCATCCGCCTGCTGTACCGCTGTCACGGTCACCTCATCTCCGGGGCGAACGCGCATTAGTCCATGCACCACCACCTGATCGCCGGGGCTGAGCCCTTCGGTAATCTCGACCTCGCCGGGTATTCTGCGGCCGCTGGTTACCTGCCGCTCTTCGACGGTGACGGTGCCCCCGGAATCATTGATCACGATGACGAATTTGCGCGTATCTCGCTGGATGATGGCCTCTTCAGGAATTAGCAGGGCTTCGCGCAGGTTATGGGACAGACTGATATTCATCAGCAGGCCCGGTCGCAACTCGCCGCTGGGGTTGGCTAGCAATGCTCGTACCGTCAGGGTCCGAGTTACCGGGTCTGCCTGGGTGGAAATCATATTGACCCTGCCTTCGAATACCCGATTACCGAACGCCTGTACCCGCCCCTGCACCGGTAGGCCGATACGTAATTCCTGAAGGAAAACCGACGGCACCTGAAAGTCGACCTTAATGGGATCCAGATCGTCGATAGTCGTGATCGGATCCCCCGGCCTGAGCAGGGTGCCGGGGCTGATGTTACGAAGACCCAGTACTCCATCAAAAGGAGCTTTAATGACACGATCTGCGATACGCGCCTGAATAGCCTCGATATTACCTTCGCTCTGCTTGAGGAGCGCTTCACGTTCCTTGAGCGTGGCGGTAGACATGGCCTGCTTTTTTTCCAGCCCACTGGCGCGTTCAAAGGCAGCGCGACGTTCATCGAGTACGGCTCGCGCGGCTTTTAATTCCGCTTCTTCTTCGCTCTTTTCGAGCACCACCAGCAGGTCACCTTTTTTAACTTGCTGGCCATCGTTAAAATTGATGCTGCTGACGGTTTCGGTGACATTGGTGGTTAGCTGGACACTCTCGTTAGCGCGAGTGGTACCCAACCCCTCAATGGTATCGGCAAATTCTGGCACCTGTCGTACCGGCGCAACAATCACCGGAAGTCCGCTAGAGGCGCCATCGCCGGCAGGCGGTTGTGCGGTCAGTAGCATCGGCGCTGATAATGACAGGAGGAAAAAAAGAACTGCGCTCAATTTCGAGCCTTGTGGCAAACGTTCGCAATGCCTTGATAATGTCATAATCGCGGAAAAACCTCTGAACGAGTGGTGGGGTGTAACACGAGAGAATCACTGCCGGGATTGAGTTTCTGGTAGCCCATAGGACCGCTGTATGGTGTTTAAATTGCACCGAGAGTTCAATTGGCAGATAGATTTTCTTTGGGCTTCAGTAAAATTTTGTAGCCGGGCCAGAAGAGGGTTTTATGTCGTTTGACCAGGGTAGCGTACACGGAGTGAGGGATTAACCGGATGGTATCGTCCCGAGTAACTCCGGAAAAATTGCCTTTTTTGGGAGGCACTAAAACTGCTATCTGCAAATGAGACGTTTCAGTTGATTAAAAACAGGGTAGGGAAAGCACCATTATGAGCACTGACAGGAAATCACCGATGGGTTTATTTGAGCGCTACCTGTCGTTGTGGGTTGCGCTTTGTATTGCGGCGGGCGTCATTCTTGGCGTTTCCCTACCGGCTTTCTTCGAGACGATTGCGGGCATTGAATACGCCAGTGTCAATCTGGTGATTGCTGTTTTTATCTGGGTGATGATCTATCCGATGATGGTCAATGTCGATTTTGCATCACTGAAAGACGTGGGTAAAAAGCCTAAAGGGTTGTGCATAACGCTGGTCGTAAACTGGCTGATCAAGCCCTTCACCATGGCGGCCCTTGGCATATTCTTCTTCGAGTATTTATTTGCCGCGTGGGTCGATCCACAAACGGCTAAAGAATACATCGCTGGAATGATTCTACTGGGCGTTGCTCCCTGTACCGCCATGGTGTTTGTCTGGAGCCAGCTGGTGAGGGGAGATGCTAATTACACCCTGGTACAGGTCTCCATTAATGACATCATCATGGTGTTCGCCTTTGCGCCGATCGCAGCCTTGCTACTGGGCGTGACGGACATAGTGGTGCCCTGGGAAACGCTCCTGCTGTCCGTTGTGCTCTACGTGATTATTCCTCTGGTGGCCGGCTATCTGACGCGCCGACTGCTGGAAGGCGCCGGCAACGATGAGCGAATTGGTGAGTTCACCGCGAAGGTCAAGCCGTTTTCAATATTGGGGCTTCTGGCTACTGTGGTTTTATTGTTTGGTTTTCAGGCCCAGACTATCTTAGACAGGCCCATCGTGATTGCCCTGATTGCTATCCCGTTGCTGATTCAAAGTTACGGAATTTTTGTGCTGGCGTATGGGTGGGGTTACCTGTGGCGCGTACCCTTTAGTACCGCCGCGCCGGCCGCATTAATTGGAACATCCAATTTCTTCGAATTAGCCGTTGCTGTCGCAATTAGCCTGTTTGGCTTGAACTCCGGTGCCGCTTTGGCGACGGTGGTCGGCGTCCTGGTTGAGGTGCCCGTCATGCTGTCGCTGGTAGCATTCGCAAACAGGACCCGTCAGCATTTTACCTAGCCCTGCACCTAAAAACTGCAAGGATTTGCCTGGCCCGATAACCCCCGTTATTAGCCATTATCTCGATGCAGCAGCCGATACAACGCCGGGATAACAAACAGGGTTAACAGGGTCGATGAGATCACCCCACCAATCACAACGGTAGCCAGGGGGCGCTGGACCTCTGAGCCGATTCCAGTATTCAGGGCCATGGGGATAAAACCCAATGACGCAACGAGGGCCGTGGTGAGTACCGGCCTCAGCCGGGTTAACGCGCCTTCGATAATGGCCTGATCCAGCGATTGTTCGTCTTTTAACAACTCACGGATAAAAGACACCATCACCAGGCCATTCAGGATGGCAATACCGGAGAGGGCGATGAAGCCGACGGCGGCAGAAATGGAGAAAGGAATGTCGCGCAACAGCAGGGCCGCGACACCGCCGGTTAGCGCCAGGGGTACACCGGAAAAGATGATCAGGGCATCTTTTAACGAACCCAGCGCCAGAATCAAAAGCCCAACGATGATTAGCAGGGTTATCGGCACAATCACGGACAGCCGTTGCGACGCGGACTGAAGCTTCTGGTAAGTTACGCCATGCTCGACCCAGTAACCGGCTGGCAGCTCTACTGAGTCGCCAACGGCATTCTGAATATCGGCAACAAAACTGCCCAGGTCGCGGCCACGCACATTAGCAGTAACCACCACGCGACGTTTACTATTTTCACGGCTAACCTGGTTGATACCCTCCACGTTTTCCAGTGACGCCAGTTCCTGCAGCGGCACACTTAACCCGTAGTGCATTTTCCATGGGCTCATAATCACTATCTATGTTTGAATAGAGCGATGTACTTTTGATTCTCGCGTTTTATTGTTAGTATCCAGCATCGATTTTTATGAGTCGCTCTGTTTTGATAATGAACCGTTGGTTAACAATCTTCTTAGCACTGGTGATTTCCCTGCAGTCACTGATAGCTATTGGCGATACACAACAACCTCATTATTCCGCGACGCCTCATCACGCTCATGATCACGAGCATTCCCATGACGACCTCGTCCTGGACTCGGTCACTTTGGAAATGGAGGAGTCTTCCAACTCATCCAACCCTTCGCAGGATCACGCGCCTGATCATTGTCATCATTACCATGCCCACTGTCATATGGCGCTAGTGAGCCCCACAACGAATATTGCCGTTTTGTCCGCAGGTCTGGGCTTGTCCGACTATCAAGCCAGTCATGCTTCAGTCATCCCATCCTCCCTGTTCCGCCCTCCCATCGCCTAATCCTACGATTCATCCCGTTCGGGAAACATCTTTTAGTTAGACCTTCGTAGGAGAAGTTGCATGCTTTTTTGCAAGCCCATAAACCATGGGCGGCGCGTAACGCCGCGCCAGGTTTGTATCCATTTATTGTGTCTGGTCGCGCTGACGCTCAACGTTGGCGTTGTCAACGCCGAAGAAACACCCCTCACCCTTACCAAAGCCCTGTCCCGGACGGTGGCGCAAAACCCCAGTCTGCGGGTATTCAACTTTCGCCTACAGGGGCTTGAGGGACGCCGTCTCACGGCCAATCAGGCGCCAGCTTATGAAGCTGGTTTGGAGGTAGAGAATGCCCTCGGTAGCGGTGCCCTGCAGGGCGTCGATGGGGCGGAATACACTCTGTCGCTATCCTCGGTCATTGAGCTGGGAGGCAAACGCCGGGCTCGCATAAGCGCTGTGAGCTCACGCTACGACCTGGTGGAGGCTGAACGTGAAGCGGAGACACTGGATGTGTTGGGCCAGGTGACTCAGCGCTATGTCGCCGCTCTGGCCCTGCAGGAAAAGCTCGCATTGGCCGCCCAGGCTGTGGAGTTGAGCGAGGCGACTCTCAACACGGTCACTGGCCGAGCCAAACGGGGCGCCGCGCCCGACGCTGAAGTCCTGCGCGCCAAAGCCGCGCTTACCCAGAACCGCATTGTTCACTCTACGCTACAAACGGAGTACGAGAAGCGGAAGATGGCGCTGGCCTCACTATGGGGCGAAACGCGCGTGGATTTTCAGCGGTTGCAGGGAGACCTGTTCCGATTCGAGGCTGGCGAACCTTTCGAGGTGCTGTACCAGTTGGCCAGTGAAAGTCCAATGATCCGGGTTTACGCCAGCGAGCGACGGATGCGCGATGCAGAGATCCAGTTAGCAAAAAGCCAATCGGAAAGTGATATTCGCTGGCAGGTCGGCGCCCGCCGTTTTGAGGAAACAGGCGATA
>CAJXVN010000162.1 GCA_913060775.1 uncultured Gammaproteobacteria bacterium | reverse complement strand
GAGATGTAGAGAGGTCTCGTGGGCTCGGAGATGTGTATAAGAGACAGATACAGGACAACCCCATTGGCCGATTCTGCACCAACCGCTGAACCTGACATTTTTGTCCCCGATTTTTGCCAGCCACGTGCGGTGGCCATCATCATTATTGGTGCCGAATTACTGGCTTTTACGCTGGTGCTTGCAAGTGCTCGCGACTGGACCACCGGACTGAATCAGCTCGCAGTCACCTCGCTTTATGTACAGTGGGCAGCACTGGTTAGCGGCGGGCTACTCTGCGTTGCCCGGCCCCGGCTTGTAGTCATGGCCACCTGGCTGTCGGCGGCCATCGCCTTCCTGATACCGATCATGGTCAATTTTCTGGTGACCGTCAGCGCCTACTACCTGACCCAGAACGGACTGCTATCCGGCAGCTGGGCCGCGCAATCCAACCTGACGGTCGAACTCACTCAAAACCTGATCATCGCTGCCATAGTCAGTGGCGTGGTTCTGCGTTATCTATATACGCGCCACGAGGCAAAAAAAAACCTGGCGGCGCAGCACCAGGCAAAGCTGGATGCCCTGCAGGCCCGAATCCGCCCCCATTTCCTGTTTAATAGTCTTAACACCATCATCAGTCTGGTCCGCGATCAGCCCGAAATCGCCGAGGAGGCACTCCAGGACCTGGCCGAACTTTTCCGCCATAACCTGCGCCAGAGCGAACAGCTCACCTCGCTCATCGACGATATCACCCTGTGCAAACAGTATTTGGCGCTGGAACAGCTGAGACTGGGAGAACGGCTCCAGGTTAACTGGCAGCTTGAAGATTTAAACCCCGGCCTGAAAATACCGACCCTGGTACTCCAGCCCCTGCTGGAAAATGCGGTCTACCACGGGATCGAACCCCTTACCCACCGTGGCAATATCAACATCCAGGGTCTGGCCACCGAAACCAGCTATCAAATCACCATCACCAATCCCCTGCCCCCACCCGCGCCTCAACGGCACGGCAACCTCCGCAGTGGACACCAGATCGCCATCGATAATGTGCGCCAACGGCTACAGGCCTTTTTTGGCGATCAACCGGCTCTGCAGATCGATTCCACCGCGGATGAGTACCGTGTCACCCTCCAGCTCCCCCATTAAACCGCTGACACTGCTCATCGTCGATGATGAGTCACCGGCTCGGCAGCGGCTACGTCAGTTGCTCGCCAGCCACTCGCAGTACGAATGCGTTGGCGAGGCCAGTGACGGCATTGATGCCCTGGAAAAAATTGATCAACTGACACCGGATGTACTGCTGCTGGATATCCGTATGCCTGGCATGGACGGGCTGGAAGTCGCTCGGCACCTGCAACAGCAGGAACAACCGCCGGCGATAATCTTTACCACGGCTTTCGATGAGTTTGCATTACAGGCATTCGATACCAACGCGGTGCACTACCTGGTCAAACCGATTCGCGAACAGCGCCTGATTGAGGCATTACAGCGGGTAACTGAAACCCGGCCAGAGAACCTCCTGCCAGCGAGCGTCGCCAGCGATCATTGCCGCAGCCACTTCAGCATCTCACAGCATGGCGATCGTTACCTGGTCAAGGTTGAAGACCTCCTTTATATGCAGGCCGAACAGAAATACGTGACCTTACACTGTGCGGATAGCGAATGGTTAATCGATGAATCGCTCGTGCAGTTAGAAGAGGAATTTGCCGATACCCTGATTCGAGTCCATCGCAATGCGCTGGCCCGGCGACAGGCTATTGTTGGCATCGGCAAGGAGCAGGAGGGTTTTAGTCTGCTGTTTCGAAACAGCGAAAAACGTTTGCCGATCAGCCGTCGCCGGGTCGCGGCGGTGCGCAAGGAGTTGGGCATTTAGCCAAATAGTTGCCCCCTCATCCAACCACGAACCTTCACCCGACCGGGGCCGATCAAGAATGGCATCGGTCAGCCGAAAAAGACAATGTCGGTGAAATTATTTATGCAAATCCACCGGGGTGACGACAATTTCATCCCGGATTAGGCCAAACTATGCACCGGTGCCTGGTTAACCGCTGATTCCACGCCCGCCATTGTTTATGTTGCGCAGCGTGGCGCTTCCGCTCACTTACTGGAAGAACCCATGGACGACAACATTTCCACCGGCAGTGCCGGCTATCTGGATGATCTCTACGAAGACTTTCTTCAGGACCCTAACTCCGTCCCGGAAGAGTGGCTCGACTATTTTCAGGAACTGGGCGCCAGTAGCGCCCCCGGCACCCAGCTATACCATTCCCGGGTCCAGGCCAACTTTTTACAGATTGGTCTGAACAAACACCGTATCGCGGCCCCGGTGACAACCACCGCTTCGACTCGTGACCACGAACAGATCGAAAAACTTTATGCGGTGCGGGCACTAATCAGTGAATACCGCCGACGCGGCCACATGGCAGCGCAGATGGATCCGCTGTTTCTGCGTGACAAAGAACCGGTAGAAAGCCTCGACCTGAGTTATCACGGGCTCACTCCCGGGGACCTTGAGTCCACCTTCGCGGCGGCTTTCCCCGGCATGCCAGCGCAGATGAAACTGCGGGAAATTATTGATTTTCTGGAGCAGACCTACTGCACCAATATTGGCTGGGAATACGCTTATATCAATGACCGCGAACAGGTGTCATGGATGCGTGACCGGGCCGAACAAAACCATGGCCGCCCCTCCTTTAGCGCCGAACAGAAACGAGAAATTCTTAACGCGGTCGTCGGTGCTGAGGGACTGGAGCGCTATCTGCACCGGCGCTACGTCGGCCAGAAGCGATTTTCGCTGGAAGGCGGTGACAGCCTGATTCCGCTGCTGGACCAGATGATTCAGCAGGCCGGCACACTGGACGCCAAAGAGATCGTCATCGGCATGGCCCACCGGGGCCGACTCAACGTACTGGTGAATATTCTTGGCAAGCAACCCGGGGGGCTCTTCGCCGAATTTGAAGGCAACGTAGAACTGCCGGCCGATGGCTCTGGCGATGTCAAATATCACCAGGGATTCTCATCGGATTTGATTACCCCCGGTGGCGCCGTCCATCTGACCCTGGCGTTTAACCCCTCGCATCTGGAAATCATTAACCCGGTCGTCGAAGGCTCGGTACGTTCGCGCCAGGAACGCCGCGATGACTCTGACCGTAATCAGGTATTGCCCATCCTGATTCATGGCGATGCAGCTTTCTCGGGCCAGGGGGTCGTCATGGAGACCCTCAACCTCTGTAACGTCCGCGGCTACTCTACCGGCGGCACTATCCATGTGGTCATCAACAACCAGATCGGTTTCACCACCAGTAATCCGGTGGACGCGCGTTCCACCCACTACTGCACCGACATCGCCAAATTAATTCAGGCACCCATTATTCACGTCAACGGCAACGACCCGGAAGCGGTGGTGCACGCCGCACGTATCGCGCTGGACTATCGCAATACGTTCCACAACGACGTGGTTATCGACATGGTCTGTTTTCGCCGTCACGGCCACAATGAAGCCGACGAGCCGGCACTGACCCAACCGATCATGTACGCCAAGGTCGACAAACAGAAAACGGTCCGCGAAATCTATGCCGACCAGCTCGTCCAGGAAGGACTCATCGAGGCTGATACTGGTGCAACCCTGCTTAGCGATTATCAGCAGATGCTCATTGGTGACGCGCCGGTGGCACTGAGAAAACTCAGCCCACAAAAACCGGTCCTGCTGATTAACTGGGAACCCTATTTCAACGTTGACTGGACCGCCCCGAGTGACACCAGCGTACCGGTTGAGAAAATCGCTTCCCTGGGTCATTCGCTGACAGAAATGCCGGAGGGACTCAAACCCCATCCGCGGGTCTCAAAAATTCTTGCCGACCGCCGCGCCATGACCAACGGCGACAAACCGATGGACTGGGGCTGTGCCGAGACCCTCGCTTACGCAACCCTGCTTACCGATGGTTACCGGGTGAGACTTTCCGGCCAGGATAGTGGCCGAGGAACTTTTTCCCACCGCCACGCCGTGGTCCATCATCAGACATCGGATCGGGCCGAAGCCAACCGTTACGTTCCCCTGCAGCATCTGGCGCCCAACCAGCCCCGCTTCCTGGTGATTGACTCATTATTGTCTGAAGAGGCCGTACTCGGGTTTGAGTTTGGCTACTCCAGCGCCGACCCTGAAACGCTGGTGATCTGGGAAGCCCAGTTTGGCGATTTTGCCAACGGCGCCCAGGTAGTGATTGATCAGTTCATCAGTTCATCCTGGGCCAAGTGGGAGCGACTCTGCGGCATGGTGCTGATGCTGCCGCACGGTTACGAGGGCCAGGGACCCGAACATTCCTCAGCACGACTCGAGCGATTCCTGCAACTCTGTGCCGAGCACAATATGCAGGTCTGTGTGCCGAGCACGCCGGCACAGATTTTTCACCTGCTCAGGCGGCAGATGCTACGACCCTTCCGGCGGCCGCTGATCATCATGAGCCCGAAAAGCCTGTTACGGCATAAGCAGGCGGTCTCGAGTCGCGAAGAACTTGCCGAGCAGCAGTTTCAGTTAGTCATTGACGACCAGCAGGTGGATCCCGACAAAGTGACGCGAGTCATTCTCTGCAGTGGCCGGGTCTATTACGACCTGTTGGCAGCCCGCGAAGAAGCCGAACTGACCGCCGAGGTTGCCCTGCTCCGTATTGAGCAGCTCTACCCATTCCCCATTGACGAAGCCAGTGCCGCACTGGCCCGTTACCCCCATGCTAACCAGGTCATCTGGACCCAGGAAGAACCACAGAACCAGGGCGCCTGGTATAGCAGTCAGCACCACATGAGCAGCTCTCTGGCAGATCACCAGCAGCTGGGGTTTGCCGGCCGGCCCCACTCAGCCTCACCCGCTGTCGGTTACATGGCACGCCACCAGGCTCAGCTGCATGCCCTGCTCGAAAGCGCTCTCCGGGGCGACCACAATGAATAATATCCGACCTCCCAAGGAGTCGAACCATGCTTATTGAAATCGTAGTACCTTCCCTGCCGGAATCGGTTTCTGAAGGAACCTTGATGACCTGGCATAAAAAGCCCGGTGATACGGTCTCCGTGGACGACCCACTGATCGACCTCGAAACCGACAAAATTGTGCTCGAGGTCGTGGCAGTGGAAGCCGGTACCCTCAAGGAAATTCGTCAGCCCGATGGCGCGGTTGTGACTGCCGGCGAACTACTGGCGATCATTGACACCGAAGGCGCTGCAGCCACTCCCAGGGCAACGGACGATAGCGCCGGCGATACCCCGGCGGACTCATCCAGTGCGGCCGCCAGTCCGGCACTAAGCCCAGCGGTACGCAAATTGATTGCCGATAACCAGCTCGACCCCGCCACCATTACCGGTACTGGCAAAGAGGGCCGGATACTGAAGGAAGATGTGCTCAAACACCTGAAAACTGGGGGCACATCTGCACCGACAACCGCCCCATCTGCCTCACCAGCCCCGGATACTCAGACACCCACTGACGACCTGGGTCGCCAGCAACAGCGAGTCCCCATGACCCGCATCCGCCAACGGATTGCCCAGCGGTTGCTGGAAGCACAGCAAGGTGCAGCAATTCTCACCACCTTTAACGAGGTGGATATGCAACCCGTCATGCAGCTACGCTCTAAATTCAAGGAACAGTTTGAACAGCAGCACGATACTCGACTGGGGTTTATGTCGTTCTTTGTTCACGCTACCGTCGATGCATTAAAAAAATTTCCACTGGTGAATGCGGCCATTGATGGCACTGATATCGTTTACAACGGCTTTTACGATATCGGCGTGGCCGTTAGCTCACCGCGCGGGCTGGTGGTACCGATCATCCGTGATGCCGATTTGATGTCGTTCGCGGATATCGAGAAAAAGATCCGCGAACTCGGTGGCCTGGCACAAAACAACAAGCTGGGCGTTGACGACTTAACCGGCGGCACCTTCACCATCACCAATGGCGGAATTTTCGGCTCGATGTTGTCGACCCCGATCCTGAACCCGCCCCAATCCGGCATTCTGGGCATGCACAATATCGTTAAGCGCCCGGTGGTGGTCGACGACGAGATCGTCATCCGACCGATGATGTATGTGGCGCTGTCTTATGATCACAGGGTCGTCGACGGCCGCGAAGCTGTGACCTTCCTGGTCCGCATCAAGCAAGCCATCGAGGACCCGGAACGCCTCCTGATCGGCGTCTAGAGAGCATTACGAGAATCACATGGCAGACGACAAAAGCTTCGACCTCATTGTTATCGGTGCCGGTCCCGGTGGCTACGTCGCCGCCATTCGGGCGGCACAGCTCGGGCTGAATGTGGCCTGTATCGACAAGCGCAAAAGCCTTGGTGGCACCTGTCTGAATATCGGCTGCATTCCCTCCAAGGCATTGCTCCAATCCTCCGAGCACTACACCCACGCCCTGCACGGCCTTGCCGCGCACGGAGTCAAAACCGGGAAAGTCTCATTCGATCTCGACGCCATGATGGACCACAAAAACAAGGTGGTCGAAGATAACACCAAGGGCATCGAGTTTCTGTTCAAGAAAAACAAGGTCACCGCATTTCACGGGACCGCCCGTATCGAGAACGCCCACGCAGTCCAGGTCACCTCGGAGAGCGGTGACACCGAGACCCTGACAACCGGCGCGGTGCTGATCGCGACGGGCTCGGAATCCGCCCCCTTGCCAGGGCTCGAGATTGACGAGAAACGCATCGTCACTTCGACCGGCGCTCTCACTCTTGAAAACGTTCCCAAGCACCTGGTGGTGGTCGGTGCAGGATATATCGGCCTGGAAATGGGCTCGGTCTGGGCACTGTCTCTTATACACATCTGACGCTGCCGACGAAGAGGATAGTGTAGAT
>CAJXVN010000161.1 GCA_913060775.1 uncultured Gammaproteobacteria bacterium | reverse complement strand
TATAAGAGACAGCAATAAAACAACTAAAGCCGGTCGCACCCTCGACCTCCCCGACCACTTTGGCAAACACAAAACCCACATCGGCAAAACCGGCATTGGTAATAAACTGTTTGGTGCCATTGAGTGTCCAGTGACCGCCGTCATCACTTAACACGGCGGTCGAAGCAGCTGCCAGTGCGTCGGAACCTGAACCCGGTTCTGTGAGGCAGTAACATCCGCGCTTCTCGCCGCTGGCAAAGGCTGGCAACCAGGCCTGCTTCTGCTGTTCGTTGCCAAACAGCACCACCGGCAGCGAACCGATACCGTTCTGCACCATCAGGGAGAGCATCATCGACTGCTCACGGGCAGTACTTTCCAGCACCCGCATTGATACCGGCATCGGCAGCTCCAGGCCGTCATAAGCCTCTGGAATATCCAGCATGGTGAGGCCCAGTTCTGAAGCCTGATCCATCAATCCGGCGATCACCCCTTCCTGCTTGGCCTCAATCTGCTCCTGCAGCGGCCACACCTGTTCATCGCAAAAACGGCGGGCGGTATCAAACATCGCTTCGTGGTCAGCCTCAAATTGCTCGACCGTAAAAATAGCATTGCTCGCAGCACCTGGTTGCAACCAGGCGCCGCCGATTAGTTCATTACTCATAAAGGTTATACACCGGTATTAGGAAGGTAATCAGGCGGATTATCTCGCCAGACAGGATGTGGTACCACCTGCCGCAGACACACCGTTTACTTCGGCTCCATTCGCACTGCGCCGTCGAGGCGAATCACCTCGCCATTGAGCATCGGGTTAGTGGCGATGGTGGCCACCATATCAGCAAACTCACTGGCTTCACCCAGCCGCTTGGGAAAGGGCACGGAAGCAGCCAATGCCTGTTTGGCTTCATCGGGGAGCGATTCTAACATTGGCGTCATGAATAGACCCGGTGCAATCGCCATGACCCGTACTCCGTGACGGGCAAATTCACGGGCCAGCGGCAAGGTTAAACCGACCACTCCTCCTTTGGAAGCCGCATAGGCCGCCTGGCCAATTTGCCCCTCAAAAGCAGCTACTGACGCAGTGTTAACCACCACGCCGCGCTCGCCGTCGCCATCGGGTTCATTGTGCTGCATGACATTAATCCCACCGCGAGCCAGGTTAAAAGTACCCACGAGGTTGATGCCAATGACCGTTGCAAACTTCTCTAATGCCATGGGCCCTTTGCGCCCCAGCGTCATACCGTTACCCAGAACGCCGGCACAGCTGACTACCAGGTTTACCTTGCCAAAAGTTTCAACCGCCGTGGCGAAAGCCGCATCGACCTGCTCCTCAGAGGTTACGTCGGTGGTGATAAACAGCGCCCTCTCTCCCAGCTCAGCACTAACCTGATTACCAAGTTCGCCGTTCACATCCAGCATCACGGCACAGCCCCCGGCGGCAACGACTCGATCGGCCACCGCCTTACCTAATCCCGATGCTCCACCACTAATGACCGCCACCGCGTTCGATAAATCCATTGTTTCAGACTACTCCTGGCTAGTGTTTACACTGAATAACTGTTGACTTAATCTGGCCAACACAATTCGTTGGAATCTCTGTGTCGGTCGCGCCTATAGTAAACGATAGCGGCACTCCTCCGACACTATCCCAACGGCAGCTCGGCCTAAGGCGACGCCTTCCAATGGACCGATAATTCGGGCTGCAAGGTCAATTCTATGGGCTGGCAAAACAAGTCATTAATCGACAGTCAGTTCGTTTGTCATCCGTTAAACAGCCGGCCTCGAACACCCGGAGCCCGAGAAACCCATTGAATCCGCCGTGAGCAATGAGCCTGTCGGCCCGGGTAATGACCTGAACGGGCCCAGACGAACCGCAACCCGAACCCGTTCCCGGCAATCGACTACAGGGTAACCACCCGGTCGGGTATGATCGTGGCCCCCGGCATGCTGCCCCTTTTCAAAGAAACCTGCGTACACCCTCTTCCACTCACCCAAAAAATGACGAACCGAAGAGCGCCTCAGGGCGACTTCAATACAAGCGATTGACGTAACCATGACCGAAAAACCGAACCACGAGAATTTAGCCCTCGAGCCCACCGCAAACTGCAGTGAAGAAGAATTTTCTCAGCTGGTTGAATCGGTGATTCGACGGGCTCCGATGGATGCAGCAGGGCTGCTGACTGATCTCAGCGATGATGATCTGGTCAAGGTTCTGGAATCCGTTGATCCTACTTTCGCCCTGAAAATCCTCTACTGCCTGCCGGGTGAAAGACAGGAGGAGATAGCCGAGGACATTACCGAACAGATCGCGGATCGCTGGTCGCTTAATCAACAATATGACCCCGATACAGTCGGACGCGTCATGGAAAAACCGGTGGGCGTTTTTCACTACACCGACACCGCCGGCGATACCATTAACGCAATTCGCGAATTAGCGAAAACCACGCTGCCCACTTATGTTTATGTGCTTGACGACGTCGACCAGCTATATGGCGTGGTCGTTATGCGCGATCTAATGCTCGCCGACCCGACACAGACGCTAGCCGAGGTAATGCTCCGCGAACCCTTTTCGCTAACCGCTGAAACCACCATCGGCGACGCCATGCAGGCCGTTGTCCATCGACACTATCCGGTCTACCCGGTGTGCGACTCCCTGAACAGACTCATCGGCCTGGTCCCCGGCTACACCCTGTTTGAAGAGCAGCGGGTCGAGCTAATGAGCCGTCCCGGTCGAATGGTCGGGGTTGAACAGGAAGAGACAATTAATACGCCATGGCGCACCTGCCTCAAATTTCGCCACCCCTGGCTGCAGCTAAACCTGCTCACCGCCTTCCTCGCTGCACTGGTCGTCGGACTGTTTGAGGAGACGATTCAACAAGTCGTTGTGCTCGCCGCATTTCTACCGGTGCTTGCCGGTCAGTCAGGCAATACCGGTTGTCAATCACTGGCGGTGACGCTACGCGGGTTAACCCTGGGCGAATTTGCCCAATTAAAGACCGGCTCTATCGTGAGAAAGGAAGCGGCTCTTGGCTGCGCCAATGGACTGCTGGTCGGCGTCATCGCTGCGGTAGCCATGTATTTTTACGCCGCGGCTACTGGCGGCAACCCCACACTACTGGCGCTGGTTGTGCTAGTCGCGATGACCGGTTCGTGCATCCTCAGCGGCGTCACCGGTGTCCTGGTACCCATGGCCCTCAAAAAAGTCGGCGCCGACCCGGTGACGGCATCCAGCATCTTCGTGACGACGGCGACCGATGTCTGCAGCATGGGCCTGTTACTGGCTCTGGCTACCCTGGTAATTTAGCCAGGATTTATCCGGTTCTGCTTTGAACCACATCATCAACATCGGTCATTGAACGAATCACCGACTGAGCGGTAACCGCGCCTTTAGTCGCCGTCTAATATTCGGCCAATGCCTCCCAGTACGGAGCCTTCACCCTTAGCACTTCCGCCAGCCGCCGGCGCCGCAGCAATAATGCGATCGGCCATGCGGCTAAATGGCAGGCTTTGTAACCAGACAGTTCCGGTACCCTGCAAGGTAGCCAGAAACATACCCTCACCGCCAAAAACCATGCTTTTCAAGCCGCCCGCACGCTGAATGTCATAGTCGATGCCGGCAGAAAAACCGACCAGGCAACCCGTATCAACGCGCAGGGTTTCACCCTTGAGTTCTCGCCGCATCACCGCGCCGCCAGCGTGCATAAAAGCCATGCCATCGCCGCGCAGTCTCTGTAGCACGAAGCCCTCGCCGCCAAACAGGCCGGCACCCAGTTTGCGGTTAAAGGCGACGCCCACGTTAGTGCCAAGGGCCGCACAGAGGAAAGCATCTTTCTGACACAGCAATTCGCCACCGACGTCATCAAGATCGAGCGCCACGATGGAACCGGGATAGGGAGCGGCAAAGCCCACGTGGGACTTACCACTACCATGATGGGTAAAGTGGGTCATGAATAGCGACTCACCGGTGATCATCCGGCTACCGGCGCTGAAGACTTTGCCGAGAAAGCCCTGATCCGGCTTTGAACCGTCGCCCATTTTCGTCTCGAACTCAATGCCCGTTTCCATATAGGTCATGGCACCGGCTTCAGCGATAACCGTCTCGCCGGGATCGAGTTCAACGATCACCATTTGACTGCCTTCACCGATGATTTCGTAATCCACTTCGTGGGAATTCAAGCTATTCTCCAAAACAGTAATGTTAAGAGGCGATCTGTTCCGGCGATCGTTTCCGATCGCAGACTAGATCCGGCCCTCAGTTAAAGCTCCAACCGAATGACGCCACCCCTGCCAGCAATCAGGATTCGGCAGCGATTGCCTGTTCCCGCAGCGTTTTACGACTGGTTTTGCCGCTGGAACCACGCGGTAATTCCGTCACGAACCGGAACTCTTTTGGTCGCTGATAGTTTGGTAGATCACTCGCCTGTGCGTGATCGTGCAGGTGGTCTGCTGTTAATTCTTCATGGCTAGCAATAACAAAAGCGGTGACCCGTTGCCCCCACTCCGGATCCGGCAATCCAACCACCGCACACTCGCTAACCTGGTCATGACTGAGCATCACCTCCTCAATCGGCGCCGGTAACACATTAATTCCACCGGTAATGATCATGTCATCTACCCGACCGTGAATATAAAGGTAGCCTTCATCATCGAGATGCCCCAGATCCCCGGAATACCACCAGTCTCCCCGAAACACCTTACGAGACAGGGCCGGGTCATTCCACATCTGGACGGCCCTGGAAGGACCGCGAATAATAATCTCACCTTCCTCTCCGGGGGGCACCTCATCGTCCATGTCGCCACCCGGGATGATCACCCGTGCTTCGCTGTTGAGCATGGGTTTACCGATACTCTGAATTTTGTCTTCCTTCAGCAGGTCGTCGGAGAACATCACGGTGCCGGCCGAGGTTCCCGTTTCCGTCGTGCCATAGGCGTTGATTACGTTAGTGCATATACGCTCGCGAATCGCCCGTAAGGTGGCGGTATCCATTACCTCACCGGCAAACCCGGCCAGTCCAATGCTGGAAAGATCGTAGTCTTCCACCGGCAGTTTCAGCAGCATGCGCCACATGGTCGGCACCAGAAAACAGAAAGTCGCTTTCTCATCGGCCATTTTCTGGAGGTACGCGGCCGGGTCCCACTGCTCCATGAACACCAGCTTGCCGCCCACGTTAATAAACGGCAGGGTCACGTTGTACCAGCCCATAAAGGAGGTCGTAAACAGATTGACCAGGCAGGAAAAAGGCCCGAGCTGGAACGGGTAAACCGCGCCGCGAGCGCCCTCTACCATGCCCCGGTGGCTATGCATCACGCCCTTGGGCACGCCGGTGGTGCCGGAGGTAAGCACAATAGCCGCCGTGTCGCTGGCGGCGATCGGCATGGGCTCGAAATCAAGCTCGAACCGGTGAAGGTCGTCAGGAATACAGAGATCGTCGACGGCGACTTTCTCTTCGGTCCCGGAACGGGCACAGACAAAACTGGTGATTTCCGGCATCAGCTGGCGCAGCTCGCCCACCGTATCCGCCAGAGTTTCGTAATAGATGAGCGTACGAGGCATCAACCGGGTGAGCACTTTGGCAAGCACCGAGGCTTTTTCACGGGCATGCAGCGTAACGGGAATGGCGCCGAGCTCAATAATGCCAAACAGCGCAATCACATGAACTGGGGAGGGCAACGTCATCAGCGCCACCCGGTCACCTTTGCGCACCCCCAGGCTATGCAGCAGGGCGGCTGTACGCTGCACCAGGTCAAGTGTCTCCGCATAGGTGTAACGGTTATGCGCATCGACCAGCGCCTCGTTGTTACCGAAATAACGAGCGGTGCGGTGCAACACCGACCTCAGGGTAATCTCCTCCAGTTCAGCCATTCAAACCTCCTCAATTACGTTGTTTTTTAATTATTGATTCGCACTACCCGGTGGATAGTCGAGCCTGATTTTCCGTTAAAAAATTCTTCTCAGTCCGATCCGCTTCGTCAAGCTAAAATCCACCGCGCGCAGGATAGCGCAGTAATAACCACTAGAAACAGAAGAGGAGGAAAAGTAATGCCCGTAGAGGACCTGGAGAATAAAGAGCGCTTTGGCTTTACCGACGATGAGCTGGCCACGGCAGAAACCGTTTACCGTGATGGCCTGCTGAAGGGACAAACCGCACTGATCTCCGGCGGCGGGACCGGTATCGGCAAAGCCATAGCCTTTCTCTACGCCCGCCTGGGGGCACAGGTGATGATCTGCGGCCGCCGCGAGGAAGTACTGGAAGAAACCGTCGGCCAGCTCCGCGATCTGGGCGCGACTGCTGAATACATGGCCATGACCATTCGCGAACCAGAAGCCTGTGAGGCGCTGGTCACGACCACCTGGGAAAAACTCGGTGGGCTGGACCTGCTCATTAACAATGCGGGTGGGCAGTTTGCCAAACCGGCTCTGGAAATTTCGCCAAAAGGCTGGCAGGCGGTCATCGACACTAACCTTAATGGCACCTGGTACATGACCCAGGCTTGCGCCCGACAGTGGGTTGACCGCGAAAAACCCGGAAGCGTCGTTAACATTATTCTCGATTACTTTCGCGGCATGCCCACCATCGCCCATTCCGCGGCATCCCGCGCTGCCGTCGCTAACCTGGCCCGCACCCTGGCCGTGGAGTGGTCGCAATACCAAATTCGCGTCAACTCTATCGCCCCTGGCGCAATAGAAAGCAATGGGTTCAATCAGTACCCACGGCACTTTTTAAAGGACTTTTACAACGCCAACCCTATGCGAGAACTCGGCACGGTGCAGGATATCGCCGAGGGGTGCGTCTACCTGACCTCCGCCTGTCTCTTATACACATCTGACGCTGCCGACGAAGAGGATAGTGTAGATCT
>CAJXVN010000160.1 GCA_913060775.1 uncultured Gammaproteobacteria bacterium | reverse complement strand
AGCGTCAGATGTGTATAAGAGACAGACCTTGCCCTGCTCAAGGAGGCTGGCGATTGCCCGATGTCCCCCGTTGGGTTCGGGGCTGCCGATCGCCTCATCCAGGTCAAATTTACGCTCCCAGGCTTTTTTACGGATCGACTCTGAACTCATGAATTCGTCAAAATCAATGGGTTTGAACTGACTCCAGAGTCCACCGGGGCTGCGAAAATCAGGGATACCTGAATCGGTACTGATACCGGCACCGGTGAACACCACCGCCGAACTGGCGGCCCTGATCATCTCGGCGAATTGATCAATATCCGCTGTTGTGCTGGGGCTGACCATCCCTGTTATTGAAAAGCGTTGATTGCTTTGACAAGCTGATAGGAATGGGCAGATGCGGGGGCGTCGATACCCTGATCTCTGGCCAGGTTCAGCAGGTGCCCGAGAGTTTGGTCAACCTCCAGTTTTTTGCCGTGATCAAGGTCCTGTAAGGTCGACATGCGATGACTGGGGGCCTGGTCGTGAAATCGCTGGCCGGTCCGTTGCACCAGGGCAATCCCTTCCTCATCGTTGCCACTGGCAATACTGGCGGCGGGCAGTGGACCCTTGTCATCAACCTCGATATTCAGTGTTTTGGCGACGGCCACCGCTTCGCGAACCATCTGTGCCGCAAACCGGGCGCTATGCGGATCGGTGCAAAACTTCCACGTTTCCATCTGAGTGATTACCGACAGCGCCATGACTGCGCTCCAGGGAATGAATTTGGACCACTCCACTTTAAGGATTTGATCGGACTCAATCGTTTCAATTCCAGCGTTCTGGAAAACCGTGGCGATCGCTCCGGCTCGGGACGACAGTCCCCCGGTTAGTTCGCCCAGAAACAGGCCGCGGTTCTGGGTAAACAGCACCTTGCCATCTGCAAGCACCTCGCCACTAACATTGGCGGCGGAGCCGAGCACGGCGCTTTCTCCGAATACAGAGGCCAGCTGCTGGTTTTTCAATACGCCGTTTTGCACCGAAAGCACACTGGCGAATTCAGCCCCCGCCAGAGGTGCCAGGGCCGATTCCGTGTCGTAGGTTTTGACGGTGGTGATAAACAGGTCGGCAGAGCGGATATTGGCGGGATCGGTTTCGATCGGTACTTCAACGGTTGCATCGAGCAATCCGGTGACTGTGACCCCGGATTGACGTAACTGCTCGGCGCGGGCTCCCCGAGCCAGCAGTGTGGTATCGATTCCGGCACGGACCAGGTGGGCGGCGAAAATGGAGCCGAGGGCGCCGGCGCCCTGAATGACTATACGCATGAAGTGCCTCTAATTGGATGCAAAAAATGATCTAAAGCGTCGGTGTTGAATTGGGTTGGTGGTTACAATGAGTTTTCGACCTGCGTGCAAATACCAGGCCCTGCAATTTTTATCAGTCTACCGCTGTTTGAGGAACCCATAAATGGGTCTGTTTACTCTGGTTTTACGGCGTGTCAGCAGTCACCGGGTATTGGTCACTGGGTTGGCACTGGGGGTGCTACTGGTCGCTGGTTGCAGCGGTGGGGTCTTGCCGAGTTCGAGAAACGTGGTGGACTCCCGTTGGGGCGGTTTCGACGATGCAAAGCGGGCATTTGATGCGATACAGCTTGGTCAAACAACTGAGGAGGAGTTGATTAAACTGGGATTTGGTCCGCATAACGCATCGAATATCCGTATCCTGAACTACCTCGAATTGATTACCCGATTTATGCCGAATCCGGCCATCCGGTTTGAGGATCTTGATCCAGGAGTCAGGGAATGTCTGGCGGTAAAAACGAATTGTGAGGGCTACTGGGTCAATATTTTGCAGCTTGACAAAAAACGAGAAGGTAACGCTATGGCAGATCTGTTTAATTTTCGCCGACGTACCCGTTCAAGCGGCTGGGAATTTGATGCCCTGCTAATGCTCAAACACGATGTGGTGGTCTATAAAATTTGGAGCGGGACGCCGAATATCAACAAGCTGGACACCAGCAAAAACCCGCTCGGGCCGTTACAGAAGGCCCCGAGCGCGATCATGAAGGTGTTTTAACGGCCCGGCTGCCGGAAAGTGTCGTTTTAACCACTATAACGAGTGGTCGAGAAACCCCGGGTTGACGTCCGAATCGTAATAAGAGAGGGCCCTGGCGAGCTCTGACTCAGTCCAGATGATCGGCTCAGACTCTGGGTGGGCGTCAATATTGCGGCCGCCGCAACAGAGCTCCAGGCGAATACCCATATCGTCAAAAAAATGCAGTGAGAAGGTGTTGCCGTAGGATTGCTTGGTCGGGCCGTAAGCGTCGATATTGATACCGTCTTCGCGCAGATACTGGCCAATAATCAGGATGTCGTTAGGGTCTTCTTTGGTGAAGGCAATGTGATGGAGGTGACCATCTTCACCCGGAAAGATGGCCAGTTCCTGACCACCTACATCTCGGCACATTCTAAAAAGAAGCCCCGAAAGGGTTTTGCCGTCTTCGCTGACGATTTTCTCCGACAGGCCGAAACCGAGCACATTAGCGAGAAAGTCGATGGTTGCTCCCGGGTCTGCACTGGTGAGGCCGACGTGGTTTAAAAACATGGGCGCCGCGGTACCACGCAGTTCTCGGGGGGTGACCCAGTCCGGCGATTCAAATCCGGTGACATAGCCACTCTGCGCCATGTCGGCAAATAGTCGCAGGCGCTGTCCGCCAGGAATGGTGAAGGCGATAGAGCGGCCCATCCCCTTGAGAGGCTCGTTTGCAGGAGACTGTTCTACCTCGATGCCAGCCGCTTCGATTTTATCGGTGAGCTGGTCGAGGTCTTCCTCGTCGCGAAGGTGAAAGCCGATTTCAATTAGCTGATTCTCGGCAGTCTGTTCAAGCACGAGGTTGTATTGAAAGGTTTCGTGCCAGCAGCGCAGGTAAGCACGTTCGCTGTCACGCATACTTTCGAGCATGCCAAAACGGTCACGATAGAAATTCAGTGACTGTGTCAGGCGGTTGTCGTTAAGTCCCAGACGGACATAGGCAATGCGCAAAATGCCGCGATGTTTGAGCCCCATGCTCAATTCTCCTCTTGCTGGTTGGGTAGATTCTAATTGTTAGCGGTTACTAGTGGCGGTGTTTTGAAATCAGGTCACTTCGTCAAAAAAGGCGGGCGGTACGGCATCTTCGTAATAGAAGGCCCCGCGGGAGAAGTTCTCCACGTCCCAGATAATCGGTGGCACCAGACCCGGCCTGCCGGGTGACTGATAGGCACCGTTATAGAACTCGTTGCGGTTGCCCGAGGGGTCATGGAAATAGATGGTGGTTACCCCGGCAATGCCATGGCGGGTGATCCCATATTCGAGAGCCGGAACTTCATCTTCTTTCAGAATATCGACCCCTTCGAGCACTTCCCCCCGGCTGTGCATGCCAAACGCCATGTGGTGAAAGGTGCCATTGGGGCCTGGCCCGAGGGCCAGATCGTGCATGGTGTTGGTGCAGCTCATAAAGGCAGCAATGATGTTGCCACCGGGATCGACTACTTTCTCGGTGCAGCTGAAATCGAAAACCTCGGTGAGAAAATCCACCGTTGGCTGGGCGTTTTCACAGGAGAGCAGGGTGTGGTCCAGATGGGAGACCTTGGCGCCAATTTTGTTTTTGGAAACACCTGGCACCGGGTTGTGCATGCCGCCAGCATAGCCAATCTTATCGGCATGATAAAACAGCAGCATGTTGTGTTCGGATGGCAGGGTGATCATTACCCCTGGCCCCTGACCGGCAATTTCCCCGAGAGGTACGTCGCGCACCGCCAGACCGTGGGCTGAAGCTGCTTCGGCCGCCTCTACCAGATCGGACGGATCGTTGACTTTGAAGCCGACATGATCGATCCCGGCGCGGTCACTAAGGGTGGTGATTACGCAGTGGTGATCCTGGCACTCGTCAGCCTGGAAATAGGCCCGTTGATCATCCGACTCAACCAGTCGAAGGCCGACAGTGTCGGTGTAATGGATGATTGCCTTTTGCAGGTCCATAACCCGCACGTTGGCATAACTAAAACGACTGATTGCCATGATGACTCCTCCTGAATACTTCCGTTTTGACGGTTATTGCCGTTTCTCTGTCGTGAACTTTAAAGAGCGTGTGCCCAGCTTGCAAATAGTAAGAGGTGTTAGTGCCCCAGCGGTTGATATTACCCCGGTAACCGGTCAGATAGCGGATTTTTGCGACGGGTCTGCCAGGGGCGGTCGGTTTCGATAACCACGTCGCTAGCCACCGAGGCAACACAAAGTAGCCGATATTTGAACTCACCACTAACCGGGTCCTGGCAATGGAAGCGCGACATGGGCGCCAGTTCAGCGACAGCGCCCTCAATTAGCTGCGCTCGGCAGGCGCCGCAACCACCACGTAGGCAGGTGCTGGAGAGTAGATAGCCGTTGTCATAGGCGGCCTGCAGAATCGTCTGGTCGGGACGACACTGGAATGTCACCGACGGCTGGCCGGTGTGCTGCAGTTTGACCTGATAGGTCATCAATTAAGCGACCGACGGCTGGACCAGAGTTTCAAGTTCGGCCTGCAGAACAGCCACTCCGGCGGCGCCTTTGCCAGCTTCACTTGCGGCGGTTGCCAGCGCCTTTTTCCCGATCGCCAGAGCGTCCCCGTTATTATCGGCAATGCTTTTTAGCAGTGGCAGCGCGTCTTTAAGGAAAAGATTCAGATCCGCCAGTGCCAGATCGCGAACCCGGCCATAGCCTTTAATCAGCCTGCCGGCATCGGCGGCCAGGACGGCCAGTTCCGGTGCCTGCTCGCGCCAGTCGCGGATCGCCTGTTGCCAGCCATTAATTTCGTTCATCTCCTGCTGGTGACGCCAGGATCTGAGCCTGAATCGACGGGTCCAGCCAATAAAGGCCATGGTGTAATAACCCCAGAGTGAACTGGTTTTGATTTTCATCTCGAGGGTGATGTTTTCGAAGTCAGGGTTCAACCGTTTACCCATGCTGCGCACCAGGTTTGCCAGCGTGGGCGGCAATATGCCGTATATCTGCTGAGGATCGGGTGCGAGGTAATCTTCGATGAGGATTTTTTGCCCCGGTTTCAGGCCGTGCTCTTTGGCGATACCCGTAAATCTTGAAGGCCGGGTTTTGAGCTGAGCAACCCGCGGAGAGTCCTCATAAGTGAGCCAGAGTGCCAGGTGCTGGGCATAGACTGCCAGCAAGGCTTCATCGTCACTAAACTCAGCGAGCATCCGCAGGTAATCTTTAGCGTAAGCGACGTGTTGAAAGTCGATTAATTGATAAAGCGCCTCCGCGAGCGTCTGGTTGAGTACGGCGGGCAGCGTCTGCTGAGCGGTCGCAAGGAGTTCCCGATACTGGCGTGCCTGAGCCGGGGAGAGTTTTTCTGCCCGTTCATCAGCCATCTGTTGCCAGTCTTTGACTTCTGCCTGCTGGAAATGGGCTCTGGGCAGGGTGCCGTCGCTCATCATCTGGTAGCCCAGATCGAACGCCTTGATATTATCTTCGACGTTTGAACCGGCATCGCGGATGGCCCGTTGAAAAGGCTCCGCGGGCAGGTTAAAGGCCGGCGAGGCAACCACCGCGCCCATGAGGATGGCGTTGCTGCTCAGATAAGAAAGCCCGGCCTCGGTAACCATGTTCTGGGCATGAAAAAGCCAGCTGTTATCGCTTAATGTTTCGGCAGCGTTACGAATTTCGTCGCTGGAGAAGATGCCGCCCTCGGCAGGCATTTTCTCCAGTGTGCCCAGGTAGCGATAGGTGTTGGCGATGATGGTGCAATCTTTGGCGGCGAAACCACCCTGAAGCAGCCGGCCTAGTTCGAGGAATTCCTGGGCGAGGATCAGGTCAACGTCGCCGGGTACGGCAAAGGGAGAGAGTATGGGCGGGGTGTCGCCTTCCGGGTTGGCCTCAACGTAATAGATAACCGTACCGGCCCGTTGCGAAAGCCCCAACAGGCCGATGCTTTGAGGTTGCCAGCCCGCGTTAAGCAGGCCGCGCACCAGCCAGTCGCTGAGTACGCCGCCGCCCTGGCCACCAACAGTGCCGATGAGTACGCGAACGCCACGTTTGCTGTTGTCGATAGTCATTCGATTTACCCCGCAGCCGCCGTACGGCCGACCGGGATCAGCACCGATTTGAGTTTTAGCCAGAGTTTTTCGTACCAGTTAATGTTGTGGGTGACCGTGACCTTGTGAAAGGAGGGGCAGAGTCGGGCGGCGTGGGCAATTTCGCCACACACCCCGCAGCCAACACAGGTGGTGTCGATCGCCGCAACCTGGGTGCTTTTAAGCTTGTTGTTGCTGTCATCGAGGGTGAGCGATGGACAGCCGTTGACGCGCATGCATGCGTGGTCGCCAACGCAGACGTCGTTATCAACGCCAAGGCGTTCGACCTCGACCCGTTCGCCAGCGGCGAGCATCTTTTTACGTTCCGGTTTTACTGAACGCTGACGCTGTAACTGACATTCTGCCTCGGAGATGATCACGCGTAGTTGGGGATCTTTCGGTGCCTGAATCTTCTTCAGTTTTTTCTGAAAGTCTTTGAACTTGTAGGGGTTGGCCTTGACGATCTGTTTAACCCCCATCGCCTTGAAAGTACGCTCGATATTAAGGTCGCCACCGCCGGCCTCGCCAGTCAGCTGGGGGCCGGAATTGGGGTTTTCATGGGCACCGGTCATGGCAGTCCATTTGTTATCCAGCACCACGTAGGTGGCGTCCTGCTGGTTGTATAGACCGTTGACCACACAGGTGTTCATAGCGCTGTGCCAAAGGGTGCCGTCGCCGACGACGGAGACGTTATGCTGGGACGACATGGCCGACAAAGCCGTCGCTGCCGCTAAACCGCCGCCCATGCCCATGTTGGAATCAGCCATATTAAAGGGAGCCCTGTCTCT
>CAJXVN010000159.1 GCA_913060775.1 uncultured Gammaproteobacteria bacterium | reverse complement strand
ACGAGATGTAGAGAGGTCTCGTGGGCTCGGAGATGTGTATAAGAGACAGTCCGTGGTGACTTCCAATACTTCCGGACTGCTGATTAGTGAAATTATTGAAGCCATGCCTGCCGGTTTTGCTGAAGATTTCCTGATTACCCATTTCTTCAACCCGCCGCGTTACATGCCACTGGTGGAGTTGGTCGCCGGAGAGTCAACCCAGCCGTCAGCCTACGATCGGGTGAAGGGATTTTGTGAAGTGGCTTTGGGTAAGGTAGTGGTAGATGCCAAAGATACGCCCTGTTTTATCGGTAATCGGGTCGGTGTTTATACGCTGATTGCCGGGCTGCGTGCAGCGGTCGATATGGGTATCTCCATCGAAGAAGCCGACGCCGCAGCTGGCCGACCAATGGGCTGGCCGGGTACTGGTCTGTTTGGGCTGCTCGATCTGGTTGGCTTTGATGTGGTTGCGGATATTTGCGAAAACATGAAGAGCCAGTTATCAGCAGAAGATGCCGCTCGCCCCTTCCTGGATCTGCCGGCGGTTGCTCAGTGGATGCTTGCCGAGGGCATGGTCGGTCGTAAGGCTGGCAAAGGGTTCTACCGTCAGAGTGGTTCCGGACCGGACAAAATACGTGAATCGCTTGATTTAGCGAGCCGTGAATATCGTCCCTGGCAGGGCTCTGAGCTGGCATCTGCGCGCTGTCGCAGTGTCGCGGAATTAGTCGACTGTGATGATCTGGGTGGTCGTTTTGCCTGGGAATTACTGGCTAACAGTCTGGGGTACGCAGCGACCGTCGCGGGCGAAATCGCAGACGATGTCATGGCCATTGACAGTGCGATGCGGGAGGGTTTTTCCTGGAAATTTGGTCCGTTTGAACTGCTTGATCAGATCGGCGTAGCCAAGCTGGTTGAACGATTTGAAGCAGAAGGCCGAGTGGTACCGCCATTATTACAGCAGGTGTTAGCCGAGGGTGATGGCCGTTTCTATCGCGATGGCAGCCAGGGTGCGGAGTATTTTGGGCTGGATGGGGTTTATCACAAAGTAGAGGAAGTGGCTGACGCCTGGCAGGTCGCCACTATTAGCCGTCGTTCCCGGCCACTGTATGAAAACCCCTCCGCATCGATATGGAATGCGGGAGAGGGGATAGCGCTGCTGGACTTGCATTCAAAAATGAATGCGGTGGACGACCAGACCGTTGCCGCCATGGTAGAAGCGCGGTCGCTGGTCGAGGGTGACTACCGTGGGCTGGTGATTGGGACTGACGGGCCGAATATTTCGGTGGGTGCCAACCTGCAAACCATGCTCGATGCAGCACAGCGCAAGGACTGGGATTTTCTTACCCAATTTATTGGTGGATTTCAGCAGGCGCTGCTGGCACTCAAGCTGGCGCCAGTGCCGGTGGTGGTCGCGGCTCGTGGCCTGGCACTGGGTGGTGGTTGTGAGCTGGTGCTGCACGGCAATGCGGTTCAGGCTCACGCGGAGCTATCGGCCGGACTGGTTGAGTTGAAAGTAGGCTTGATACCTGCTGGCGGCGGCACTAAAGAAATGGTGCTGCGCCATACCGCCGGCAGACAGGGGGAGGACATTGCAGTCGGTGTGCGTCAGGCGTTCGAGTTGATCGCCTCTGCTCAGGTCTCCGCCTCCGCGGCCCAGGCTCGGGAAATGGGTGTTATCGCCGAGACGGATGGCATCACCATGCATCGAATGCGCTTGCTGGCCGATGCCAGGGCGCGAGCTGTGGCAATGAGTGATAATTACCAGCCGATGCAACCTTCAAGTCGGGATTTGCCCGGTAAGGCGTTGTTAGGGCAGCTTGAAGATGAAATTGGCCAACGATTAGCGACGCAGAAAATCAGTCCGCACGATGCGGTGGTAGCACGTCAGCTGGCGCGCATCGTGACCGGCGGTGATATTGCTCCCGGTCCGGTGAGTGAACAGCAGCTTTTTGATCTGGAACTGGAGGTCTTTTTGCGCCTGCTCGGCGAATCGTCGTCGCTGGCGCGAATGGAGCATATGCTTAAGACCGGCAAACCGCTGCGTAATTGAATACATTAAATTGATTCAATCGGCGGCCTACTGATTGGCAACGGGTTGACAGGCTAGGTGAGGGATATGAGCGAAGCAGCAGAACAGCGGGATGTCATTGAGTTCGACGTGTTAATTGTGGGCGCAGGTCCGGCGGGGTTGGCGACCGCTATCCGGCTAAAGCAGTTGCAGGACGATCTTAATGTCTGCGTGATTGACAAGGCATCGACCATCGGCGCGCAGATACTGTCAGGCGCGGTGATGGAGCCAGGCCCCCTTGATGAACTTCTGCCGGGCTGGCGGGACAATCCCCCGCCGATATGTCAGCCAGTCGTTAAAGATCAGTTCTCGCTGCTCACGGAAACGGGTCGGTACTGGATGCCGAATCCGCCGCAGATGAATAACCACGGTAATTTTATTATTTCCCTCGGGGCGACCTGTGCCTGGCTGGCCGAGCAGGCTGAAGAGGCGGGGGTAGAGATCTACCCGGGGTTTTCTGCCGCAGCGCCTCTGTTTGATGAGACCGGCGAAAAAGTGATCGGTGTCAGTATCGGTGACATGGGTATCGACAAAGCCGGGAACCCCAAAGACGGTTTTATGCAGGGCGTCGATATTCACGCCCAGGTGACCGTGCTGGCAGAAGGTTGTCGCGGCAGTGTTAGCAAGACGCTGATTAAAAAGTACGAACTGGATAAAGCGGTTGATCCGCAGACCTACGGTATCGGTATAAAAGAGCTCTGGCAGGTGCCAGCGGGCCGGGTTACCCCTGGCGTGGTCCAGCACACCATTGGCTGGCCGATGGATACGTCAACCTACGGCGGTAGTTTTCTATATCAACTTGACGAAGACCGAATAGCACTCGGTTTTGTGGTTGGGCTTGATTACAAGGATCCCCAGTTTGAGCCGTTTGAGGCGTTCCAGCAGTTTAAAAATCACCCGAGCGTAAAACCCCTGCTGGAGGGCGGAACGATTATTTCCAGCGGCGCCAGAGCCATTGTAGAGGGGGGTATTCAGTCCTTACCCAGGCTGGAAATGCCTGGTGCGCTGCTGGTCGGCGATGCGGGTGGCAAGCTCAATGTGCCGAAAATCAAAGGCACTCATATGGCGTTGCGTTCCGGAATGATGGCCGCTGAGCATCTGGCGAAGGAGCTAACCTCGACGGGTTTCGATCAGGAGTGGCGCGGATCCGCCAGTGCGGATGAGTTGCATAAGGTGCGCAATATTCGGCCGGGTTTTCACCGTGGCATGTGGATGGGGCTGATTAACGGTGCGCTGGAGACAGTGACCTTGGGTAAGCTGCCCTGGACCCTTCATAATCACAATGATCACGATGCGTTGCGTAAAATTAATGAACCCCGGCTGTCCCCGGAGTATGATGCCTCGGCGCGTACGCTGGAGCCGCGCGATCGGCTGGCATCGGTCTATTTTGCCGCCACCGAGCATGATGAAGATCAACCGGTCCACCTGAAAGTAGCCGATACCAATATCTGTGTGACCCAATGCAAGGAAGAGTACGACAACCCCTGCACCCGGTTCTGTCCGGCCAACGTCTATGAAATGGTCGAAGAAGAGGGTCAGACGCGGCTGCAAATTAATGCAGCCAACTGTGTCCACTGTAAAACCTGTGACATAAAAGACCCCTACCAGATTATCAACTGGACCACGCCAGAAGGCGGCGCGGGCCCGAACTACGTCAATCTGTAACTGTTTGTTTATTCTGAGGATGAGAGATTAATTAACCATGAAAATTCTGGTCTGTATTAAACGTGTGGTGGACTACAACGTCCGTATCCGGGTAAAGCCCGATGGCGGCGGGGTGGTCACCGACGGCGTGAAAATGAGCATGAATCCCTTTGATGAGATTGCGGTTGAAGAAGCCCTGCGGATCAAAGAGGCGGGTAATGCCGATGAAATAATTGTCGTCAGCATTGGTGCCAAGCAGGTGCAGGAGCAGTTGCGCACGGCGCTAGCCATGGGAGCTGATCGGGGAATTCACGTTGAAACAACCGAAAACATTCAGCCGTTAACTGCCTCGCGAATGCTGCTGAATATTGCCCAGTCCGAGGGCGTGGATCTGGTGTTACTCGGTAAACAGGCGATTGATGACGATAACAATCAGACCGGCCAGATGTTGGCTGCGCTGTGGGACCGGCCGCAGGCGACCTTCGCGTCTGGACTCTCTTTCGATGGCGGCAAAGCCACCACTATTCGCGAAGTGGACGCAGGCCTGGAAGTGCTCGAGGTCGATTTGCCTGCGGTGGTCACCGTTGATCTGCGTTTAAACGAGCCGCGCTACGTCAAACTCCCCGACATGATGAAGGCAAAGAAAAAAACCATTGACGTGAAAACCCTGGCTGACCTGGGTGTCGAGGCTGCCCCCGGAGTGAGTTCATTGGGTGTGAGACCACCGGAAGGCCGACAGGCCGGTAAAAAGGTGGAAACCGTTGAAGAGCTAGTTAAAGAATTGCAGGCAAGGGGTCTGGTCAATGACTAAAGTGCTAATCATCGCTGAACACGATGGCGAAAAATTAAATTCATCGACAGCCAAAACACTGACCTGCGCGCTCGCTATCGACTCGGCGTCGGTGGAAATTGCGGTGCTGGGTGGGCTTCAATGCGATGCCGTTTGTGATCAGGTTGCAGCACTCGACGGAGTCTCGCGGGTGCTGAAGCTGGCCCGTGAAGAGAACAGCGTGCCGGTAGCGGCGGTATATGCCCCGCAAATAGTTGAACTGGCGGCGGGATACACTCACCTGATCGCCCCCTCAACGACCTTTGGTAAAGACCTGATGCCACGAGTCGCTGCGCTACTGGGCGTGCCGTCAGTGACTGACGTGATGAAGGTTATTGCGCCGGATACGTTCGAGCGACCGATCTACGCAGGTAATGCGATCGATACGGTGCAGCTCGCAGAGGGTATTTCAGTCATGGTGGGTACGGCACGGCCAGCGTCGTTTAAAGCTGCCGGGTCGGGGTCTGCCGCGGCTCCCATTGAGGCGGTGGAAACCAGTGCAGCCTTACCGACCCATAGCCGCTATATTGAACTGCGCCAGCAGGCGTCCGACCGTCCTGATTTGCAGTCTGCCCCTAAGGTAGTCTCCGGTGGACGAGGGGTTGGCAGCGGTGACAATTTTGATGTTATTTATGCGCTGGCGGACAAGCTGGGTGCTGCGGCCGGTGCGTCGCGGGCAGCGGTTGATGCCGGGTTTGTCGCTAACGATATGCAGGTAGGGCAGACGGGTAAAGTGATCGCGCCGGATCTATATATAGCCTGCGGAATTTCAGGAGCGATTCAGCACCTTGCGGGGATAAAGGATGCTGGAACCATCGTGGCGATAAACAGTGACGCCGATGCCCCCATCTTTGAGGTGGCGGATCTGGGGATCGTTGGGGATCTGTTTACGCTGGTTCCCGAGCTGGAGAAAGCCCTGCCGTAACTGAGGTAAGTAACCTGAACAAAAAAACGGCCTGACGGGCCGTTTTTTTTGGTTCAACTGTTATTAGCGAATCGATGGAATCGTCGATCAATCGCCGCTGAGAAGATCAAGCTTTTGCTGTATGTTGGCCATCTGTTCCTGCAGCTCCTGTAACTCCGTTTTGTTCAACGGGGTTCGGGCGGTTTGTTCAGCAGGCGGTGCAGATGCGGCGGATGGTTCGGGTTGTTCGTCACCGGTGCTCGGTGTGTTCGGATCAAAGATCTGGGTCAGTGAATTCCACATATTCGTCTGCGAATCCTCACCGTCCTGATCAGAATTGTTTGACGGTGGAGCGAATTCGGCGAACAGGCCATCCATGTGGCGCTGAATGCCGGATTGCTGGCGCATAAAATTAGCCAGCGCGTTGCCCAGGTAATTGATGAACATCTGATTGATCGGTGATGGTACGTAGAGACTGACGACCTCGCGCAGGGCATCGACGCTCATCATCGAAGTTTCTTCTTCGACCTCGTGATCGCTGATGATCTGAACGAGAATTTGCCGCGTAATATCGTCTCCGGTGCGGGCATCTTCAACCACGAAACGAACCTGTTCCCGCGCCAGTATTGTTAAATCCGCAAGCGTGATGTAGCGGCTTTTATCGGTGTCGTAGAGACGCCGATTCGCATACTTTTTTATAAGTTTTGGAGGCGGTTTTGAGTCAGGCGGCATTAATCAAAGGTAGCTAGTGGTTTTCAACGGAAGTCTGGGTGTATCCCGGAAACTTTCAGTTTGCCGGAATCTTCTCGCCAGTAAAAATAGCGCTGGTCAGCACGCATAGCGTTAGCTACTCCACTGGTGGTGTAACTATTGGTGATTTAACCACTTTTGTCCAGCGTATATGGATTTTCCGGGTAGCTATTAACAGTGGTTTAACCGCTTGGGAGGCGGCTTATCAGGTGTCATTTATGTTAACCTTCGCCGCCCGTTTCGAGCCGCTTTAATCTGACCAGAAAACAGTTTTTTGTGGCCTCAGGTGGTTGATGGTTAACTCAATTTTTGGGTCTGAATGACCTGCCTTAAATTCCGGCGCAGTCTGGTTTCCTGTGTCGATTTGTCCGGTCGCGTGGCACGGACAACGATTTAATTTGACGGAGTTTTTTTACATGTCTGTAACCAGTGAACTGGCGAATGCGCTGCGGGTGCTGAGTATTGATGCGGTTCAGCAAGCCAGGTCCGGACACCCCGGTGCACCCATGGGTATGGCAGAGATTGCCGAGGTGTTGTGGAACCGATACCTGAGCCACAATCCACTGGATCCCAACTGGATAAATAGAGACCGTTTCGTACTCTCCAACGGCCACGGTTCCATGCTGCTTTATTCCTGTCTCTTATACACATCTCCGAGCCCACGAGACCTCTCTACATCTC
>CAJXVN010000158.1 GCA_913060775.1 uncultured Gammaproteobacteria bacterium | reverse complement strand
GGTCTCGTGGGCTCGGAGATGTGTATAAGAGACAGGCCGTGGGCCGCTGAGATTCCATCTCAGGTTCGGTTTGAAATTGACGGGTGGAGCCTGCTCTTACTGCACGATGAAAAGCAGACTGTGCCCGGTCAGTGGCCTGAACCCGTGGACCTGGTGATCAGTGGTCATTCACATCGGCCGCACTGGCGACAATCGGCCGGTGTTAGCTGGCTTAACCCGGGTAGTGCGGGGCGTCGCCGATTTAGCCTGCCTGTTTGTCTGGCGCTGGTTGAATTGACGGTAGGTGAAATTCTAGTTGATCAGGTCGAGCTGGTTTAGCCCCAGTCAGGGGCCGGATAAACCGTCAGCCGGATTCAGGAGTTGATTCAGTTCCTGTCGTACCTGACTGTACTCGATGGTCATGCGCTTCATCATTTGATGGAGCTCAGAAAACTCCTCGAGGTTTGTCCGGGTTTCCAGATAGCCACTGGCTGCTAATAAACGCGATGCGCCTAAATTAGCGCTGATTGATTTCATGCCATGACTCAGCCGAGCAATCGCCGGGCGGTCCTGGCCGCTAATGGCTGTGTGGAGTTCTTCGAACAGGCGGTCGAAGGTGTCAATCGTCGCTGAAACAAGTTGGTTAAACCCCGCAGGGTTGTCCGTAGGGTAAAGCTTTCTCAGGGAGGCAATGGTGTCGGGATCTAACGCACGGATGATCGCCTTGGGTTGAACCGGGGTGGATTCGGGCACCGTATTGGGCTGGAGAGCCCAGCGTTTGATGATGCGGTTCAGTCGATCGGCATTGTAGGGTTTGAGTAACCAGTCATTAAATCCCAGTTCTGTATAGCTGGATTGATCACTATGGGCAATGAAGCTACTGGCACTCACCGCGATGATCGGTGTCGTTTCGTAACCGGGTGATTGTCGAATTATCCGTGTCGCCTCCAGCCCATCCATCACCGGCATCTGAATATCCATGAAAATCAGGTCGTACCGAGTTTGTTTTATCCGTTCAACCGCAGCGACACCGTTACTCTCCGTGTCTACGTAGCAGTTCATCCCTTCCAGTAGCTCGCTGAAAATCACCGAATTGACGGGATGATCTTCGACACTAAGAATATTGGTAATCTTGTTGGTCAATGTAAACGTCGGTCGTGATTGGTTAAAAGTCTATTGGAGCACCGAGTGGCGATAGTTCTGCCTTCGAAAACCGGATAATTAAGCAGGGGGTTAGGAGAATGTTACAGGTTAATCAGGTCAAGATCCGTCTGCAAGAAGGGGGCGTTCAGTTCGGTTGTTTGCAGACGCTGTCAACGCCCGGCATTACCGAAATACTCGGCCACACGGGTTACGATTTTGTGATGCTTGACGGAGAGCACGGTCCGTTATTACCTGCGGAGATGGAAAACCTCGCACGGGCCGCAGAAGTGAGCGGGGTTTCGCCGATTGTGCGGGTTCCAGGTTGCCATTCTCGGGATATCTCTCGGCTCCTGGACGCTGGTGCGGCCGGGATCATTCTGCCGAATGTCCGCAATTCTGATGAAGTTGAATCGGCGCTTAATGCGGCCCGGTACCTGCCGGCAGGTAGTCGCGGTCTGTCGATGCCGCGTCAGGCCGGCTATGGGGCCATGCCGATGCCGGAGTTTGTCGAGTATGCTAATCGAAATTTGCTGTTTGCGGTGCAGATAGAAACCCTTGATGCGCTAAACGACATTGATGCAATTCTTGCCGTCGAAGGCGTTGATGTTGCTTTGCTTGGGCCGTTAGACATGAGTGCGGCACTCGGGGTGTTGGGTGAGTTTGACCATCCTGACATGGAGGCTGCTCGCCAACAAATAATCAGCGCCTGCGAAAAAAATGGAGTGGTGGCCGGCACTTTTGCACTGGGGCCCGATCAGGTAGCCCCACTGCTGGAGCAGGGATTTCGGTTTATTTTGCTCGGCGCAGATCTAATTTTCCTTCGCCAGTCTGCTCAACAGATGTTATTAGCTGCGCGGGGACAGGTGGAGTGATGGGCTTATTGAAACTGGTCTGACAGTTATGGATCGATTATCCGTGTTTGGGCATTTCGTCAGTGTGTTCATCCGGCCGGAGGTGAGTGCCTAAGGTGGAACGAGCACGAATAGTTGGCAGTTAGCCCCGCGCGGGCAGAGCCATTGATGGTTCGGTTACGTAGCTGCAGCGCTGGTAATAGGCCTCAAACTGTTCGACCGATAATGGCCGGCTATAAAGAAACCCCTGCACCAGATGGCACTCTTCTCTGGTCAGAAATTCTAGTTGCTGGTGCGTTTCCACGCCTTCGGCAACCAACGTCAGTCCCAGACCGTGGCCCATGGCAACAATCGCTCTGGTAATCGCTTCTCCGCTACTGTCGTCACCAATTTCATTAATAAAGGATCGATCGATTTTAAGGGTGTCGATGGGGAATTTTTTCAGATAACTAAGCGACGAAAACCCGGTACCGAAGTCATCGACAGACAGTTTCAGCCCGAGTTCCTTTAGCGCTTCCATCGTGGTGATGGCAAATTCGATCTGTCCCATCAGCATGCTTTCGGTTAATTCAAGCTCGAGACGGGTCGCGTTGATACCTGCTTCGTTGATGATCGAATCAATTAACTGCACAAATCCGGCCTGGCGAAACTGCAGCCCGCTCAGATTCACTGCGATGTCGATCTCGTCCATACCCAGGTTCTGCCATTGTGCGAGTTGATCGCAGGCTTGACGCAGGACCCATTCCCCGATAGGGACAATTAACCCGGTCTCTTCGGCCACCGGGATGAACTGCGCAGGGGACACATGGCCTATCTCGCTGTTGTTCCAACGCAGCAATGCCTCCACTCCCACTACACGACCCGTTAATATTTCTACCTGCGGCTGGTAATGCAGTGACAGTTCATCGTTCTCCAGTGCGCGGCGCAGCAGAGTCTCCAACTGCAGATGTTCCTGAGCATCACTGTTCATGGAAGGCTGGTAGTAACGGAATACATTTTTGCCGGCCTCTTTGGCGGCATACATGGCCATATCGGCATTTTTTTGCAGTTCGATCAGTGAGGTGCCATCCCTGGGGTAGATCGCGATACCCATGCTGGTGCTGATGTAGACCTCTTTTAGCCGGCTTTCCGTTGCACTGCTTTCCGCCTCGAGCAGGAAAGGGTGTTGCAGGGAGTCGATGATTCTCTGGACGACGATAGTGGCGTCTTCCTGATGTTTTAGTCCGCTTAACATGAGCGTGAATTCATCACCACCGAGGCGTGCCAGGGTTGGTGAGACCTCCTGCGAAATAAGGTCGGTAGTGCGTAAATTAGCGGTGAGGCGATTGGCAAACGCCTTTAGCAACAGGTCGCCGCTATGGTGGCCCAGGGAATCATTAATCCGTTTAAAGCCATCGAGATCCATAAAGACGATGGCGACCGGCACGTCCAGTCGAGCGTGGAGGTTTAGGGCCTGCTCCATTTCGCGATTAAAGGCCGTCCGGTTGAGCAGTCCAGTGAGATCGTCATAGTAGGCGAGCCGGTGAATGATTTCCTGGTCTCTGCGCTGATCGGAGACATCCTGAACGGTGCCTAATACCCATAGAGGTTCGTTGTTGGTTGAGTAAACCGATGAACCCTTTATCCGGATATTCCTTAATTTGTCATCCTGAGAACGAATGCGGCATTCGCAAACGTAGGATTTACGGTGTTTGCAGAATGCTTCGGTCAGTGCGGCATGATCCGCCTCATCGGTCAGGTGAAGGAGTTCCTGAAATCCGTTAAAAGTGCCGGGGGGGTGGCCGATCACTTCATAAAACTGGTCAGACAGCAGCAACTGGTTCTGGCTAAGGTCATGATCCCAGTGTCCGATACGAGCAATGTTCTGTGATTCTGCCAGGCGCTTCTGGGCGGTAAAAAGGTGGTTCAATGTCTCGGATGAACGGACCAGATATCGTATTCGTTGGATCAGTATCGGCCAGTTAACCGGTTTCTCGACGAAATCAGTTGCCTGAGATTCGAAAGAGCGCTTAATGTCTCGACTGTCCTGACTGCCGGTCATCATAACTACTGGCAGGTACTCTGCGCCTTCCAGGGCGCGAATCCGGCGGCAGGTTTCCGGGCCGTCAATACCCGGCATATTGATGTCGAGTAGAACAATGTCTGGTTTCTGCTGAGCCAGGCTTTCAAGGGCATCCTGACCGCCTGACTGCAGGTAAACCGAAAAACCATTGCTTTCTAGTAATCCCTGAGCAATTTCGCGTGCAAAAGGGTCATCATCAACCACCATGACCCGGGTGGCTCGACTGTTCCCGGCTTCTAACTGGGCGTCGCGGGCTAACTGGATTAGCTCTGGACGAAGGCGCTCATGTTCCATCTCTATGAGGGCTAACAAGGAACGGGCAGTATCGAAACTCCGGATTTCGACCATTTCCGCGAGTTGTTCGCACAGCACCTTCAGGGTCTGGTGCTCAAGCGGCAGACAGAGGTCCGTTAAGGACTCAACTCCAGCGGCCAATTGATCTGCGCCAGTTTTTTCCAGTTCGGTGCCGACAAGGGCTAAAGACTCAGGAAAGCCATCCAGGTGGCGTCTGGCGGCATCCTCGCTAATCAGATTTTTACCGGATTGACGTCGAGCACTCAGCTCAAAAAGAAAATCGCGGGCAATGTCCGGAGCGCCGCTCTGGCTAATGACAGGGTTGGGATGGGTACTCATCAGATTGTGGTTGTGATCCCGGTGTTGGGTATGGCGCGAAAATTCCCGATTACCTGAGTTTGTCGTCAGCTGCCGCTGTTTCTTTAACGCGATTTTGACGAAATTTAACTTCAGAGCGCGAGGGTGGAACAGCACCAGAAATAGCTAACAGGCAGTGAAAGTGGCTCAACCTTGTCTTAGATAACCGTTCGTCACTTCGCGCCATTGAATAGGGGGCAAAAACTCATTCTTTTGAACAGTCAATATTTCCTGGGTCTCGGGAGCAAGCGAGCATGATCACCCTGTGCGGAAAACCCCGTGAGGGCCATCGTCAGCAATGACTGATTACCAGGTTCTCTCGATGGCGACTCTCAACTGACGTGGAGCGCCGGGAAAATAGCGAAAATTGCCAAATGCGAAATCAGCTCGTTCGGCGTAATCCTGATTGAATAGATTGGTCACCGATAATTTCGCATGGGTGTCTTTTTGAAGGGGTTTGCCGATGCGCAGGTTGGCAATTTGGTGCCCGGCGTAACGCTGGCTGTTGGCGGCGTCCAGGGCATAGCTACCCATGTATTGACCCTGTAGTTCCAGCCAGGCTCCATGAGGGTGGCGGTAGCTCCAGCTGAGGCTGGCAAAGTGGCGCGGAGCCGTGTCCACCTGATTACCGTCGACAATCAGTTCGCCACCCGTCAGGTTGGAGTCAAATGCGTAACGGTGCAGCGCGCTGGTAGCACTGACCTCCAGTCGCTGATGGGCGCCAAGTTGCCAGCCCAGGTCGATCTCAACACCGTGATGACGCGTTTTGCCGTTACTAATATTGGCGCCGTTGGCGTCGCGCAATATGACGTGATGTTTGCTCATCGCAAACAGGGTTATCTGGTAATCAATGGGCCCCGTGTCTCCTCGATATCCGAGCTCCAGGCTGCGAATGGTTTCTGAATCTAGATCAGCGACCTGCTGGCCCGATTGCAGTCGGTATAGCTCCGTCGCCTGGGGCGGGCGAAACCCATAGCCGCCACTCAGGTACCACTGGCTGCCTTGTTGGTCAGTGTAGTTAAGGCCGATGCGCCCGCCGATGTTATTAAACCGATCATCACGGTCTGCCGGTCGGGTAAAGCGACAACCACCAAATCCACAGGGCGTCCCGTCGGCTTTGCTGTTGCCATCAAGAAACCGGTTGTCGTAGTCGTACCCTAATGTTTCCAGCCGTGCGCTGGTGATCAGCCTTAATCGAGGCGTCAGCTGCCAGTCGATGTTGGCATGACTGGCTACCATTAAGCTTTTCACCCGGTAGTCATAATGGGTGCCAACCGGTCGAGTGGCGATTAAAAAGGGAGAGGGGGTGGCCACTGGGGTGGATTGAGTTTCCCGAAGATACCCATCAGCGTATTCAACCTGAAGCGTGCCGTTCCATAAGTGGCCGGAACCAAATTCATCGCCGAGGCTGGCGATCACACCGGCGCTCTGCTGGCCGTTATGTTCCAGCGATTTTTCCGGCAGAAAATGCTGCAGGAATTCCATGCGCGAGCGGCGCCAGTAGGGAGTAAGGCTGAGCCAGCCACTTTTACCCCAGGGGCGCGTGAACGCGAGCGAGGCCCGACCGGACCAGGCGTTACGGAATGCCTCGGGATTAAAATTATCTCGCCGCAATCCGGCATCTCGGTACGCCTCTTCGCCGAGGATGAAACCAGCGGTTTCCTGCTCCAGCCAGGTACCGGCGAGATGACTATGGAGTTGCCATTGCCCTAGCTGTCGTTGATGTTGCAGCGTCAATTTCTGCTGGTCGTAGCCTGCCTGGTCGCGCCAGCCATCGTTGTGCGCGCCGACGTAGTCCAGCCGTGCGACACCGTTTTCGGTGGCCACGTTGGTGGCATAGCGGACACGTAGCTGGTCGTCATGGCCAATTTCAACGCCTGCTCGGTTGCCTGCCCCGATCTCGGGTCGTGCAGTGCGTACGTTTATCACGCCGTGCAGCGCGTTGCCGCCGTAGAGCGCGCTGGCGGGACCGCGAATCACCTCGATTTCGCCGGCCTGTTCGTGGTTTATTTCGAACAGATTGTTCACATTACAAAACCCGGCGGGACGGATCGGGATGCCATTCTCCATCATCAGGAAGGCACCGCAGGCCCCGGGGCCGGTGAGCACGGGTGAACGAATTGCCGTCAGGTGTTCCTGCTGTCTCTTATACACATCTCCGAGCCCACGAGACCTCTCTACATCTCGT
>CAJXVN010000157.1 GCA_913060775.1 uncultured Gammaproteobacteria bacterium | reverse complement strand
CTACACTATCCTCTTCGTCGGCAGCGTCAGATGTGTATAAGAGACAGGTACCAGACCAGGCAAGCGACCAGCAGCCAGCGCATTTTCGACAGCAGGCTAACGGTGATTAATGCTGCCCAACCGAGCAGTGAAAACAGAGTGGTGGCTGGCTGTAACAGGGAATGGGAGAGGGGGTAGTTGTCGAGGAAAAGCGAGTAATCTGACAGCTGGGGTAACCAGATTAGTTTCAGATACCAGAACAGTACCCGGGGTTGGGTGAGGAGTCGATCTTCCAGGGTGAAGTTGCGGTAAATATATTGAGAGCGTATGTCACCGACTGTCATCATCAAATAACCTAGGGCAGTAATGCCCGTGACGACGGTCAAGACAATAAGCAGTCGGTCGAGTTTGATGTTTGAGGGATGAAATGGCCGGACAATGAGTTCTAACGCAAGCAGGTAGACGGGTAGTAAAACGGCGGTTTCTTTGAAATGAAAACCGATGATCATGCAGAGGCCCAGCGCGGTGATCAGCCCGGCCGTTCTGCGTGGATCAAGCGTGAGGTAACCTGGGGAAATTCGGTACCGTAAAAACAACAGGCAGCCGAGTAATACCGAGGTACCCGAGACCAGCGTCATCCGCTGGACGGCGTAAAGCACCGAACTCACCTGGATGGGGTGGCATGCCCAGCAGAGGGCAATCAATCCGGCAAGCAGGTGGGGGTTTAATCGGGAAGGCTTTTGTGCGGCAGCACAGATAATAAAGACAATCCAGTAGACCAGCAGCGCATTGATGCCGTGGATGATCAGATTGGTCAGTTTGAAAGCGTAGGGGCTAAATTCCTGCCCGGAAAAATAGTAGTTAAGGGCAAAGCTAAGGTAGGCAAGGCCGCGGGCGTAGGAATAACTCGCTAACGGTGCCGTTGCGGCGATTTTCAGCTGGCCTGGGGTGAGCTCAGAGAGCTGAACCTGCTCGTTTTTAAAAATATTCGGTTCATCATCCAGAAGCCACGGTCCCTTGAGCCCGGGAATATAGACCAGCGCAATGACAAGGCTAAGAAGCAGGCTTATGCAAAGGTAGCGAAGGGGTGTGGTTGGCATGAGGAGGGTTACGGGGGAAGGTAAAAAGCCGTTAAAAAAAAGGGGGCACGCGGCCCCCTTTTTCAATCATTTAATTTGCTTACTGTTTCGGACGATACTTGGTGGCAACTCCACCACTGATCAGCCATTTCAGGCCGGATGACGTGCATTCGCCGTTGTATACAACGGTGTCACCGCTGGCAACCGCGCCGCCGATGGTTTTATAGGCGATGGTTACGGTGGCGGATGTCGCGTTGACCCCGGCGGCAGTGACGCTGTTTACATAGGTGCCGTCGATTGATGCAGCAGCTGGAAGGTCCATGTCCGTGTGATTCCATCCAGAGACCAGGGAGCCTTCACTGCATGACAGACCGAGCGCAGTACGGGCCGGTGCGGAAATGCTGGCACCTTCAGATACTTTGGCTTTAACGGTGTAGTCCTGGTAAGCGGGGATGGCGACAGCGGCGAGGATGCCAATGATGGCCACCACAATCATCAGTTCGATAAGGGTAAAACCCTGTTGTGTTTTGTTCATGATTTAACTCCGGTTTGATTGATATCGATATCAGCAATTTCACTTGCAGTTAAGGCAAAGCATAAATCGGGCCAAAGTCGATAATCAAAATAAACCTTCAATAAAACAGTTGGTTAAGGTTTTACTCTAGCGGAGTTTCGTGGGCGTTTCTTACTAAATATGGCCCTGCATTGTCACAAAGTGACAATTTTTGTCAGTCGCTTAATCAATCCCCAGTTTTTTTAGACGATAACGTAGGGCGCGGAAGCTTATCCCCAGCTGTTTGGCAGCAGCGGTTTTGTTGTAGCGGTTGTCGGCAAGGGCCTGTTCGATGCGCTCGCGTTCGAGCTGTGCCAGTTCGCCGGTGAGTGCGGATTGCGGAGTCGGCTTTTTCTGGGATCCATTAGTTAATCCAAGATCTACCGGCGTTATTTGATTTCCTTCACACATGGCTGCAGCTCTGGCTACGATGTTTTCGAGTTCGCGGACGTTTCCGGGGAAATCGTATTCCTGTAACGCCTGCATGGCATCGGCGACGATCCGCGGCGCGGACGGCAATTCCTGTTTAGTGATGAGTTGATCAATGATGTGTTCGATCAGTGCAGGCAGGTCGTCGGTTCGTTCCCGCAGTGGCGGTACGGTCAGTTTGATGACATTGAGTCGGTAATAAAGGTCCTGTCGGAACAACCCCTGTTCCACCTGTTCATCCAGGTCGTGGTGGCTGGCACTAAGCAGGCGTACATCGATATCTATTTCGCTGTCGCCGCCCACGGGGCGCACTTTGCGTTCCTGAATTGCACGCAGCAATTTGACCTGCATGGAGAGCGGCAGGTCGGCAACCTCATCCAGAAAGAGTGTGCCACCCGAGGCAGCGCGAAACAGGCCTTCCCGGTCGTGGGCGGCACCGGTAAAACTGCCTTTAATATGGCCAAAAAATTCAGATTCAAGCAGGTCGTTGGGTATGGCTCCGCAATTAACCGGCAAGAATGGGCCATCGGCCTGGGCGCTCGCCTGGTGGATAAGCTGCGCGACGCGTTCCTTTCCGGTACCCGATTCCCCGGTGATTAATACCGGCGTACGGGTGCGGGCAACTTTGTTGATTTGCCGGCGTAGTTGCCGCATGACCTCGGATTCACCGATTAGTAAGCCAGGATCTCGCGTTTCACTGGAGTCGGTCTGCTGACGAAGCTGGAGCGCTGAACTAACCATGTCCCTGAGCTGGTTGATGGCCACCGGTTTGCTGACGAAATCGAAGGCACCGGCTTTCAGGGCAGTCACCGCCGCATCCATGTTGCCGTGGGCGGTGATCATTGCGACCGGTGTCTGGGGGTGATGGGCCTGGATATGGGTGATGAGTTCAAGGCCACTATCGGATCCAAGGCGCAGGTCGGTAATGCAGAAATGGTAGTGATTGGCTGCGAGCCGGTCTTGAGCCTCGGCGAGTGTGGTGGAGGTGTCGGACTCCACGCCCATCCTGCCAAGGGTCATCTTGATTAAATCGGCGATGTCCTGTTCGTCGTCGACAATTAACGCTCGGGAGCTGGGTTGGGTCATAGTGAAAATTCTTGTTGGCGTGGCCGGTTGAAGGTGATTTGAAATATCGCGCCCTCATCATTCGTCGCAGCGTAGCTTAGTTCAGCCTGGTTGTTGGAGCAGAGTTCGCGAGCAATATAGAGCCCCAGTCCGGTGCCTTCTTTCCGGGTGGTAAAAAACGGGGTGAACAGTTCGGTCAGTTTATCTTTCGGTATGCCGGGACCGTTATCGGCAACCCTAATCACGGTTTTATGGTTCTCAGGACTAAAAGTGACCTTGATGGTTACCCACGGCATTTCTGTCGCTTTGTTGCAATGCTGCACGGCGTTGTCCAGCAAGTTGCCCAGCACCTGATGGAGCTGGTCGGGGTCGAATTTTACCGTTAAGTCAGATGCCGCAGAGACCTCTACCGCCGATCGAGGCAGATCATGGGTGAGCAGGTAATCGTCAATGAACTCGGCTAACCAGGATTCGATAACGATAGGTTGCGGTTCGAATTCCCGCAGTCGACCCATCTGCAGGATATCTTCGATAATTCGGTTAATGCGGGCACCGTGCCGGGAAATGATCTCGGTTAGCGCCTCGGCCTCGGGGTCTTCCCGGCCATTCTCTTTTATGAGTTCGCCAGCCGTGGTTATCGCCGCAAGCGGGTTACGAATTTCATGAGCAATACTTGCAGTGAGTGTGCCGAGAGAGGCCATTTTCATCAGCTGCGCCTGTTGTGCAACTGCAGTTGCGTCGTCGATGAAAATCAGCGTTGAGTTTTGTTGGATATCGGCTTCTCGACGCCCCAGCGACCCCAAAGTCGTGCGCATTTTCTCACCCTGTTCGGGAATAGGCTGAGTCTGGGTCTCCTGCCAGCCTGAGTATTTGTTGGCAAGCTCGGGGGCGGCGACGGCAAGCGCTTCCCCGGTGGGTAGTTCCTGCCCGGTTAACTGACGGGCTGCATGATTGGCGTGCTCAATCAATCCGTCGGCACTGGTGACGATTACCCCGGTCTGCATTCGCTGGATAATCTCCTCATTCAGGAGCGCGAGGTTGCGTAATTCACTGCCGCGCTTTGCAGCGAGGCTGGCGCTGGCGCGGGCGCGCCTGGCCAGCTCTACGGAGATACTGGCCGTGGCGAAGAGGGCGATACCAAGCAGGCCAGCACGGGTGAAGTCAGCCGGTTGAACATCGCCAATCAGCCACCAGCGCGCCTGCTCGGCCAGCAGTCCCAGTGTAGCGAGCGCGGTGATTAGCAAGGCCAGTTGCCGCGGTAGTAATAGTCCACCGGCGGCTATTACCACCACCAGCAGTATCCCGAGCCCGCTACCCGTACCACCGCTGCTGTGCATCAATAGAATAATCGCGATGCTGTCAATAAACAGCAGGCTGGTCGCCTGGGTTAGGAACGCCGGCTTTCGTCGCCACAGCAACCAGAAAGCAAAGACGCCAACCCCTAGATAACCATTAGCGGTAGTCGTGAACAGCTGGGGGTCATGCCCGCCTAATGGTTTGAGAAATAATCCAATGTTGGCGAGCATGCAGAACACGCTGCTGACAACAAGTCTGAAAAAATTGTAGTACGCCAGTGGCTGCCAGCTTAACTGGGTGTTGTCAGGTTGGCTGTCCGCTGCTTCCCGCCGTCGCGGAGTGGGTGACAGGGCGCGAAACCGGGGTGTCTGGGTCTGGGTACCCATTAACCAGTGACCGGCGGGCGTACCTGATGAATCACGATGCCGGCAAGCACCAGAGGGATCGATAACAGCAGAAAGTATTCACCCATTTGCCATTCCAGCCCGATGAGTATGCCGCCGACCACCGGCCCAAGAATCGCTCCAAAGCGGCCGGCGCCAATCGCCAGGCCGACCCCGGAGCCACGGGTTGAGTCAGTGTAAAGCCGGGCGGCGACTGAATAGAGCCCGATTAGCCCGCCGAGGCCGAAAAATCCGGTAATGGTGGTCAGAGCAATGAGCTGTGACGGCAGAAGCTCAATCAAACCGAGGGCGGACATCAGTACTGCGGCAACCACGAAAAAAAGACTGATCAGCGGTTTGATGGGCCGGCGGGCAGAGATAAACCCCAGTACGAGCATGCCGATTCCACCGCCCAGATTAAGCGCGATACCGGCACCAATAGCGCTGTCGCTCGATTGCCCGGCCGCCGAGAGAATGGTGGGGATCCAATTAATTAAAAAGTAGAGTGTTAAATAACCGCAAAAGAAGCAGCTCCAGAGCGCGATACCTGGTTTCAGCCAGGGAGCGCGCAGCAGCGGCGCTGCACCGCGTTCATTGGCGGGCGGCTGGCGGTGTTCAATGCTGGACCAGTCGATGCCGATTTGAGTGCATATTTTCTCCGCCTGCTGGTTCGCCTTGTCGGTACGGGCGATGCCCAGATATTGCAAAGACTCCGGTAAACCTACCAGTAATATCGGCATCATGATCAGGGTGAGGGTGCCGCCAGCAATGAAAATCGATTCCCAGCCGTAAATCGGGATCAGCTGCGCGGCAATCGCTCCGCCTAAAATCCCTCCCACTGGAAACCCCAGATGCATGATGCTGACCGCAAAATTGCGCCGTCGATCCGGCGCGTATTCAGCCACCAGGGTATTAAGGCTAGGTAGCAGGCCACCGATGGCCAGACCGGTGATGAACCGTATGATCAATAATGGCCAGATTGCACTCACCTGGCTGGTTGCAAGGGTGGCAACGCCGAGCACTGCCGTCGCCAGCAGGATCATTGGTCTTCGACCAATGCGGTCAGAAAGGGGACCAAGAATTAAAGACCCGGCGGTCATCCCCACCAGTCCGCTGCTAAAGACGACGCCGAGGGCTTCGGGTGTGAGCTGCCAGCTTGCCGAAATTGCCGGTGCGGCAAAGGCGATTGCGAGCAGATCAAATCCGTCGAGCAAGTTAACCAGCCAGCAGAGCAGGATAACCCGAATTTGTAACCCGGAAATGGGTAGCCGGTCGATGGCTGCCTGTAATGGTGGGACTTGCGTTGCCACGGTATTGGTTAGTTGAGCCGGGCCGCCCAACGCGCGGCCAGCCAGTCTGCCATGATCCAGCGCATGCCTTCATATGCCGAGCAAATGCGCACCCGTTCGCGTCCAGGAATTAATTTGAGTTTGCGTGCCTCGACGCCGCTCGCCGTTGCCCGACCGATCCAGACTGTGCCGACGGGCTTGTCATCGCTGCCACCGCCCGGCCCGGCGACCCCGGTGAGGCTTAAAGCAATATCGGCCCCCAATCTCTGTCGAGCGCCAGCGGCCATCTGTTTGGCGACTACTTCGCTGACGGCGCCCTGTTGCTCCAGGTCGTCCGGGTTAACCCCCAGCAGTTCGACTTTGCTTTCATTGGAATAGCTGATCACACCACCACGGAAATAGTCAGAGGAGCCGGCCTTGTCCGTCACCAGCTTGCCGACCCATCCACCGGTGCAGGATTCGGCGGTAGCAAAGGTAAGTTGCTGTTCCTGAAGAAACTGTGCAAACAGTTCGGGAACGCCCATGGGTTCAAAGTCAACCAGGGAATCGGCGAGATTGTCGACCACGAACTGGCGCAAGCTGTTGAGGGTTGTCGCATCACTGTTGTATAGCTTTACCTCAACCTCGGGGAAGAGGGCGCGAAATCCAAGTTCACCGTGATCAGCCTCCCAGGGTTTCAGGGCCGCGGCCAGGCTCGACTCGCCGATGCCAAAAAAATGGATGAATTCATGGTTGGGCTCGATGGCATCGACCACCGTTTCCAGGTATTGCGTGATCATCGGGTTTAATTCCCGGGGTGGGCCGGGCCTGTCTCTTATACACATCTGACGCTGCCGAC
>CAJXVN010000156.1 GCA_913060775.1 uncultured Gammaproteobacteria bacterium | reverse complement strand
GACAGGGCCACGGATATGGGCACCGGTTCATCAGCCCCTGTGGCAATCTTTGCGGCGGCGGCCATCGAATCCGATCCTACGGAGGCAGCCGGGTCCGTTTCTTCGTTCATTTTCTGTTTAAGCTTTGCTATCTGCTGACTCGCAGTGATCGTCTCGCTGCCAGAGAGCTCGTTGTGCTGTTGTGATTCTGCCGCGTAAATATCGGAAGATTTATCGAGTTCGGCGAAGAGATCTGTCATTAATTGAGGATCGTCCAGGGAGCGGAAAACCTTTCCCTCCTCTCCCTGTTCGAGTTCTGCAACGGTCAGATCCACCTGCCTGGGTGTGCGGGCCTCAGTGGCAGCAGAATCGATCGACTGCAATAGCTCTCCTCGTTCGGGGTGATCCGAAGGGAGCTGTCTGACCAGCTGACGAGCAACGTCCAGATGGCCGCTATTAAAAGCGGACAGAGCATCCCGATATAAATCGGCCGTAGCGACCGGCGCGATGACGGCGATTACCAAGGCGACAATCATTCGATATTTCATAGGCTTCTACCTGGTTACTGTAGAAACCTCTATCGACCTGAGCGGGTTCAACTTAACCCAAATTATTCAGGGACCGCGATGAGATTCCCGCGATGAACCGATACCCCTCAGGCACGAACATGGCCACAAGCGGAGCCGACAGGGGTCAATCGGCTGCATCCTCCGCTACGGCCGCTGGCAGAGAATGACCGGCGACGTGAATTGTTCGGGTAGGAAAGGCGATTTCAGCACCTTCTGCCTCAATGATTGCGCTGATTTTCAACAGCACATCTTCCTTGATCTGATGGTATCTGGCCCAATCCGTAGTTTTAGTAAAAGTGTAGATAAAGAAATCGACAGAGCTACTAGCAAAAGTATTGAAATTCACCATTAAGGTTTGCCGTGTATCAATATCGGGGTGCTCTTTCAGCATCGCTTCGATACGTTTGATAATCACCGGTAACTGCTCGATATCATCGTATCGAACACCGATCGTCTCGTTAATCCGCCGATTAGTCATCCGCGACGGATTTTCCAGAACGATGGTGGCAAACACGGAATTCGGTATATAGAGCGGACGTTTGTCAAAGGTACGGATCCGTGTCAGCCGCCAGCCGATCTCCTCAACCGTGCCCTCAATATTTCGATCTGGCGAACGCACCCAATCGCCCACCCGGAAAGGCTTATCCATATAAATAATCAAACCGCCGAAAAAGTTGGCCAGCAGGTCTCGGGCTGCAAAACCGACCGCAATGCCACCGACCCCGCCAAAAGCCAGAACGCCGGAGACGCTGATGCCCATTGTCTGTAACACCACCAGAGTGCCGGTGATAAAAATGGACATTCGTAGCAGCTTGCTGATTGCGCCCCAGGTGGTCTCGTCCAGGGTTTCACCGGTATCAAAATTTGGATCGAGGATATTGATCTCGATGGCCGATATCAGCCGCAGCAGAAACCACACCAGCAGCGCAATCACGCCCAGGTCCGTTAATGGCGAAAGGTCGCTCACCAGATCCAGCTCAGTTTTTACCGCAACAACCTGCAGCGCCAGCAACAATCCGCCCCCCCAGATCAGCCACGTCAATGGCCGCTGTAGCGCATGAACAACCGCATCATCCCAGGGGTTCTGGGTCACCCGCGCTTTCTCCAGGAGTTTGATGAACAGTCGCCGCTGTAAATAACCGGCCAGCAGCAGCAGCAAAACCACCCCAAATACCTGCCAGACCCAGTTCTGTTCACCAAACGACAAAGTCACCCACTCACGAAGCTGAATTAACATAATTGAAATCATCTCTTAAACGTAACGGTTTCAGCCGGGCTGAAACGATTAAAATAAGCCGTTGCCCGTGAAGCCACGGCCTGCCGAACCAATCGAAAACAGTGGTTACTTCATGCCTACCGAAAATCCTAAAGCAGCCGTGTTACTGGTTAATCTTGGTAGCCCTGACGACGCCACACCGCACGCAACCTCGCGCTGGCTAATCGAATTTCTGAGTGATCCCGATGTGGTGGAACTGCCGCGCTGGTTCTGGTTACCACTGCTTCGATTCATTATCGCACCGAAACGGGCAAACAGACTTGCCCAACTCTACTCATCCATCTGGACGGAAGGTGGTTCGCCACTGGTAGCCATTACCAGGCAACAGTCCAGGGCACTGGAAGCATTGCTCGTGGAACGGGGATACCCAGTGCCAGTCTATACCGCCATGCGTTACGGCACGCCGGCACTGGAAAGCGAACTAAAACGACTGTATCAGGATTACGCCTCGGTGATTCTACTGCTGCAATACCCACAGTTTGCCAAAAGTACCAGTGGCAGCTCATTGAAAATTATCAAGCTAGCGGCAGAAGCGAACCGGGCAACGTCAGTCAGGGTCATCGACTCCTTCCCGGTTGACCCGGCTTATATCGGTGCTCTGCGCCTGCGCATAGAGGAGTACTGGCAAGCAAATGGCCGTGGAGACCATTTACTGGTTTCTTTCCATGGACTACCTGAACAGACAATAAAGCGTGGCGACCCTTATCAACGGCATTGCGAACAAACGATGGCCGCGCTCGTTACTGCACTCGGGCTTGACTCTGACGACTACACACTCTGTTACCAATCCCGCTTTGGTGCGGCCCGCTGGATCGGCCCGGCGACGGTTGATGTAGCAGACCATCTGGCTGCCTCGGGTACCGGCCGCCTCGATGTGGTCTGCCCAGGGTTCCCGGCGGACTGCCTAGAAACCCTCGAGGAAATCAAGGTTCAGCTCCGAGATCGTTTCCTCGCCGCCGGTGGCGGTGATTTCCATTACATCCCCGCCCTCAACGATTCACCCCACTGGATATCAGCCATGGCTGACATGGTTGAACCCCTGCTGCAGGAGAAACAGAATGACTGACCCGTCCAACCTCGACCCGGCAGAAACCAGCAAATTTAACCAGCACGCGTCTCAGTGGTGGGACCCGGAGGGCCCCCTACGCACCCTTCATGAAATCAACCCGGTCCGCCTGGAGTTCATTGCCCAGCAAACGAGCTTGCCCGGCAAACAGATCGTCGATATCGGCTGCGGAGGCGGCGTATTAAGTGAAGCGATGGCCCGCTCGGGCGGGCAAGTGCTGGGCGTTGACCTGGCCGATCAGGCCATCGAAACGGCTCAGCTGCATAGCCTGGAATCCGGGGTGAGTGTCAAGTACCAGTTAATCGACTCTGCGCAACTCGCCCAGCAACGACCCGGCGAATTCGACGTCGTTACCTGCATGGAATTACTGGAGCATGTGCCCGACCCGGCGGCAGTGGTGGCCGATTGCTATAATCTGGCGAAGCCCGGGGGCTGGGTCTTCTTCGCCACGTTGAATCGATCACCGATGGCGTTCGCTCAGGCCATCGTTATCGCCGAGCACCTGCTACAACTACTCCCCCGCGGCACCCATGATTACGCCCGACTCATCAAGCCGTCGGAACTGGCGCGCTGGTGCCGTGCAACGGGCCTGGAGGTGATTCACATTCGCGGGCTTGGCTACAACCCCGTCACTCATAGCGCCTCACTAAGAGCAAACTGTTCGGTTAATTACCTGATCGCGACTCGCAAACCGGTAGAAGCCTAACCTGCCAGGCTAAACAGCCTGAAGAAATTTCTGGTGGTATTTGCAGCAAGTTCCTCTAACGTTTCCTCTCGCAGCTCGGCGAGAAACTCGGCAACGTCGCGCACATACGCAGGTTGATTAGTCTTGCCTCGCCAGGGGACCGGTGCCAGCCAGGGCGAGTCGGTTTCCACCAGCAGTGATTCTGAGGGAATTTGAGCCGCCACCTGCTGTAAGTCCGTGGCACTTCGGAACGTTACGATGCCGGAAAAGGAGATCATAAACCCCATGTCAATCGCCTTCCTGGCGGACTCAAGGTCTTCGACGTAGCAGTGCATTACCCCGCCTACCTCACTGGCGCGCTCGCGCCTTAACAGGGCCAGCGTATCGTCCGCTGCATCACGCATGTGGATGATCAGGGGTTTTTTCAGTTCCCGCGCCACGCCGACGTGAATGGCCAGCTGCTCCTGCTGCTGCCTGGCGTTGTCACTACGAAAATAATCAAGCCCGGTTTCACCCACGGCCACCACTGCTGAAGGTGCCGCAAGCGTCAGTAGCTGCTCGCTATCAATGGACTCATCGACCACGTGGTTCGGGTGGATGCCGGCGGAGGCAAAAACGTTACTATGCTGTTCCGCCAGTGCACGGACGGTATCCGCGTTTTCGAGGCCCACACAGACACAAAGAAAATGGGAGATATCGCGTTCAGCTGCGTTTGCCAGTAGCTGTTCGACGCCACCCAGGTGATCATCGATTAAATCCAGATGGCAATGTGAATCAACAAGCATTTTAACGGCCTTCGGAGGCCGAAAAGGCCACCAATAGTGATCGGCTCACATAGTATGAGTAGGGCGATTGCTATTCAAAGCCCCGGCAATCAGGGCCTCGATTTTATTGCGAACTTCCTTATTGCTATCGTCGTCGGCTAACTGAATACCGATGCCGGCCAGTTTGCCGCCCTGCGCGCCCGCCGGTGTGATCCAGATAATCTTGCCAGCCACGGGCATTTTGGCAGTTTCCGCCGGCAAGGTGAGCAGGAGAAAGACCTCCTCACCAAGCGAGTAACTTTTTTTAGTCGGTATAAATAGCCCACCGCCGACGATGTAGCTCATAAATGAACTGTAGAGCTGCGCTTTATCTTTAAGTGCCAGAGAAAGCACCCCAGGCCGCGCGCTACGACGCGCCTGTGGCTTCTTAAGCTCTTCAGGCTGGACTATTTCTGTGCTTTCTTCTTCGTCAGACATTGTCTCTGCCAAACCAGCAAAAAATCTTCCCACAATAGCCGTTTATTCAAGGCGATGTTTTGAGTAGCCACGTAACCATTTAACAAGCCAAACAGCTCAAAAACGCCGTCTAAGTGTAACCCGTCAGACTGCACCCGCAAATGCTTTCCCACCACTGCTTCATCAGTTTCGGTCAGCCCGGCATGTCGGCCAACCAAGATCCGCAACCAGCCCTGCAGAAGTCCCGTCAGCCAGACGCGATCGTGGCGTTCCCAGTCGCCAGCTACCTGCAGCAGGGACGTGCTTCCGGTAATTAGCGCGGTAAGTTGCTCGATGGGTTCTAACCAGCGCTGCATTTCATTAGCAACCAGCAAATCCTGTGCGTGGCGTGGCGCGCCAGCCGCAAATAGCAAGGCTCGTTGACGGTCGGCGACCGGATATTCTGCTCCCAACCATTCCAGCGCTCCGTCACTATCGGGCACCGGAAAATCAATACGCTGGCAACGACTACGCAGGGTCGCAAGCAGATTCAGTGGGCGTTCACTCAGCAATACAAACAGCGTATCTGCCGGGGGCTCTTCCAGCGCTTTCAATAACGCGTTGGCAGCCTCCTTATTCAGCGCATCCGCAGGCAACAGCAACACCACTCGTAGCTCGCCGTTGTGGCTCGATTGCCCCAGCCAGTCGATCAGCTCTCGGACCTGATCAACACTAATAATGGTGCGGGGAGTTTTCCTGGCACGTTCTCTTGCCTGACTGGACTGGGGCGGATAATTCTCGAAAACTCTCCGATTATCCGGTTCCGGGCTTAGCACCAGACAGTCCGGGTAACTACCGGCCAGATGTTGCCGACAGCTATCGCACTCACCACAGGCCTGCTGGCCAAAGCGCTCATCAACAAGTGGCGTTTTACAAATTAACCCGCTTACCCAGGAATACAAAAACGCTTCTTTACCAATGCCAGGTGGGCCAGTAAACAGTAGCGCATGGGGTAACTGACCCTTAGCCCGTTGGCTGGCCAGCCGCTCGTATAACCCACTGTGCCAGGGGTATTCAGTGCGGTTAGTCGACAAACAGTGGCTCCAGCATTAATTTGGCCTGACTCAAAACATCCGTCTCATTCATGCTCGCATCAACTCGTTTAATTCGCGTCGGGTGCCGCTGCATCCGTTGATGATAAGCGTCACGAACAGCCGAGAAAAAATCGAGTTTTTCCTGCTCAAACCGATCCGGCCCGGACCGCCGCGCCGCCCGCTTTAAGCCCTGGTCCACCGGCAGATCAAATAACAAAGTTAGATCCGGTTGCAAATCCGGGTGCGCCCACTGCTCAATCACCTCAATACTTTGTGCACCCAGACCCCTGCCGCCACCCTGGTAGGCAAAACTGGCATCGGTGAAGCGATCGCACAGCACCCATTTTCCTTGATCCAGTGCCGGTTGAATCACGCGCTCGATATGCTGCACCCTCGCCGCGAACATCATTAACAGCTCAGCCTTCGGCACTGGCGCATCGATTGCCGGTGCTAGCAAAAGAGCCCTGAGCTTCTCGCCAAGCTCGGTTCCCCCGGGTTCACGGGTGATCAGTAGCTCGATCCCCCGCTGCCTTATCCAGTCCGCAATGGCCGCCGCCGCGGTACTTTTACCCGCGCCTTCCGTGCCTTCCAGGGTAATAAAGCGCCCGCTGTTCACTGTATACCCAATTGATACCGCCTCACTGCCTGGTTGTGCTCAGCCAGCGTGGAAGAAAACTGGTGGCTGCCATCACCCCGAGCGACAAAATAGAGTACGTCATCTTCAAGATCAGGGTGAACCGCCGCTTCGATGGAAGCGAGTCCGGGCAACGCAATCGCCGTTGGCGGTAATCCGTGATGTAAGTAGCTGTTGTAAGGCGTATCACGGCGCAGGTCGCGGCGGCGTATATCGCCGTCGAATTCAGCGCCCAGTCCGTAAATAATGGTGGAATCGGCCTGTAATCGCATACCCATCGCCAGTCGCCGATGAAAAACGCCTGAAATTCGCGCCCGTTCGCTTTGAGTGCCGCTCTCTTTCTCAATGATTGAAGCGAGTATAAGCTGTCTCTTATACACATCTCCGAGCCCACGAGACCTCTCTACATCTCG
>CAJXVN010000155.1 GCA_913060775.1 uncultured Gammaproteobacteria bacterium | reverse complement strand
TCTACACTATCCTCTTCGTCGGCAGCGTCAGATGTGTATAAGAGACAGCCATTGGCACCACGTCAGGATGGGCAAGCGCTCCTTCAAGGTCATCCCCGAGGCCAAGCTTTTTAATCTGCTCGGCGATTTCCCACGCCGACTGCTGCATATCCACCAGTGGTCCTGGGTAACCAAACAACAAAGTTTGTGGCGAAAACTGCGGTTCTTTGACAAACCGGTCGTAGACGAAGCGAAGATAAAACACATCAATACCGCTGTAGGCCAGCGGGTGCCACCACTCGGCGACATAGACGGTTAGCGTGTTAATCCGTTCGATCAACTCGTCCGTGGTCAGATCCGCCACTGGTCGCTCGCAAAGCTCCGCCAGCAAGCCATCAAACAGTGGTTCTGCTTTAGTCAGCCAGTCAGCATACCAGCCTGGTTTGATCATCGAGCGAAGGGTGAAATGGGCGGTGTAGACCACCGCCTGGATCATCTTCAGGTCGGTGCGGCAGTAGAGATAACCATTAATCGTCATGTACCAGGGCAGCTTCGCGATTAGCGATCGTTTGGCCATGCCCTTCCAGGGAATTACCCCCAATCCCCAGTTTTCTCTGGACTCAGCCAGCTTCGGCAGTAGCAGACTCACAAATAACGGGGTCACCGGCCCGGTCAGCCACTCGCCAACTCGCCAGTCCCGTAACCAATGGGCCCCCTCCACCGGGTTATCCCACGCCGCTTCGCTGGTGTGGTCACCGACGATTATTTTCTGCAACTGATGCCTCTCCTAAGGTATGAATGATGACTAACGTCAGATTAGCTTTAAATCTTCACCACCTGATGACAATGGTAACAATCAAACGTCGAATGTAAGGCGTTTTGACCACACTCTATTACCTGCATCAGTCCGGGACAGAGAGGTTTTTTTCAATTATTTGCATTACCCACTCCATTTGACCTGAAGGAAGTTTACCGACGGCTAACCGCCAGCTCCGTATACTCCCGGAACCAGATGCCGGAACTCGATAAAAGAGGGGAAAAGATGAGCCGCAGCGACGACCACCCTGGATCAACCAGACAACGTCCTTTACAGCCTGAACAACAGGAACGACGCCGTTTTTTGCGTTCCAGTGTCGGGGCCGGTGTCGGCATTGCGGCCGGTTCACTGGTCAACGGACCAGTGTTAGCGAGAACTGATGATGCGATCTCCACCAACTGGGATCGCTCCGTTGATATGGTCGTTGTCGGCGGCGGTGCGGCCGGGGGCAGTGCCGCGATCAAGGCCCACGAACTTGGCAGGGAGGTGCTGGTGCTGGAAAAAGCACCGGTATTTGGCGGCACCGCAGCCAAGTCCGTCGGAGGTATCTGGGCGCCCAACAACCAGTATATGCAGACCGCTGGACTAACCGATGATCGCGACGACGCGCTTAAGTTCATGGTACGCCTCAGCCACCCAGAGGACTTCAATCCCGATAATGAATTTTACGGGGCACCCGAAGCCGTCTATCAACAGCTTGGCGCCTTTTACGACACCGTGAATGTCGTTCTGGGAGAACTCGAAAGTGTTGGTGCCCTGAAAACCATGCCGCTGAACATCGGGCCGATGCTGATGCCTGATTACTTTGCCCATCTGCCGGAAAACAAGGCACCTCATGGCCGGGCAATTGTGCCGCAAAAACCGGATGGATCCCTGGGTAACGGTGCGGAACTCATGCGCCAGTTGAAGGCTGCTATTGATAAACGACGCATTCCGGTACTCACCCGCCACCGTGCCGACGATCTGGTGTTAGACGACACGGGTCGTGTAGTGGGTATTGTCGCCATCCAACGCGATGGCACGCGGGTGAACATTGAAGCCAGAAAAGGCGTCATTTTTGCCAGCGGCGGCTTTACCCACAACAAGCAATTGCAACTGGATTTTCTCAAGGGACCAATCTTTGGCGGTTGTGCCGTGCCCACCTGTGAAGGCGATTTTATTCCCATCGCCACCCGCGCCGGGGCCCAGCTAGGCAATATGAGTAACGCCTGGTGGGCGCAATTGCCGTTAGAGCAGGCACTTGAAAACCCCAGTGTGCCTACCGGCATCTGGTGTACTCCCGGAGACAGCATGGTGCAGGTCAATCGCTTTGGAAACCGTTTTTTTGACGAAAAGTTTGTTTACAACGAGCGTACTCAGGCGCAGTTTCAGTGGGATCCGGTGAGCGGCAGTTATCCCAACCTGCTCTCTTTTCTTATCTATGATCAACGCACTGCCGATGAATTTGCTAACTACGCTCCTTTACCCCCCAAAGGCAGCGCTGCGGCGCACGTCATTAAAGCCGACACCCTCGAAGCGCTGGAACAGCAGTTAATCAAAAGACTCAAAACGATGGAAAACCGCACCGCCAGATTCACTCTGGATGACGATTTCCTGGCCAGCCTGAAGGCCACCGTGAAACGCTTTAACGGCTTTGCAGAATCAGGAGTCGATGAGGACTTCAAACGGGGTGACCAGCCGATTGACCAGTTTTTCCACTTCTTTGGCCCCAGCCAGCCCACCCATAACTACCCCAACATGACGATGCACCCCATCGCCGAGACTGGGCCTTATTACGCGGTGATTCTGGCCGCCGGCACACTGGACACCAAAGGCGGCCCGAAGATTAACCAACACGCCCAGGTAATCGACACCCGGGGCAAACCGATTCCCGGACTCTATGGTGCTGGCAACTGTATTGCCTCCATGAGCGGCCCTGCCTACTGGGCCGGGGGTGCGACCCTGGGGCCAGCACTAACCTTTGGCAATATTGCGGCCACCCATGCGTCAACGACGGCAACCACTAGTTGATCAGATGGGGGTTTCGGCAACCCTCGCCAATCAGCGGGGGCTAAATTCCGCCTTCATGGTCGGATTGCCATCTACCCCTTCGCACCAGACTTCACCCCCGTCGGCAGTTGTTGATGCTCGCAGCCAGAACGGGGTTTGATCGAACAGGGGCGCGACACCGCGAAATGAGAACCGTGCCGGCACACCCCCGCAGAGCTCGGCAGCGCGGTTCATCAGCAGCGTGCCCTGGAAGGGTCCGTGCACCACCAGGCCCGGGTAACCTTCTTCTGCTTGGGCGTACTCTCGGTCGTAGTGAATGCGGTGACCGTTAAAAGTGAGTGCGGAATAGCGGAATAGATCCACTGCATTGACGGTCAGTGCATCGGCATCGGCCGATGGCTCCGGCGACTCATTTTGCGCGGCACTGGGCTTTGCTATCGCCTGTTTGTAAACAATGTCCTGTCGTTCAGACACCGCCAGGGTTCCGTCCACGGAACATTGGTGGTCAATCGTCACAAAAACCAGGGGGCCGCTTTTACCCTGTTTCAAAATCACGTTTGCTATGCGGGAGGAACGAGTGACACGGTCACCGGCCCGCAGTGGCTCGTGAAAGGTAAGCTCACCTCCGGCCCACATCCGAGAGGGCAGTGGCACGGGTGGCAGAGATCCGCCGCGCCGCGGGTGACCATCCGGCCCAAGGGCATTGCCCGGCGCAGCAGGGGGTGCGAGACACCAGTGAAGCCCCAGGGGTGCTGCATCACCCGTGGGCCAGAGCTTGTCATAAAAAGTGGCGCGAAAACGGTCAATTAGCGACACGGTAATCTGATCCTCAACGGTTTCAGTTTCGCCAATCCAGGTTTTCAGGTGATCGATGTCGAGGCTTTCCATATCGCTTGGTTCCGGTGGTTTTAACTAAGGGCATCCTGGCGAGCCAGCAGAGCGCGTGCCCGAGTGATCACCGGCGCATCGACCATCTGGCCGTTCACCCGTGCCGCACCGCTGTCGGTCACGGCGTCGATGACCTGTTCTGCCCAGGCAATTTCGTCACTGCTGGGCGCAAACCCCTGACGAGCGGGTAGCAGCTGGGCAGGGTGAATCAGCAGTTTTCCCGCAAAGCCGAGTTCAGCGCTATGGGCGGCATCCTGCTGGATGACTGCCGCATCGTCGGTGGCAGTGGTGATGCCATCCAGCGGACCACCGATGCCAGCGATTCTGGCGGCCAGAACAATTTCAGAGCGGGCGTGGAGCAGCGCCGTTTTGGTATGTTCTAACCCCATGTCGGCGCAATAGTCGATGGAGCCAAACGCCAGCCGGTCAGCCTCCGGCGCAATGGCGCGAACATTGGCTACTCCCCGGGCAGTTTCTATCAGCGCGATGATTTTCTGACCGGGCTGTAAGCGACGACGTAACGCCGCGAGCTGGTCAGCAGTCTCAGCTTTTGGCAACACCACGCCGTGAAACGGGACACCGGTCAGCAGTTCAAGGTCCTGGTCATACCAGGGAGTCTCGACCCCATTAATACGCAGGTAAGTGGTTACGGTGGGGCGTTCGGTTATTGCACCACTGACCGCCAATCGGGCGGACTGTTTGTCGGCCGCTGCCACCGCATCTTCGAGGTCAACAATGATGGCATCCGTGCCGGCAACCCAGGCTTTGGCAATCCGCTCCGGGCGGCTTCCGGGTACAAACAGCGGGAATGAGAAGTCGGGCTGATTAGCGTATTCAGTCATCGGCGGTCAGAAGGATCGGGGCAGTTCGAGGATATGTTCAGAGACGTAAGCCAGTAGCAGATTGGTGGAAATCGGCGCCACCTGATAGAGGCGGGTCTCACGAAATTTACGCTCGATGTCGTACTCCTGGGCAAAACCAAAACCACCATGAACCTGCAGGCACTCGTTGGCCGCTGCCCAGGATGCATCCGCCGCCAGCAATTTGGCCATGTTGGCCTGAGCACCGCATTCCTGCTCGGCGTCGAATCGTCGGCAGGCCTCGAAACGCATCAAATTAGCCGCCTCCACATTCACAAAGCAGCGCGCCAGCGGGAACTGCACGCCCTGGTTCTGGCCAATGGGCCGATCGAACACCACCCGCTCGCGGGCGTAGTCAGTGGCCTTTTCCAGAAACCAGTAGCCATCGCCGATACACTCGGCTGCAATCAGGGTGCGCTCGGCGTTGAGGCCATCGAGGATATAACGAAACCCACGCCCCTCCTCGCCAATGAGGTTTTCTACCGGAATCTCGAGGTTGTCAAAAAACAGCTCATTGGTTTCGTGGCCGACCATGTTGGCAATCGGTTTGATCTCCAGACCGTTGCCAATCGCCGTTTTCAGGTCAACGATGAACACCGACAGCCCTTCGGTTTTGCGCTTGACCTCGGCCAGCGGCGTGGTCCGCGCCAGCAGAATCATCAGATCAGAATGCTGCACCCGGCTGATCCAGACCTTCTGGCCATTGACCACATAATGATCACCTTTGCGCACTGCCGTGGTCTTGAGCCTGGTGGTGTCGGTGCCGGTGGTCGGTTCGGTCACTGCCATCGACTGCAGACGCAACTCACCGGAGGCAATTTTGGGCAGGTAGAGCGCTTTCTGCTCGGCAGAGCCGTTACGCATCAGGGTGCTCATGTTGTACATCTGGCCGTGGCAATGGCCGGCATTGCCGCCGGAGCGGTTGATCTCTTCCATGACGATGGAGGCTTCAGTAAGTCCCAGCTCGGATCCGCCGTATTCCTCGGGAATCATCGCGGCCAGCCAGCCAGCCTCGGTCAGGGCATTAATAAACTCTTCGGGATAGGTCTGGTCAGCACCGTGGCGACGGTGATAATCGGCGGGAAAGGTTGCGCATAATCCTCGCAGGGCTTCGCGCAGCTCTTCGTGCTCTGGCAGTGCATGGGTTTTCACTGTTTCCGTTCCTGTGATGATTCGCTGGGGTTGTTAAAGCCCTCTATTTCACGAAGGATTTTGTCGGTCTGCTCGCCGAGTGATGGTACCGGGTCCATGCGCGGTTGCCAGCCATCGCCACTCACCGGCCGCAGGGTCGGGACCCGACCCGCCGGCGTCTCAATCTCATCCCAGCGCTGGCGGGCAGCTAACTGAGGGTGGGCCCAGACATCGGCCATGTCCCGCACTTCTGCCGTGGCAATGCCGGCGGATTTCATTAACTCCATGGTTTGCGCTTTGGTCAGGCTGGCCAGCCGTTCGCGTATCACTTGATCAATCTCGTCGCGGTGGCTGGCCCGACCGGCATTACCCTGAAACCGGGTATCCGTTGCCATTTCCGGGCGCTCCAGCACGGTGTTACAGAAAGAAACCCATTCGCGATCATTCTGCAGTCCGAACAGCACCGTGCCGTCAGCCGCAGGAAAGGGTCCATAGGGAAATATAGTGGCGTGCCCGGCCCCGGCAGGCACGGGCGGCGGTGCGCCATCAAAACTGTAGTAAAGGGGGTATCCCATCCACTCGGCCATCGCTTCGAGCATCGACACATCAATATGGTCGCCCTGACCGGTGCGCCCGCGTTTAAGCAGCGCCGCCAGAATCGTGTTGTAAGCGGTCACCCCGGCACAGATATCCGCAATGGAAATCCCCGCTTTTGCCGGGGCATCGGCGGTCCCGGTGGTGGACAGGAACCCGGATTCCGCCTGAATCAGCAGGTCGTAAGCTTTATTGCGACTGTAGGGGCCGCTATCGCCAAATCCGGAAATGGTGCAGGTCACCAGGCGCGGATTGGTCTGGCGCAGCTGTTCGGGGGCCAAACCCAGTTTCTCTGCGGCGCCCGGAGCCAGGTTCTGGATGAAGACATCGGCCCGGTCGATTAGTTGTCGTAATTTAACGACCGAATCCGCATCCTTCAGGTCAAGCGCCAGGCTCTCTTTGGAGCGGTTACACCAGATGAAATGGCTCGCCTCACCGCGCACTCGGGTATCGTAACCACGGGCAAAATCGCCGCCGTCGGGTCGCTCCACCTTAACCACCCGCGCACCCTGATCGGCCATCAACCGGGTGCAGTAGGGCGCCGCAATCGCCTGCTCGATACTGACCACTAAATAGCCGGCAAGGGGCCGGTCATCAGTTTCTGACAATCACATCACCTGATTTGAATAGGCCGTCAACCAAAATCGCCTGCCAACTGGCCGTGCTCGGTAACCTGTCTCTTATACACATCTCCGAGCCCACGAGACCTCTCTACATCTCGT
>CAJXVN010000154.1 GCA_913060775.1 uncultured Gammaproteobacteria bacterium | reverse complement strand
GAGATGTAGAGAGGTCTCGTGGGCTCGGAGATGTGTATAAGAGACAGACATAAAGCGGCCGTTGAACGCCGGCAACAGGAACGCGACGAGGGGAAAGAGTAACCCCCCATTTGATAACCGCATCCCCGGCTAGATGGGACTCGGAACCGCTTTAGTCCTCACTAAATCGGCGCAACATCGCGATCTCGTCGGCCCAGCGATCCGGGTTGGGTGTCTCCAGCACCAGGGGGATACCATCAAAGCGGTCATCGGCCATGATGTACTCAAACGGCGCCATGCCAATCTCACCATCCCCCAGGGATTCGTGACGATCGACGTGGCTATCGAGCGGCTTTTTTGAATCATTAAGGTGCATACCCCGAAGGTACTCAAACCCGACCAGGCGCTCAAATTCGGCAAAGGTTTCCTCACAGGCCTGGCGGTCGCGAAGGTCATAGCCGGCGGCAAAAAGATGGCAGGTATCCAGGCAGACGCCTACCCGGCTTTTATCGTCAACCTGGTCGATGATGGTGGCTAACTGTTCGAAACGATAACCCAGGTTAGTGCCCTGACCCGCCGTGTTCTCAATCACTGCTACCACGCCTTCGGTTACCGCTAATGCCTGGTTAAGCGACTCGGCAATGGTTGCCAGACAGCTCTCCGGGTCGGTTTTTTTTAAATGGCTGCCAGGGTGAAAATTAAGCAGCTCCAACCCCAGAAACTGACACCGTTCCATCTCGTCAATAAATGCAGCACGGGATTTTTCCAGCGGCTCATCTTCCGGGTGGCCCAGATTAATTAAATAACTGTCGTGGGGCAGAATTTGCGCCTTGCTATAACCATGTTGCTCGCACCGCTCCTTAAAAGCCTTCTGCGAGGCAGCGGTGAGAGGCTTACCTTCCCACTGACGCTGATTTTTAGTGAACATGGCGAAGGCATTTGCGCCAATCTGTTCGGCATTCATTGGGGCGTTCTCCACCCCGCCGGCGGTGCTTACGTGGGCGCCGATAAATTTCAAATCTGATCTCCTTTTACTGTTGTTCACATCTACTGTTGTTTTCCCTGCTATCTCGAAGCCCTGTTCACTGCTCCGATGATCGCTGGGATAGTGGGAATCCCCTACCGATTTGACCGGGGGCATGCCGTTGTCCCTGGGGCCTGCCTATAATAAACCCTGGTGCCTGAATCCTTGCCTGCCGATCAGCTCCAACGCAATCTGAACCAATCGATCGGCGGTGACGCGTTCGAGTCGTGCTCCACCAAAGACCCTTAACTGAATACCATCTGGCCCCGGCCTCTGGAGTTAATTAATGTCCCGAATAATCGGCCTGCTTGGCCCGCTGAGCGCACTGCTGGCGGTTGGTTTTGGTGCCTTTGGCACCCATGGCCTGCGCGGCCAGCTGGACGAATATCACCTCGGGGTTTACCACACCGCCGTTCAGTACCATTTTTATCACGCCCTTGGCCTCACCCTGATCGGGCTGGCCCTGCAGCGCCATCCCCTGAACCGACTCCTCCAGTGGAGCGGCTCGTTGATGCTGGCTGGCACCCTGCTGTTTAGTGGCTCGCTCTACCTGCTGGCCCTTCTAGGTAGCCGCTGGCTGGGCATGGTCACGCCGTTTGGCGGTTTACTATTTATTGCCAGCTGGCTGCTATTCGGGTTAGCCCTGTTCTGGCAGCCGCCAGCCGATCACGTCGAAACGCAGTCACCAGCCGAATAATGGTGAAGAAAATTGTCTCCGGCGGTCAGGCCGGGGTGGATCGCGGTGCCCTTGACGCAGCCCTGGAGCTCGGTTTTGACTGTGGCGGCTGGTGCCCGCTGGGACGCCGAGCAGAAGATGGCCCTATCGACCCACGATACCCGCTAACCGAATCCGACTCACCCCGTTACGATGTGCGCACTGAACAGAACATCATTGACAGCGACGGCACCTTAATCATTACCGGTGGTCGCCTGGAAGGTGGCACCCGACTGACCCTGGAGCTGGCACTGCAAAAAAATCGGCCCTGTCGGGTAATCGATCTGCGTCAACCGCTGGAACTGGAACAGGTAATCGACTGGCTCGTCGCGCTGGAAATTTCGACCTTGAACATTGCGGGACCACGAGAGAGCAAACAGCCGGGAATTGCTGATAAAACCAGGGAAATCGTTGAGAATTTACTCAAACTGATTAAATCTTAAAGTCCCTGGGCAGGGGCGGCAATCAAACCAGGTGTGGAATTAATGCACCATCGGCTCATTGGGATCACCGAACAACCGGGCAATATCTTCCTCATCAAAACGGTACACCTGGTTACAGAATTCGCAATCCACTTTCACCTCACCTTCCTGCTCCAGAGTCTCCTCCATCTCGCGCCGACCCAGGGAAACCAGGACCCGGGTCACTCGCTCCGCTGAGCAACGGCAATGGAACCGAAAATCCTGCGGCTGCAGCATTTGCATGGACTCCTGATGGTACAGGCGATGCAGCAACTCGGGCGCAGGCAAGGTTTGCAGCTCTTCGTCGGTGATGGTTTGTGAAAGATGTTGCAGACGCTCCCAGCTGTCGGCCTCGCGCTCTCCCGGTAGCTGCTGCAACAAAAAACCGCTGGCCCGCTGATCGCTGGTGGACAACCAGAGCCGCGTCGGCAGTTGCTCAGATTCGCGAAAGTAATGCTCCAGCACCGTTGCGACACTGTTACCCTCTAACGAAACAATGCCCTGATAACGTTTTCCGGCCGCCGTTTCGGTGGTCATTACCAGCAATCCGCCGCCGGTTAGCGACTGCAGATCACCCTCTGTCGATATCGGTTCCTGCCACCGTGCAAGGCCGCGCATCTCTCCATTAGCGCCACACTCGATGGTGACTAACGAGAGCGCCCCTTCGCCACGAATTTCCAGGTTCAGGCGACCATCATTTTTAATGGTAGAAGCCAGTAGCGCCGCAGCAGCCAGCAATTCGCCAAGTAATGTTTGAATGGCCGGCGGGTAATGGTGACGCTCGAGCATGGCCTGCCAGGTCTCATCAAGCCGGACCAGGGCCACCCGACTACTGGCCTCTGGAAAAAGCGCGCGGGTTAGTTGATCCTGATCCATAGTGTTAAAACCTGACTAAATTTTGAAGGGCGGGGATTATAGGGGATAAGCGATCAGTATTCGCGGACAACCCGGTAACCCTGGTCATTGAGTCTCTGCAGCAGGCCCGCCTCTCCCGGCAAATGCAGGGCACCAACGGCAATAAAAGCGCCTCCCTGCCGCAGAATTGGCGACAGCCGTTCAATCATGCGCTGATTGCGCTGATCCACTAGCCTTACCTGCAGCGTTTGTTTTAACCGAGTTCTTTGCGCCAGATGGAGCCGGGACAGGTGCACCAGCCGGGCCAGATCGCGGTTCAGGTACGCCACCAGCAGTTCGCCGTAGTAAACCTCGAACTCCAGGGTCGCCAGTACCGCTTCGTGCAGCAGGTCGACCTGGTCGTCAATGGACATGTTTTCGAATACCGCCAGCTGTTCATCCACGCTCTCCAGCGCCATCACCGGTTTGCCCATCATCACGGCATCCCGTTCGAGCTGCTGATCGAGCACCATCGCACTGATCGAACGGGGTGTCACCAGCAGGGTGGCCACGGCCCAGGGCCTGAGTCGACGCAGCGGCTGGGATATATCGCGGCTATGGGCAGCGTGGAGCACCCGGGAATAGAGACTCTCGCCAATCAACCCGGGCAAGGTCTGGCCACCGGTCAATTTCATCCGCCGGGCAATTTTCAGGTAATCACCGGGCTCGAGCACCACCTCAACGACTAATAAATCCGCCGCATCAAACACCGCCCGCACCGGCGATGGCAACTGCAAAACCGCGGGCTCTGCCACGTGGATGGTGCCAAATAGATGGCTACTAGTACCGCCAGCGGATTCTATTCGCCACAGCAATCCGTGGGAGGTATCAAGGACGGCCTCGGTCGCCGTTGCAACGGGCTGCTCAACTGTTTGCGCTGGCAGGGTGGTCGACAGCCCGGCAATGAAGAGTAACGCCCACGAGAAACCACGCTTTGCGGTCACCAGCCGACCCGCCAGGGGACTACTCGGTAACTTCAACCCCTTTCCAGAAAGCCACGTAGCCGGTGATTTGCTCGGCTTCGGCATAGGGTTCCGGGTAATACCAGGCCGCGTCGGTATTAACTTCTCCGCCGACATTCAGGTGGTAATAACTGGCATCCCCTTTCCAGCCGCAATGGCTATGAGTATCGCTGGTCTGAAAATGCTCTCGGTTAACCGAGGCCGGCGGGAAATACTGGTTACCCTCAATCTCTATCGTTGCATCACTCTGGGCGAGAATAGCGCCGTTCCAGGTTGCTTTCATCCGTATCCTCCTAGGCCGATAACTCGTGAGCCGGGCCAATGTGATCCGGCAATCGGATCTCCTCGACCAGCTCCTGTACGGCCGCTGGCGGTGGTGGTGTCAGCAACGACACCGAAATCGCCACCGCAAAATTGATCATCATACCGAAAGTGCCGATACCTTCGGGAGAGATACCAAATAGCCAATGAGCAGCGCTGTTGAGTTCCGGGTTCATAAACTTGAAGTAGACGATATAACCTGCAGTAAAGCCAATACCGGAGATCATGCCGGCAATGGCGCCGCGGTCGTTTGCCCGTTTCCAGAAAATACCCAACAGGATCACCGGAAAGAATGACGCGGCGGCCAGGCCAAACGCAAACGCCACCACCTGCGCAACGAAACCCGGCGGGTTGATACCAAAATAGCCGGCCACACAAACCGCGAGTCCAGCCGCAATACGCGCCACCAGTAATTCGCCTTTATCGGTGATGTTCGGTCGAAAAGTACTTTTCAGTAAATCGTGAGCCACGGCCGACGAAATCACCAGCAGCAGGCCAGCGGCAGTGGACAGCGCCGCCGCTAACCCCCCGGCAGCAACCAGACCCACTACCCAGGCGGGCAACTGGGCAATCTCAGGATTAGCCAGCACCATAATGTCACGGTCAATGGTGAGCTCATTTTCCACGTCACTCGCCGGGCCGGTGTACTGGATATGGCCATCGCCGTTTTTATCGTCAAACTTGATTAACCCGGTGCTCTCCCATTTACTGAACCATTCCGGCACATCGGTATAGGCGATCTCAGGAATCACGCTGAGCAGGTTGGTGCGGGCAAAGGCTGCTACCGCCGGGGCCGTGGTGTAGAGCAGGGCAATAAACAGTAATGCCCAACCGGCACTGCTACGGGCGCCGGACACCTTCGGGACCGTATAAAAACGCACCAGCACATGGGGCAGGCCGGCGGTACCGACCATTAACGCGGCGGTGATAAAAAACAGATCCTGAGTACTCTTACCGCCCGCCGTATAGGCGGCAAACCCGAGTTGCTGGCTAAGGCCATCAAGACGTTCCAGCAGATAAACACCACTGCCGTCGGCCAGGGTAGAACCAAAACCGAGCTGTGGCACAGGCTGGCCAGTAATCATGATGGAGATATAGATTGCCGGCACCATGAACGCAAAGATCAGCACACAGTACTGGGCTACCTGGGTATAGGTAATGCCTTTCATACCCCCCAGCACCGCATAGAAAAAGACGATGGCCATGCCAATTAGCACGCCTTCATTGATGCCGACATCGAGAAACCGGGAAAAGACGATACCAACGCCCCGCATCTGCCCGGCCACGTAGGTGAAGGAAACAAAGATGGCACAGACCACCGCCACCACTCGGGCAATCTGAGAATAGTAACGATCGCCGACAAAGTCCGGCACCGTGTACTTGCCAAATTTGCGCAGATAGGGGGCCAGTAGCAGGGCCAGCAACACGTAGCCGCCGGTCCAGCCCATCAGGTAAACACTGCCATCGCGGCCCATAAACGAGATGATGCCGGCCATGGAGATGAACGAGGCGGCGCTCATCCAGTCGGCCGCCGTGGCCAGCCCGTTAGTCAGCGGCGAGACTTTGCCACCGGCCACATAAAACTCCCCGGTAGAACCGGCCCGTGCCCAGATAGCGACACCAATATAGAGGGCGAATGAGAGCCCAACCATGACAAAGGTCCAGGCCTGAACATTCATACGCCCGGCTCCTGCTTGCGGGATTCAAATTTTTTGTCGGCCCGGTTCATCAACCAGACATAGGCGAGGATTAGCAGGACGAAGCAGTAAATAGAACCCTGCTGAGCAAACCAGAACCCGAGGCCAAACCCGCCGATGCGAATTTGATCGAGCTGCTCCACAAAGAGAATGCCGCAACCGAAAGAGACCGCAAACCAGATGAATAGCAGTACGGTCAGATAACGAAGGTTAGTGCGCCAGTAGGCATGACGGCGATCGCGTGACATGGTGAGTTCTCTCGGTTGGCTGGGCAAAAAAAGGCCGGCAATTTTGCCGGGCCCATTATCTTATCAACAGCACCCTGTTAGCAGGGTGAAGAATACCCGCAACCCCGAGCCATCAACCGGAGCGCTATTCGCGAAAGCGTTTTGCCAGCCAGTAATCGACACTAACGTATCGACCCCCGCCGTAGAAAAATAGCACCAGCAGCATCACCAGATAGGTGGCCGCAAATTCGATACCGTTGTTGAGCATGACAAAAGAACCGTGCTCTGTCAGCCAGCTGTAGTGACCATGCTCCTTGAGTAACTCACGGCCAGCGGCCAGCCTTTCAACGCCGCCCAGCACTCTGTCATTGGCAAAGGGGGCGCTGGCGTCGGCAATAGCCTGCCAACCGTACTGCCAATGCACGGTGACCATCGCCATGACCATGGTCACCATTAGCGGAATAGCGATCCAGCGCGTGGCTAACCCCACCAGCAGCAGCAGAGCACCGCCCAGTTCGGCCCAGCCAGCCAGAAAGGCCATGACTTCCGGCATCGGCAGCCCCAGGCCCCAGTCAGGGTTCCCAAACCAGGCGACGGTTGCATTGGTAGGCATCATCCAGCCAAACAGGCCATCGGTTTCAATACTGGCATTCATAAATTTAATTTTTTGGGTGCCCGCCATCCAGAAAACGGGAATTAGGTCTGTCTCTTATACACATCTGACGCTGCCGACGA
>CAJXVN010000153.1 GCA_913060775.1 uncultured Gammaproteobacteria bacterium | reverse complement strand
ACGAGATGTAGAGAGGTCTCGTGGGCTCGGAGATGTGTATAAGAGACAGGACCATCGAACCGGGCGATATTTTTTTTCTGGCGACGGATGGGGTCTACGAACACGCAGATTCCCAAATGGTGGTTAACGCCATTGAGGAATATGAACAGGACCTCGACCAGGCCGCCAGCGCCATCGTGGACTTTGCCTTCGAGCAGGGTAGCGACGACAACCTTAGCGCTCAGCTTATTCGCATCGACGAGCTACCCAGCCAGAACGCCGATGAGCTTTATCAACAGATAACCGAACTACCCTTCCCGCCGCAACTCGATGCCCGCACGGCCTTCGATGGTTTCACCATTATTAGAGAGGTGCACGCCAGCAGTCGCAGCCATGTCTACCTGGCCGTGGACGACCAGACCGGCACCCAGGTCATCATCAAAACCCCGTCCATCGATTTGCGGGACGATCCGGCCTATCTGGAAAACTTTCTGATGGAGGAGTGGATCGCCCGGCGGCTGAACAGTCCCTACGTGCTCAAACCCCGAGACCAAAACCGCAAGCGTAACTACCTCTATATCGTCATGGAATTTATCGATGGCCAGACTCTGACCCAATGGATGATCGATAACCCCCGGCCGGATATCGAAACGGTGCGCGATATCGTTGAGCAAATTGCCAAAGGACTCAGGGCCTTTCACCGCCTGGAAATGCTTCACCAGGACCTGCGCCCGGCCAACATCATGATCGACACCACCGGCACGGTGAAAATTATCGACTTTGGCTCCACCCGGGTGGCCGGTATCGCCGAAATTGCCACCCCAATAACACGCCATGAATTGCAGGGTACCGCCCAGTACAGCGCGCCGGAATACTTTCTCGGCGAACCCGGCACCACCCGGTCAGACCTGTTCTCGCTGGGGGTAATCACCTACCAGATGCTCTCCGGCAAGCTGCCCTACGGCGCCGAAGTAGCCAAAGCTAAAACCCGCGCCGGCCAAAATAAACTGGTCTACAAAACCGTACTCAGCGACGACCGGGCCATTCCCGCCTGGATAGATGATGTCCTTAAAAAAGCCGTCCAACCCAACCCCTTAAAACGTTACGAAGAACTATCGGAATTCACCTACGACCTACGTCGCCCCAGCCAGGCCTTCCTCAACAAAGCCCGCCCACCCCTGCTTGAGCGTGATCCTGCCCTGTTCTGGAAAGGTGTTTCCTTTATTCTGGCGCTGGTGATCGTAGGATTACTCGCGAGGTAAGCGAAGCACCGGCCAGTCGAGCGCATCCCAATTCGCTGCGGACTAACCGGTAAATCTTCCACACCGTGGCTAGCTGAGGCCATAATCACGCCTGCAAAATATTCCGGGGGAGGAAAAATGGCGCGCGATAAAAAGCAGACCGACCACCAGAGAACCACCGATAACAACGGCATCAGTCGCCGTGGATTTCTCGGCGGTCTGGCCGCCGGTGCCGGTGCAATCGCCGCCGCTCCTCTGGTAGGAGCCAGTGCGGCCAAACCCCCGGGGAACAACGCGAACCTTGCTCCGGCCATTCTCAAACACCGTGGCGAAACGCCCCCCGGTGGTTACAACATTCTCTTTATCAGCACCGATCAGGAGAGTTTTGAATACCCCACCGTGCCAGCGTTCGAGCTACCTAACCGCCAGCGCATCGCTGCCAGCGGAGTGAGTTTTCAGCGTCACTACACCGCTTCCAATATGTGCACCTCCTCTCGCGGGGTGATATACACCGGACGCCACGTGCAGCAGACGGGCCTGTTTGATAACTCCAACTACCCCTACGCGCCCGACTTCCCCCACGGCATGCCCACCTGGGGTCACGCCCTGCAAGGGCTCGGCTACACCGTCGGCTATAAAGGAAAATGGCACCTTTCTAAGGAATCGCTCCAACCCAAAAGCCGCAATTTCTCCGCTGCCCTTGAACCCTTTGGTTTTAACGACTGGGACCCGCACGGAGATCGTTTTGGCCTGCCACTGGAGGGTTACTTTGACGACGACGCCATTGCCGCGGCGGCCATGAGCTGGCTGCGCCGACAGGGCAGTCAGAGTAACCAGGCGGGGAAACCCTGGGCGTTGACCGTATCGCTGGTTAATCCCCACGATATTCAGTGGGCCAACGTGGACCTGCCCGGTGAAAAGCTGCAGGAAACTCCCAACGTGGCACGCATGCTGCGCCGCCCTCCGGCGACTCCCCATTACCAGAAAGTCTGGAACTCTCCGCCCGCAAGAGGCCTGCATCAACCCCTGGATGAACCCGGTCGGCCCGCTGCCCACGCGGAATTTGTCGCTTCCTGGGACCAGATAGTCGGTCATATTCCGAGCGACCGGGAAGACCTGTGGCAGCGGCACAGCGATTTTTATCTAAATTTGCTTCAGGATAACGACCGCACCATCGGCACCCTGCTCGACACCCTGGCCGAACTGGATATGCAGCACAACACGATTATTATTTTCACCTCCGACCATGGCGAACACGGCGGTGTCCACGGCGGCATGCGCAACAAAGGCTCCGGCGCTTACGACGAGCATATTCACGTGCCGCTGATGATTGCTCACCCGGAAGGCCCGAAGGATTCCGTCTGTGCAGCACTGACTTCCCACGTCGATCTGTTTCCCACTATCAACGCACTGGCCGGGGGGAATATCGATCAACTCAACGAGCTTGCCGGTAACCTGCCGGGCAAAGACTTCAGTAAGCTCGCGCTCAACCCTAGCGACGATATTGCCGCCCTGCGCCCGGAAGGACTGCTCTACAGTTATGACGGCCTGATCACCACCGACCGTGATTTTGTTGGCCAGGCAACCGCCAATGCCTTTAATGGCAAATCCGATCCTACGTTGACACCCGATTTCCATAAACGGGGGTTGCAACGTACCTATTACGATGGCCGTTATAAATTCACCCGTTATTTTGCCGCTGCAAATTTCAACACCCCGCAGACCCTGCAGGCGCTGCGCCGCAACAATGACATTGAGCTGTTTGACCGCGCCAAAGACCCGGATGAAATGGTCAATCTCGCTCACGGTGACGACGCCGACCTGGCACTGATTATGGAGCTGAACGGCAAATTAAACGCCCTCCTCGCCGATGAGGTGGGCAGCGATGACGGCGGGGCCGTGACCGCCGCTATCGAAAACTGGGGCAAATGGACAAACTCATAATCCGACAATACTTCCATCGACCCTCACCGCTAATCCAGCCGATTGACCGGTTCAGGGTGGCCGATCATATAACGTGAACACGCACCAATCCGACCCCCCGTAAAGGAGCAATCCATGTCTAGCCAAACCATCAACATCGCCAGCAATGACCAGGCCGAATTCAACGGCCACCTTGTGCTGCCCCCCGCTGGCGAAGGGCCGGGGCTGATTCTCGGACAGGAAATTTTTGGCATTAATTCGTTCATGCGCGAAATGGCCGAACAGTATGCGGCCGAAGGTTACGTCGTCCTGGTACCTGACCTGTTCTGGCGACTCGAAACCGGCGTAGACCTGGGTTACTCCGACGCTGATCGTGAAAAGGCATTTGCGTTCTATCAACAACTCGATCTCGATCAGGCGGTAGATGACGTTGGCACGGCCGTTGCGGCGTTGCGAGCCTTGCCCGAATGCACCGGAAAAGTGGGCTTTCTCGGTTACTGCCTGGGTGGCAGCCTGGCCTATTTAACCGCCGCTCGGCATGACCTGGACGTGGCCATTGGCTACTACGGTGTTGGCCTCGAACATCACCTTGATGAGGCAGCCAACATCAGTTGCCCGGTGATGCAGCACATCGCTGGCCTGGATGGCTACACCCCGCCCGAGGTGGTTGCCCAAATCGACGCGGTGTTCGCCGCCCACACCCATCTTAAATATCACCTCTACCCACAATCGGATCACGGTTTCACCACGCCGGAAAAAGCGGCTTACGACCGCTCCGCCACCGCCATTGCCTACTCCCGATCCCTCGCCCAACTGCGTAATACCATCGGCCCCAACTACGACCTCGAGGCCATCTGGGACGACCACCTGGCCTGCGAATTTGAAACGAAAAACCCCGCCGCTGCGCTGGAAACGATGGTTGAACGACCCTACGTTAATCACATTCCAACCATGACCGGCGGCACCGGCCGCGAACGGCTGTCACGTTTTTACCAGCACCACTTCATTCCTCGTAACCCGCCAGACACCAACATGATTCCTGTTTCACGCACGGTGGGGGTCGATAAAATTGTCGACGAATTCCTCTTCTGCTTTACCCACACACAGGAGATTGACTGGTTACTGCCGGGCATCGCAGCCACCGGCAAACCGGTGGAAATACCCATGATCGCCATCGTCAATTTCCGCGGTGACAAGATCTGCCACGAACACATCTACTGGGATCAGGCCACCGCCCTTGTGCAGGTCGGCAAGCTCGACCCGGCCGGACTGCCCGTCGCCGGCAAAATCACCGCCGATAAAGTGCTTGATGAGGAGCTGCCGGCTAACACACTCATGCCGACCTGGAACAATAGCGAGAATCTTTAAGCTAACTGGCAGCGGGGGTGCCACCAGGCCAGGTACTAATCACAAATTTGGTTAGCCGCTAAGGTTGTTGTTACGGGGCGGCTATCACACTGACTCGCAATGTCGCTGTGGAGCTCCGTGTCTGATGCGGATGCCCTCTCCTGTTCGACCCTGCTTCTCACAACACCTGCCAGTCGAGTCATCCCTGTCTGTGTGCCAATAGCCATGGCCTCCTCAACCGGTAACTGCCCGTCTGCAGCCGCATCCAGTGCAAACAAGGCGCCCACCCGATTACCACTGGCACAGTGCACCAGTACCGGGTATTGATCGGCATCCGCAAGCGCTGTAATCAGCGCCTGACTATTTTCACGATTAATATCGGCCGCCCCACCAACGGGTATGGTGATGTAATTCATCCCCAGGTCACGGACGATGACCGCCTCTTTCGAGCCTTGCATTTCACCGGCTGTGCGCAGATTAATAACCGTTTTAAACCCCTTCGCCTGAGCTTCCGCCAACTGCTCATCAGTCGGCTGACCGCCGCTGAGAATGCCAGGAAAAACACGCCTGGCGTTACGAATATCAATCAGCGGTGCCCGGTCGAGGCCCGCCGTGGCCGGATTGGGTAGATAGGCCTCATCTGCCCAGGCGCTGTTTAGCATCAAGGTAACCATCAAACCGCTTATCAGCACTTTAAAACCCATTTTCGCCACCTTCTATTCACCCAATAAAACCCAATGCGCAGCACGGCCCAACCGCCGCTCTCAATTTGCAGCCGATAATACAACCAGTCACCAACGGCCCGCATCAAGGCCGCAATTTGTTTTAACCTTTCACTAATATTCCGCGCTTAGCGATCCCATTTTTTCGGAACTCTTAGCTTGCTACCCATCGCCGAATTTTTGCCACAGATAAGTCAGTCTCTCAGCACCAGTAATAACCTGGTGTTACAGGCAGAACCCGGCGCCGGAAAATCCACCGCCCTGCCACTCAGTTTGCTGGATGCCCCCTGGCTTGGCGGCAAAAAGATTCTCATGCTGGAACCCCGCCGGGTGGCAACCAGAAGCATCGCCCATTACCTGGCCAGACAAAGCGGCGAACCGCTAGGCAAACGCATCGGTTATCAGGTTAAAAACGACCGCAAAATCACCCGCACCACCCAGCTAGAGATCGTCACCGAAGGCATTCTCACGCGAAGAATTCAGCAGAACCCGGAACTGGTCGACGTGGGCTTGATCATCTTTGACGAATTCCATGAGCGATCAATTCATAGCGACCTGGCACTGATGCTCTGCCTGGATATTCAACAAACCCTTCGCGAGGACCTGAAACTACTGGTGATGTCTGCCACCATCGACACCCGGCAGATCGCCGATTACATGGGCGGTGCAGCGGTCATTAACTGCCCGGGGCGGGCTTATCCGGTTTCGGTCAGTTACACCAACCCATCCAGACAGCCGCTTGAACAGCAAATTACTGACAGCCTGCGCAAGGTGCTAGCCGATAAGACTGACGGAGGTACGCTGGTTTTTTTACCCGGCCAGCAAGAAATCAGGCAATCCATAACCGCCGCGCAAGAGGCGTTCGGTGACCAACCAGGTCTTGTGTTTCTGCCCCTGTATGGCGCCCTATCGATCGCCCAGCAGGAACAGGCGCTGGTGCCCGACCCAGACGGTAAACGCCGGGTCATTTTCACCACCAACATCGCCGAAACCAGTCTCACCATCGAAGGCGTCACCTGCGTGATCGACAGTGGTCTGGAAAAACAGTTGCGTTACGACCCCAGCAGCGGCATGACACGATTGGAAACCACCACCATCTCACGAGCCTCCGCCGACCAGCGCCAGGGCCGTGCCGGACGAACCCAGCCAGGCCACTGCATTCGCCTCTGGGATGAAGCCAAACAGCGAACCCTGAAGGAGTACCAGAGCGAAGAGATAATCACCGCAGAGCTGACCAGCCTGGTGCTTGAGCTGATCAGTTGGGGTATTTCCCATTCCGATCAGGTGAACTGGCTGACCCCTGCCCCAAAACCGCATTTCGACACCGCCATCGCCACCCTGCAATCGCTAAAGCTGATTGATCAGGACTGCCGTATTACCGCCTTAGGCAGGGCCGCTGCCGACTTCGGCCTGCACCCAGGTCTGGCCGCCATGCTGCTACGGGCCGAGAACCCAACCGCCCAGGCCATCGCCTGCGAACTGGCAGCGCTCATCTCGGAGCGAGATATCTTTTCCCCTAACCACGGTACCGACATTGTCGACCGGCTCTGGGCACTGCAGGCATACAAACAGGATAAAACACGCGCGTTGAATCAATACCCGATGCGACGAGCCACCGTTGAACAGCTGCTCACCAATGCTCGATCACTCAATAAACGGTTAAGGGCCAATAATGCTACTACCACCTTCAGCCTGACCGAACTACAGGAACACGTCGGCCGGTTATTGCTCAGCGCCTACCCCAGCCGACTGGCCAAACGCCGCACCAACCGTTGCGGTCGGTATCAAATGGCCAATGGCAAAGGCGTGTTCCTGTTCGAGGACGACCCGCTTTTTGGCTCGGACTGGTTAGTTATTGCCGACTGCGACGGCCAGAAAAAGGAAGGCCGGATATCTGTCTCTTATACACATCTCCGAGCCCAC
>CAJXVN010000152.1 GCA_913060775.1 uncultured Gammaproteobacteria bacterium | reverse complement strand
CACTCTGGGGGGTGGCTGCGGCACTACTGGTCAAAGGGGTGGGGATTGAGGTTCCCGAAGTGGCGCTAGAGGCTGGCTGGCAGTTTGGTCAGGCAGCAATCCCGTTAATGGTTTTCATCATCGGGCTTTCGTTACGGGTTCACCAACTTCGCCAAATTGGTCTATTGGTGCCCGCGTTGGTTATCCGATTGCTGGTGGCCCCGGCGGTGGGATTGCTGGTGGGCTGGTCGTTATCGGTCGATCCGCAGACCATGACCATTACTGCGCTGGCGATGGCGTCAGCGAGTCCGGCGGTGGGGATTATATTGACCTACCGTTACGATCTTGACGCTCCTCTCTACGGCGCAGCCCTGTCGCTGTCTATGATCGGATATATGTTGATTGCACCGCTCTATTTGTTAATAACCTAACGTCTGTTTTAGCCAGGAGGTGGTCGATGAGCAAAGCGATGGATTATCTATTGCAAACCCGCGGCGAGGTCGTCGCCCCCTATTTTAAGTTTCTCAAGCAGGCGGGCGAAAATCTCGATCCCAAAACCCGCGGGCTGGTATCCCTGCTTGGCAAGGTCCATGCTCAGAGTGAGTCGGGGTTGCGTCAGTACCTGCCGCGAGCACTGCGCGACGGCGCGTCCGCCGCCGAGGTGATTGATGTGTTGCTGTTTTCGTTGCCGATGCTCGGTCTTACGCGCATCAACTGGGCAATAGAGATTATTCTGACCATGGATATCCCCGAGTTTTCACCAGAACTGCTAGACCAGGAGGCGACCTGGCACCGATTAACCGCGGTAGCCGAGTTACCGATTGACGAGCCGGTGCGCATGGAGGTGGCCGACCGGGCGGTATTTGTGCTGCGCGATCAGCAGGAGGTGCGGGTATACGATAGTCAGTGCCCCCATCAGGCTGCGAATATCCCTGCATCGGGCTTGACCGGTAACACCCTGACCTGTCCCAATCATGGCTGGCAGTTTGACCTGCAAACCGGTACCTGTATTGCGGGTGGTGGCCATCCCTTGCGGCAGATAATTTCGCGGATCAATGATCAGCAGGAAATCGAACTGTTTTTCTGACGCGAGCGTTCAGGGGGTTACCTTAAGATAGCAGCTTAACGGCCGATTAGTGATACTGTGACCCAGTCGCCGGTCTGGCAGCGGAGGGGGACGTTCGTCGAACGGTTCCTGTCCGCTAGTTAGTTGTAGTATTTCCGGCGATCTCAGTGGTGAGTGCCGACGAGTATTTTAATGGGATTGAAACCCGCCGATTTCGCAAATGTGGACGAGTTGTTCGATCAACTGCCGGATATCCTGCTGCTGGCTGATCGGCACGGCCAGATTGTGTTCGGTAATCGTGTTTCCCGGGAGTACTGGGGGCTTGAAAATTCCGCTCTGGCCCCGCTTTTTATGTGGGATCTGCTTGTTTCCCCACAGTTCAGTCATCAGCAACTACTGGAGTTGACCGGTCGGCTGGGAATTGGCGACCAGCTCCGGCTACAACTTACCGCGCAGCGTCAATCCGATCCGGATGGTCCGGAAATGGATGTGCGCATTCGTCCGTACGTTAGAGAGGGTGATCAGTACCTGTTGATCATCGGTCGTCCGGAGTCCTTTGGACTGGGCGGCACCGGTGTAGTTGGTAGCGCCGAACAATCAATCGGGGCAGAACCCGGGCTGCAATCGCCTGACGAATCCACTGCAGAATCGCTCGACACGCCGGACCCGATCAAACCAGCGGCACCCGACGATCCATCGCTGCAGGAAGCCTTCAGTAATCTGAGCGACCATTACTTGCGAATTGATGAGCGCGGCGCTATTGTGGCGGCTTCTCCGCATTTGTCCATGGTGCTGGGTATTGGCAGCCAGGATCAGCTGGCCCGCCATTCGCTGCGTAAATTTATCAGCGACGAGGACTGGCAGGCCCTACACAGGCTTATGGAATCCGGGGACGGTCGTTTTGATGAACTGGACGTTGTCCTGCGCACCTTAGCCGGCGAGTCGTTGCGGTTTAGTTTTAGTGGTTCGGTCTGGCATCACAGTGGTGGCTGGGTTGGTGGCATTGAAGGGGTGCTACGTAATCAGTCCGGGCACAAAGACTGGCATCGCGAATACAGTGCGATCAATGCTCGTTACGAGGCCCTGTTTAGCGAAGGTAATGATGCCGTTCTGGTGCTCCGTAGCAGCACCATTGTTGACCTGAATCAGCAGGCGATGGAGGTGTTTGGGTCTACCCGTGAGCAGCTGCTGGGTAGCACCATTGATTCGTTGTCGCCGGCGCTGCAGTCATCTCAGCGCCAGAGTAGTGAGTTGATCAGAAAATACATCACGGCGGCAGAAGGTGGCCAGTCGGTCCGTTTTGACTGGCGGGGTCGTCGGGGTAACGGTGATCTCATTGACCTTGAAGTGAGTCTGAGTCGCGTTGATCTGACCGGAGAATTTAACCTGCTCGCCATTGTTCGTGATGTGACTGAGCAGCGGGCTGATCATCTGGCGTTAGAGCGCTCAGTGCAGATATACAACACCATTGTGGATAACAGTGGCGACGGCATCACGCTGATAGATCTGGACCGTAAAGTGGTGTTTGCTAATCGACAGTTTCAGACCATGGTGGGCTTTGATAACGACCGCATTCGCGGTTGTGATTATCTACAGTTTCTCGATGAAGAAGTGCGTGAAGCGGCTGCTAGTCTGTTCATCAAAACCTTTGCCAGCGGCGATGATATGCACGCTCAGTTCTGGATAACGACTGGCGAGGGCGAGCGGATTCGGGTCGCGGTTAACGCGGTGGTGACCGATTACAACGGCGAGCCGGCGCTGGTTGCTTTTGTGCGGGATATTACGGCCCAGTACGAGGCAGACGAGGCGCAGAGGGCCCATCGAGACACCCTTGCAGATCAGGTGGCTAAAAAAACCCGTAGTCTGAGTTTGGCCCGCGATGAGGCAGAAGCCGCTAACCGGGCAAAATCGAGGTTTCTGGCCAATATGTCCCACGAGCTGAGGACCCCGCTGCATTCGGTGCTGAGTTTCGCCGAGTTCGGTGAATCGAAGGCAGCCGAGGGTGATCGATTCCAGTTAAAAAGTTATTTCAACCGTATTCAGGCCAGCGGCAAGCGATTACTGATGCTAGTCAACGATCTGCTTGATCTCACCCAGCTGGAATCGGGAGGGGTGACTTATAAAATGTCGCCCTGCGATCTGGATGCGCTGGTTGGTAAAGTGATTGATGACATGCAGATGGAGATTGGAGAGCGTCAGGTAACGGTTAATCGGGTGGAAGTAGAGGGTGGTCTCCGGGCCTACTGCGATTTTGACCGGGTTGCTCAGGTGCTGGTGAATTTACTCTCGAACGCGCTTAAGTTCAGTGCCGAAAATGAGGCCGTGGTCATTACGCTGTCGAATGACAGCGGGCACCAGGTGATGGTCATGGTTGAAGATCGTGGGGTCGGGCTGCCCGAAGACGAAAGAAAAGTGCTGTTTGATCCCTTTGTAGAGGGTGTCCGTACCCGCAGCGAAGCCGGGGGAACTGGCCTTGGTCTGGCCATCTGTAAAAAAATAGTGGACGCCCATCGCGGCACCATCGGTGGGTTTAACCGGCCGGACGGGGGCGCAACTTTTTATTTCACCCTGCCGGTGGAGGCGCCTGAATAACCGGTGTCGGGTTGGCTAACAGTCGATGGACGGCGGCAAACAGTTCGCCAGTGGGCACCGGTTTCAGAAGTCGTTCCCGAATGTTGGCCGGCAGCCAGGCGTCGGGTTCATTGTTGAGCATGTAACCGGTGCAGAGAATGACCGGAATATCTGGGGCCCGTTGCAGTATTTCAGTGGCCAGTTCAGTGCCCGTCATGGTTGGCATGGTGTGATCAGTGATCACCAGATCGAATTGAGTTTCGTCCGCGTCAAATAGTTTTAATGCTTCGGTTGCGGATGCGCAGCTGGTTACTCGATATCCCTGCTGACTAAATAATTCCTGCAATAACACGATTATCGAGGGTTCATCGTCCACCAGCAGCAGATGATGATCGGTGGTGCCCACCGGGGGCTTTTCCGCTTCTGGTGAGCGCGGCTTCACCTCGGCCATCGACACCGGCAGGTAGACGTCGAAACGGCTGCCGGTACCGACGACGGAATGGAGTTGCAAATGCCCGGCTATGCTGTGGATGATCCCGTCGGCCGCCGGTAGGCCCATGCCGGTGCCCTTGCCAACTTCCTTGGTGGTGAAAAACGGGTCAAAAATTTTCCTAAGCACGCTGGACTTAATACCGCTGCCATTGTCTTCAACGCTAATGCACAGGTACTGCCCGCTAAATGGTTGATGGCAGGAGTCGCATAATTGTTTGTCGATCTGCCGGCGAGTCGCGTTAACCTGTAGCTCACCATGGGCGCCAGGTAGCGCGTCCCTGGCATTGATACAGATATTCATTAACACCTGGTGGAGCTGGGTCGGGTCCGCCTCTATTTTCGGTAAATCGGGCTCAGCGCTGCGCTGAATAACCACGGTGGCAGGCAGGGTAACGCTGAGCATATCCAGCACTTCGTTAATGACCGGTTCGGGGTCAAAAACCTGGAGGTTAATCGGTTGGGTGCGGCTGTAGTTGAGCAGTTGCCGGATCAGGTCGCGGCCGCGGTTACCTGCCTGGTGAATGGCGGAAATATAATCCGCTAGCGCGGTATCCTCCAGCCCTGCGGCCGCTTCGGCGGCCAGTTCGCTATAGCCAAGTATCCCGGCCAGAATATTGTTGAAATCGTGGGCGATGCCACCGGCCAGCTGGCCAATCGCTTCCATTTTCTGCACCTGCCGGACCTGCTGCTCTAACTGACGTCGCTCGGTGATGTCGTGGGCCAGGGTGATAATAGTGACAATCTCATTATCTTCAGCCGTTATTGGGGTGATGTACCACTCCAGTTCAAGGGTCTCGCCGGCTCGGTTGATTCCCTGGCCCAGATAGAAAAATGGCGTCGGGTCCGCGACCATTTCGTTCCAGACTCGATTGAGCTTGGTGTGTCTGGAGGTCGGAGTAATGTCGGTCAGCCGATGGTGGCAGGCTTCGCTGGCGGTATAACCAAACATCATTTCCGCCGCCGGGTTCCAGCTGACGATATTTTTATGGAGGTCGATCTCAAACACGGCCAGTGGCGCAGCGGCAACCAGTCGGTCTAGTTTGTCGCTCAACTGTTTTCGGTTGTGTTCGGCAGCGATCTGTACGGAGAGGTCACGGTGAATAATGATGACGTTCGGCAGTGCATCGGGTTCACTGGCCGGCACCAGCGCACCGAAGGTGTCCATGGTGACCGGCCGGCCGTCACGCCGGGTGGCCTCTGTATGAACGTAGGCTCGTTCATCATTGATAACGGTCTCGTAAAACTGCTTTAGCTGCTCCTGATTTTCCGCCACCATGGTGACATTTTTATCCAGCAAAGCTTCTCGACTAAAGCCGCTCAGTTCACAGTAGGCGCGGTTAACCTCAAGATAATCTCCCGCCTGTGTGGTGATGGCGATGCTGTCGGGGATGGCCCCGAATATTGTTCGATAGCGAGCTTCGCTGGTTTCGAGCTGACGCTGCGTTGCCTGCCTTTCGCGCAGGTCTCGGAAAGTGGAATAGTAGCGGCGTTTTTCACCACTGCCGACGGCGGTCTGGTACGCCTCGACATTAATTAACTGACCGTTAGCATGGCGAATTTGCCATAGTTCGAAATCTTCCTGGTGCTCAAAACTGTCAAACAGTGCTGGTCGTCCTGCATCCCCGTCTTCTGAATCCACCAGAATACCTGCGTGTTGACCGATCAGTTCTATCTGCGAATAACCGGTCAGCTCAGTCAACGCAAGGTTGCAGGCGATGATGACCGACTCATGATTGAGCACGCAAATTCCGTCCGGCTGCGCATTAATAACGGCCTGGTTTTCGGCCAGGGTGTTGCGCATCGCTGTTTCACTTTGCTGGCGCTGAGAAATATTTCGAAGGATTCCCGCCAGGTACTGGGTGTTGTTACTGACCACCGTATGACCTAACAACAACCAGATTATGGGCGGGTTCTGACGATCATCTACAAATTCGAACTGACCCACGGTGCCGGGGGTTGATTCGCGGATGAAGTTTTCCAGATTATCCGGTTGGCAGTCTCCCAGGGCAGTCGTTATCGACTGGTTAATGATTTCCTCGTAGGGGTTATGCAGGTTCTGCTGCAGGCGTTGGCTAAGGTCGCGTATCTTTCCCCGGTCGTCGACCACGACCATCCCGGCACTGGCGCTTTCTGTCATTGCCCAGGCCATTTCTCGGGTAAGGATCGGAGGCGGGGTGGGTGGTGGTGCGGCTACGTACGATTGCTGAGCAATCATCAGTAATAGTGGCCAGTAATTGCCCTGGGTATCGATTGGCAGGTGGTGCAGTGCCGGTGGGTTGGCGAGAGGCTGGGTGCCAAGGGTAATTAGCCGCGCCGGGTCAATTTTTGCTTGCTGTTCCGGGGTAATCGGAATTGTGTCCAGGTCAATGACAACAATAGTAGCCGGGTGCGACTCAGCGGCCTCCAGGGCTGCGGTTACCGAATCCGAGTAAAGGATGTTGCAGGCGATGCCATCGATGGGCGACGCGCTGCTAAGAGCGATAATTTCACTGTTTAAACTGGCAAGAATTAGCTCCATGGCGGCATTCGATGGCCGTCAGTTAGCTGTTCAGGCGGACAAAAAAGGGTACCCAGCTAGCGATCAGCAGTGCCGCGCAAACGAAATTCCAACGCATCAGTTGAGTCCACTGTTTCCGCTGCTGAGCCTCCTCACTGCCTTCTCGATAGACCAGCAGCATGACGGCGTCCAGTAACAGCAGCATGACGATGATTGGCATGGTGATCGGCGCCATGAGTTTCAGCGAAATCTCGTTACTATTAAATTCCTCGGCCCCCGGAATCCAGGGGAAGATAATCAGCGTCACCGCTCCGATCAACAGGAGTAGACGGAGTGGCGCTATACGGTTAGTGGATGGCGAATCGGGCATCGTTGCAGGGTCGCTCAGAAAGGTTGGAGGGGCAGGACTGCCTTTATCTTGTGAATTGGGGAGTTTATCGGAACCGCGGGTGTAGCAGTTAGTTGCCTGCTAACCGAAGAAGTTCTGACGGGCCAGTAACTGTCTCTTATACACATCTCCGAGCCCACGAGACCTCTCTACATCTCG
>CAJXVN010000151.1 GCA_913060775.1 uncultured Gammaproteobacteria bacterium | reverse complement strand
AGATGTAGAGAGGTCTCGTGGGCTCGGAGATGTGTATAAGAGACAGGTACTTATTTGGCCCGGCCCGGTCTGCCCATATCGGGTCAGTCAGGATATTCAGTCCCGCCGTTTGAATCAGTAGGGTGGCGTGACCGACGAGGGTGACGCGTAGTTGATCACCCTCGATACGTTTAGCCGGTACGGGGCCGGCCGGGTACTGGTCGTAATCTCCATAATCAGCCCAGGGTCCGCGATCACGGTTGAGGACCCACTTTATAAACAGGTCAAACCCATGGTCAATCGGCTGAAGGTTAAAAAATTGCTGACCATCAAAATGGTCTGATTTTTCGACGTCTGGATTGGGTCTAATGACGCGTGCGTGCAACCAGACCAGGCAAGCAATCACCGCAAGGATTATCAGTAGCCGGGCCATATTTGTGCGCTGTTTTAGGTGAAGTGGGGTTAACGAGTTGGGTTTTACATCGAGCCAGCGATCAGCCCTGCAGAATCAGATCAGCCGCCTTTTCGCCAATCATAATGCTCGGCGCATTGGTATTACCACCCACCACCCGAGGCATGACCGAACAGTCGGCAACACGCAGACCCTCAACACCCCTGACGCGGAGCTGGCCATCGACAACAGCCTGGGCGTCGGTACCCATTCGACAGGTACCGGCCGGATGGGCAGCGGTCCAGCAATTATGACGCAGCCACTCCTCAATGTCTGCGTCCGAGGTGACCTGATCACCGGGAGTCACTTCAGCACCCAGGGCGCTTTTTAGCGGTTCCTGATTAACGATTTCGCGGACGGCCTTCACGCCATCACGCAACGTGTGTAAATCCTGCGGGTCATCGAACAGGTTCCAGAGTATTCGGGGCGCAACCGACGGATCGGCAGACCGCAAAGTCACCTTGCCGCGACTGCGTGGATGCAGCGTAGCAACGCGGCAACTTATCTGATGACCCAGGGCTTTTCTGATGCCGGGAAACCAGAGCCGCGCTTCGGGTCCAATGGGACTCGGAATAAGCTCCACATCGGGGCGCACACTATCGGCCTGGGTGCGCACAAATCCGAGGCCCCCAAACGGCATGGAGGAGGCTTTACCGGTACCGGAAAACAGCCACTGCAGCACCGACACGACCATCCGGTCAAACCGCAACATGGGATCAAGCGAGATGGGTTTGGTCACTTTCACGGTGACCACCGCATTCACGTGTTCCTGCAGGTTTCGGCCCACTTCGGGACTATCCACCACGGATTCAATACCCATTTCTGCGAGTTCATCGGCAGGGCCAATCCCGGATAACAGCAACAGCTGAGGAGAGTTATAGGTGCCTCCACTAAGAATGACTTCGCGGTTAGCATGCACCGTGTGAGTGGTGCCTCTCTGATCAAATTCAACCCCGATAGCACGCCCATCCTTGACCACCACCCGGCGCACCAGCGCATTAATTTCAACCGTCAGGTTGGGCCGTGATTTCACCGGATGGACAAAAGCCCGGGCAGTTGACGCTCGGCGACCTTTTTTGTCGATAGTCACCTCAATCGGGGCAATGCCTTCAGGCTCCGCGCCATTGTGGTCCGAGGAGCGAGGAAACCCGGCAGCCTCGGCAGCCGTCGCAAACTGTTCGTAAAATTCAGCGGTTGCCGGTACCGGCGACACCGTCAATTCACCCGCCCCTCCATGAAATTCGGATTCACCCCGCCAGTGCTGTTCCGAACGTTTAAACAGCGGTAGCAGGTCCTCATAGCCCCACCCATCAAGGCCCATGTCCCGCCACTCGTCATAATCCAGCGGATGGGCACGGGCATAAATCATCGCGTTGATCGACGACGAACCGCCAAACACCTTGCCGCGCGGAATCGGCATGCGCCGGTGGTAACAGTGGGGCTCTGGCTCGGACTCGAAAGGCCAGTTGTATTTGGGATTGAGCACCAGCGACATCATCGCCAGCGGCATACGCATTGCCGGGTGGGTATCCCTGCCGCCTGCCTCCAGCAGTAGCACCCGGTTTTTCGGGTCCGCACTTAGCCGATTCGCCAATACGCAACCCGCCGAACCGGCCCCGACAATGATGTAATCAAACTCCCCACTCATGGCTATCTCCTCTCACCGGCCCAGCCCTTTCTTTAGAGGGCTTAAATTGACCAACCTGAAAATAATCAAAAAAAAGGCCGCTGGAATGCGGCCTCTTTTTTATTTAAAAACCTGTCTGACTCAAGCCGCGTAAGCGATTTTCTCGCGCCGATAGGCTTCGCGCAGCGGTTCAGGGTCAACCCAGCCGTCCAGGGTTACCTTATCGGACAGATAGCCCTTATCCACCATAAAGCCCATGAAGGCATTCGCCAGACCGATGATGCGGTCATCAAGGGTTGGCCAGAGGTTGCTGTTGAAGTCAGCCTCGTAGGCATTGAGGATATCGTCGGTCTGCACCCCCAGTTCCGGCGCCATCACCTCGGCAGCGGCCTGTTTGTCGTCAGCGGCAAATGCGGAGGCACGAATCAGCACCTGCAGATAGCGAATAACCCCTTCACGATTTTCAGCGATGGTGCTGCTGCTCACCGTAATCGGCCGCGGATTAGCGTTACATTTAAATTCGGTTTTATCGCTATTAATGAGATCGTAAATCATGTTGATGCGGTCACCATAGACATGCTCGGTGTAGAGTGCTTCGGCATTTTTGGCGAACACCACGTCAACCTTGCCGGCCAGCAGGGCTTCAATTTCACCGGCATAAAGCGGGGGCACCGTGCGGTCATCGCCCTGACCATAATCGGCATTGACGGTGGCAAGCACGTCTTCGTCAATCTCGAAATCGGTCATCACCACATCGTCTTCGGTCATGCCGTGTTCCTGCAGCGCTCCCCAGAAAGCTTTGTGGGCATTCACGTGCATGAAGTCGATTTCCAGTTGCGGACGAACCGGTAGACCAATGCGTTTGCCCTTCAGGTCAGCGAAGCTGTTAATGCCGGAATCGGGACGGGTATAAAAACGCAGAGTCTCAGCCACAAAAGTAAAACCGATCACCGTGGTTTCGGAACCGTTCTGGCGCGCCCATAGCGGAGGAATAAACCCACCTTCGCGGAAGGAATCGGGCAGGGCACCGGTGAAATGGGTGTTGGCTTTGGAGCGACCAAGCTCTTTTATATTGCGGACTTCGTAGTCGGAACCATCAAATTCGGTGTCGAACATTCCGCGTTGATAGGCAATTCCGGAGGCGGTGGCCACCGGGCAACGGCTGTACCAGAGTGTGGTTGGCATTGTCATTTCTCCTCATAAATTAGTCGTATTCAATTAAAAGTCAGGCGGCGACCTGGGATTCATCAATGGCGCCAGTGGAAATCAGGGTGTCGCGAATCATCACTTTCATCTCTTCGTCGGCGTAGGCCGGCAGAGGTGGCCGTGATGGACCCATGGGGTAACCGAGCAGCTCCATCCAGTATTTAATCGGCGCAACCGAATACTGGTTTTTGCGCACAATCGGCCAGACGATGGCGTTTTGCAGCAACTGGCGCAAAGGCTCCAGTTCCTGGAACAGCGGCAATGCTTCGTCCACCCTGCCCTCGTTCGCCAACACCATCTGTTTAACGAACAGATCACGTTTATTGCCGAACATCAGGTATTCACAGGTTCCAAACAGACACTGACCGCCGTGCGCGGCGGCATCCCACAGATAAAAACTCTCCATTGGCTCGGTCACTACCATGCGGTCACCACAGGTTTTACGCATGGCGATGGTATCGGCGGGATTGAGCAGGCCGTTTTTAATGCCGACCACCTGTTCCAGGTCCGCCAGGCGATTGACCAGTCCGTGATTAAGCACCACCCCGGCGGTGGGGGTATTGTAGAGCACCACCGCTAACGGGCTATGGTCGCTGATGTACTGATAAAACCCGAACAGGTCATCGTCAGAGCGCAATTGCAGCACTGGGTTGATCACCTCAATCAGGTCATAACCCATCTCGGCTAGCCGGTGGGCTTTCTCCACCACGGTAAAAGGTGACGGTTCCAGGATGACGGCCACCAGCAACATCCGCCCACTATTGGCATCGGCGATCGTCCTGCTGTAATCCATCCATTCGGTCGGCGTCAGGTTCCAGCCTTCGGCGGTGTTGCCGCCAGTCATCAGACCGTGCAGCCCTTCGGCCGCCCAGCGATCGACATTGCTGGCCAGGTTTTCGTGGTCCACGCTGAAATCGGTGTTAAACGGTGTGGGGACGGCGTTGGTGGAATCCACCATGTTTTCTCGCGCCCACTGTTTGGCTTCACTCGGTGTGTATTTGGCCATTGCTCTCCCCCTCCTGGATGCCCAAAACCATCGCGATCATGATGACCGTAACCGTTCATTTAAACAGTTAAACGACTGTCAGCCAATCAAATTTTGGTTTTTTCCACCGGCGTTATTCTGCGTTATCCTTGGTCGCTGCACCCAGAAAGCAACGCGATAGTTTTAAGGGAGGGGACGATGGAACGCACTATTTATTACACCCGCTGCCCGGTAGCCACGGCCACCGGTATTGCTCTGGAAACCGGCCAGTTCGAAAAAGAGTTTGGCGACGGCCCGAACCAGTTCCGTAACATCAAGGAACTGGGCCGGGAGAAAATGCTCAAGTCCCATTTCGATCATCATCTGGATAACTCGGTACGCGAAGGCGGCGCGATTCCACCCATATGGGCGCGCAGTCGGGGGGCCGATACGGCACTGCTCGGGCTCACTTTTGTACGCGATTCACTAGCGTTTCTGGTGAGGGCCGATTCGGATATCCATCATTTCAGTGACCTGACGGGTAAACGCTGCTCCCTGCCACTACACCCCAGGCTGCTCACTGATTTTATGCGGGCGAACACCGAGCGCGGTTTTCTCTGCGCGCTGGCCGAACACGACATGGCACCCGACACAGTCAATTTCGTCGACACCATTATTGATAACGATTTTAAGGACGCTGCAAACCCGGATGCCGGCCGCGACAAGAAGAAAGACGGTAAACAGTTTGAAGCCACCATGTTCGACCACGAACTGCAGGCGCTGATGGACGGTGACGTCGATGTTATTTTCACCAAGAACGTGCAACCGGCAAGGCTGATGCGGCTCTACGGTGACCAGCTGCGGGTAATCTATGATCTGCTGGATGCAAAAAACCCGGACCATATCATCAATGGCAACCCACGCATCATTACGGTAAGCCGCAATGTGGTCGATGAAGACCCGGAGCTGGTGATTCGTTATTTGCAGGTCCTAATTCGTGGCGCCCACTACGGTTCTAACCACCAGGCTGAAACCGCCCGAATCTGGGCCGGAGAGATTGGTGTGGAAGTTGAGGACATTTACAACAGCTATCGGGGTGAGTTTCACACCACTGTCTGGCCGAGCCTGAGCGACAACACACTGCGACGGCTTCGCGTGCAGATTGATTTCCTCTGCGACCATGGGTATCTGGAAAACGATGTCGATATCGACCAATGGATGGCGGCAGACCTGTTGCGTGAGGCATACCGACGCGAAGATTTATCCCACGCTGCCTGACCTGTTTTGTCTGGCGGGCAGCCTCGACTGGAAACTGTCGCACAGCGCCACGCCACATGCTCAACGCTAAAAAAAACCTTACCAGTCGACCTGGTTAGGCTGGGATAGGGGCTCCGGGGTAGCTAACCGTCGTTAACACTGGCGCGGAGGGGAGCATTTCAACCGGATATTCCGCGCGTCGAGACCATACTTCGTCTCAGCACCGAAAATACAATGGCCCCCTATTCACGAGTAACGGGGCACCAGTGGGTTTACCCTTCGTCGGAGGCCCTCCCACCTTGGCTATCCCTGCAGCGCAACACCTTCACCCACTAACTTAGCCCGGACCCTGTTCAACCCCAATTGCAGAACAGGCGCTCGCTTTGTCATTAACTGCTTGACTTCCATTCGGCTTGAATACATATTGTTGCGAATCGTTCTCATTTAGATTTGTTAGCCAATATTACTTAACCGCAACCTGGAGCTGCCATGAAACCCGCCACCTCTGCAGATACACAACCGCTTGAACTACTCATTAGTTCCCTGCTTTACCTGATGACCCGCTACACCGCCAATCCCTGTCCCAACATTCGCCAGGCCGTGATTCACCACCTGGCCATGCTGCAGGAACACCCCAACACCCGCAACGCGGATGCGTTGATCCACACCGCTCGACGACTCTCCAGTGAATGGTCCAGAAATCCCGAATCACGGGCGCAGTCAAACCCGCGCGAGGCACATCAGACATTGCAGTAGTGCTCACCCTGGCGACTGATCTTTACTGCCGAGCTCTCTAACACTGCACCGTTGATAACCGGCCCCAGGAACTGACTCAAGTTAAAAATCGGCCGGGCGGCCAAACGCCCCCTCTCCCGTTAGCTGCCCGGTCGACCCTGATACAAGTAAACCGCTTTGACCTTGTAGGAGCGGCTTTAGCCGCGATACTGAGCTTGCGATTACCTATGCGGTCGCGGCTGAAGCCGCTCCTACGATTTTGCGCCGCCGTTCGTATAAACGCTGTATCACCAAAACGGTGCTTCCCACCGACCCCTAAGCGGACTAGTCGATCCGACATTCGAGCTAATCCCAATGGCGTTGCCCGTTATCTCAAGGAGCACGCCGACGACCAATCAACCAGAACCGTGAACAGTCAGGGCCAGAAATCACATGGAGCCTAGAATCGACCGAATGGCCAAATGCCCCTCTCCCTTTAGCTGCCCTGTCGATCCTGTTACAAGCGAATCGTTTTGACCTTGTAGGAGCGGCTTTAGCCGCGATACCGAGCTTGCGATTACCTTTGCGGTCGCGGCTAAAGCCGCTCCTACGATTTTGCACCGCCGTTCGTATGAACGCTGCATCACCTCCCACTAGCGGCCTGGTGCCTAGCGGACTGGTCGACCCTGTTACAAGCAAACCGCTTTGACCTTGCAGACGCAGCTTTAGCCGCGACGCTGAGACTTCCTGAATACCGACGGGTCAGGAGCGGATCGCTACCAAGAAACACTCCATTGATACTCCGCTAGCCACCGACCTCGATAGCGGGTAAAAATGATCTCTGTCGCTCAGGGATTAGGCCACCAGGTGTTTGCTTGATCACTAAACCCGATAAGCATCCAGGAGCGAAACTGGCAACGGGAGAGGGTGCCAGCGCATTAACGGAGGAAAGCACATGGCTAC
>CAJXVN010000150.1 GCA_913060775.1 uncultured Gammaproteobacteria bacterium | reverse complement strand
CGAGATGTAGAGAGGTCTCGTGGGCTCGGAGATGTGTATAAGAGACAGTCCATGTCCTCGATATGTTCCTCGAAATTGACCAGACCGATACTCTGGTCACCGGGCAAAAATACGACTTTATCCTCGACTGCATCGATAGCATCGTCTGCAAGGCGGCATTGGTTGCCAGCGCCCAAAAGTTTGATGTGCCGATCATTTCAGCCATGGGTGCTGGCAATCAGGTCGATGCCAGCCGCGTGCGGGTGGCAAGGCTGGATAAAACGCACCACTGCCCTCTGGCCCGAGAAATGCGCACCCGCCTGCGCAAACTGGGGGCCTCGCTCAAATACCCGGTGGTTTACTCCGATGAACCCCGGCGTCAGCCGACCGCCCACCAGCCGGTGGGCGGCGACCATCCGGGCCGACCCCGTGCCGTCAACGGCACTATCTCCTACCTGCCAGCCCTGTTCGGCACCCTGTTAGCCGGTGAAGTGTGTAAACGGCTCATTCATCAAATTGAAACCGACCCACGGTTATAAACCGGTTCGAGCGTGACGCCAGCGGTATCCAGTTAACTCGGGTTTCTGACCCGCGGACACCGACCGTGCAAAAGCAAACGTTTGCTGTGGTCATGCGCGGTGACCTCAGAACCAAACCGGTGCGCGCATAACACCCACGCACTTTTCAAGTGCAGGTTGCCGACTCCAGTTACCCGGCTGAAACGCCGAGAGCCCGCCAGGGCGCACCATTGGTCTCTTCTGCAAGGTTGGCACCTGCTTTGCTTACCCGAGGCCACATAACCCAAATTCACTCGGATCGAACCTCGCTGGTTTTCCGCTAACGGCGGCAACCTTAAACAGAACCTCTACCACTTCATCAAGCGTCCTGATCAATGAGCCATTCCGTATTATTAGCAGGCAATACCGAAACCCTGGCAGACCTCTCCGCCACCCTGCACGCCATTCACTTGCCGCCCCTGGCCGAAACCACCAACTTGCACGGGTTATCCGCTAACCTGCACAAACATGGCGCCGACACGCTGGTGGCGAGCCTGACCCAGCTAGACTCCGATGATCGCCATGCGCTGGTGGAAATGCTCCGTCAGCGCCCCATCACCACGGTGCTCCACCTGGAACAGGCGGACTCAGCCACCACCCGGGAGCTGGCGACCGCCGGTGTCGGTTCGCTGGTAATCGGGGTAATTCAGACATCGCGCCTGCCGTTGCTGCTGGATATTGCCGAAGCCAGGCTGCGGCAACTACGGCAACTGCGCGGTCAGATTGCTGACCTGCAAAACACCCTGCAGGAGCGCAAGCTGGTGGACCGCGCCAAGGGGTTAATCATGGGTAAAGGCAAATACAGCGAGGAACAGGCTTACCACGCCCTGCGCAAACTCGCGATGAACCAGAACCGCACCATGGCAGACGTTGCCGAAGGTGTGATTAGCTCGGCCGACCTGTTCAACTGACCCCAGCCAGGGTCACCACCCTGTTCGCACCTCAAAAACCTGCAACTGACTGCCCCAGCCGTTTACATCAGCCGGCCCGACCGGGCTAAAATCACCGCCCAGATCCATATATACAGATGGATGACAAAATTGCTGACCGGATAACCAGTCGGATATCACCAGTTGAGAGGAGACGAGATGCAGGGTCAAATGATGGATTTTTCGCTGGACACCCAGGCCATTCTGCGCCGGGGCGGCCAGATATTTGGCAACCAGGAAGTGGTCACCCGCCTGACGGATGGCAGCTATCACCGCTACACCTTGCGTGAGTTTGAGCGCCGCGTGCACCGACTCATCAACGTGCTGCGCGACCTCGGCATTCAACCGGGCGACCGGGTCGGCACCCTTTGCTGGAACCACTACCGCCACCTTGAACTCTACTTTGCGATATCCAGCATGGGCGCGGTACTGCACACCCTCAATATCCGCCTGTCAGAAGAACAGCTCAGCTACATCATCAACCACGCCGACGACCAGGTTATTTTTGTCGATACCTCCCTCACCAGCGTTCTCGAAGCGGTAGAGGACGAGTGCCCCAACGTCCGTAATTATGTGGTGCTCGACGACCAGGGCGAGACCGCCGAAACCTCTCTATCAAACCAGCTCGATTATGAAACCCTGCTCGCCGCTGCCTCCGATCAAGCTACCCTGCCCGATCTGGACGAGAACAGCGCCGCCGCCATGTGCTACACCTCTGGCACCACCGGCAATCCCAAGGGCGTGGTCTACAGCCACCGGTCAATCTATCTGCACACCATGGCGGTAATGACCACTGATGGCTATGGACTTAGCCAGCGCGAAGTGGTGCTGCCTTTCGTGCCCATGTTCCACGCCAATGCCTGGGGCCTGCCCTACGCGGCGCTGTTTTCCGGGTGCCGGTTAGTACTCCCCGGCGCACAACCAACGGCGGCTATTCTGGCGAAAATAATGATCGATCAGAAGGTCACCACCGCCGCCGGCGTGCCGGCGATCTGGAACATGCTCTACCAACATCTCAAGCAGGAAAACCTCAGCCTCGATACCGTTGAAACTCTGATTGTTGGTGGCTCTGCCGCACCACGAGCGATGATCGAGAAGTTTGATAAAGAGTTCAATATCACCATTCTTCATCTCTGGGGCATGACCGAAATGTCGCCCCTGGGCACCGTTGGCCGGATCCGCTCTCACATGGAGGATTGGTCCTACGACGAGCAACTCGACATCCGCATGAAACAGGGTGTTCCCGCCGCCGGTGTGGAGATACGAATTCAGGACGACAACGGTAACCTGTTGCCATGGGACGGCAAAACCATTGGCGAGCTCACGGTCCGCGGCCCCTGGGTTGCCAGCGGCTATTACAACAACCCGGAAGCCTCCAAATCCTTCACCGAAGACGGCTGGTTTCGCACCGGCGACATGGTTACCATCAACGAAGAAGGCTACATGCAGATCGCCGATCGCAGCAAAGATCTGATTAAAAGTGGCGGTGAGTGGATATCCAGTGTCGATATGGAAAACTGCATCATGGCCTACAACGGCGTTGCCGAAGCCGCCGTCGTGGCCCGCCCCGACGACAAATGGGACGAACGACCCGTCGCCTTCGTTGTTTCCGCCGATTCGGCCAATCCCCTTACCGAAGAGCAGATTCGCACCCACCTGCTAGAGACCTTCGCCAAATGGCAGGTACCGGGCGTCGAGGATGTGCGTTTTATCGATGTCGTGCCGAAAACCAGTGTCGGCAAATTTGATAAAAAAGTTCTACGACAACGACTTGAGGGCTAAGTCGCCCTTATAGCCCGACATAAAAAAGGCTGCCAACTGGCAGCCTTTTTTAATCCATCTCACTCTTCCGGATCACCGCTAGCTGTCGCAGACCGCCTGCAACCCGTCGCGGTCAATCAGGTCTATCTGTTTGCGTTGTACCGCTAACAGGCCATCCTCCTGAAAACGAGTAAACATACGGCTAATTGTCTCTTCCGCCAGCCCCAGGTAGTTGCCAATATCGCTGCGCGACATACTCAGCTGAAAACTTTCATCCGGTAGCTGACGCCTTTTCAAACGCTGGGCAATGCTCAACAGAAACGTTGCCAGGCGTGCTTCTGCCCGTTTCTTGCTGACCAGGGTCAGCAACGCATGATCTTCCCGTATCTCGTCGCTCATCACCTTCATGATCTGTCGAGCCAGGCTCGGCACATCACTACAGAGTCGATCAAGATCGTCATAGGGCAGGACGCACAGATTGGTCCGTTCCAACGCCTGGGCAGTCGTGTTTTGCGCCGGTTTATTAATCCCCGTCAGACCAAACAACTCACCCGGCAGATAAAACCCGGTAATCTGCTCCGTGCCTCCCGAGTCGACCGTAAAGGTTTTTACCGCCCCCGAGCGCACCACGTAGAGTGCTTCAAAAGCATCCCCGGCTTGATAAAGATAATCACCCCGGCTTAAAGGTTTCGGCCGGTCAATAATCTCCTCCAGTGATTCCACGTCTTCGGTGGAGAGTGCCACTGGCAGACAGAGCCGTGACAGCGCACACTCCGTGCAGGCGGTTTCAATTTTGGCTTTTATCATAGGCAGGGTTCCAGCAACCGGGAAGAAAGGCGCTTAGTGGCGTGACTCGATACATGCCGGTCTAGTGCCGGCCTCCGAACAGGGCGATGGTGCCACCGAGCTGACTCCCTGTCGAGTCAAACCCAACCGGAATCAACGCACTTACCCGTTTACGGTCTCTGATTGCGATAATCGATGGACTGATCTGGAAATTAATCCACACAAATCGCGCGGCCGACCAAAAACTCACTCACCCGGTTTAAAAAACGCAACGACCAACGCCATCGCCGCGATACTCCAGACAATGACCGGGCCACTTGGAAGATCGAATAGCGAGGAGAAAATTAACCCAAACCCATAACCCAGCGCACCGATAACAAACCCGGTCAACAGTGCTTTTTTATGGCCGAGACTACCAAGGGCAGGAATGATCAAACTGGCAAAGACCAGGTAAACGCCAACGAGCTGCACGGAACTGGTCACTGCCAGTGCAAACAGCAAATAAAACCCCATACCACTCAGTTTCTGCCGCAGGAAAAGAAGCAGCCCCAGAATGAATCCGGTTATCAGTAGAGTCGGTAACAGCTGATCCCAGGTAATCCAGAGAATTTGCCCCACCAGCAAATCTTTAAGTGAGTCACCACCGTGAGGGTTGTTGGCTAACAGCAGGATGCTGCCGGTGGCCGCCAGAATAAAAGTGATGCCAATCAGGGCTTCCTGATGTTGTCCCCACTTTTTTTCCATCCAGCTTAAGAATAGCGCCCCGACCAGAGCAGCGCTCAGAGCAGCCAGCTGCACTTCCCAGCCGTGCGCCTCCCAGCCAAAGCGCCAGGCCAGGATCACTCCCAGCCCGGCAATTTGGGCAATAGCCAGGTCAATAAAAATAATGCCCCGCTTGAGCACCTCCTGCCCAAGCGGGACATGGGTTGCCAGCACCAGCAGGCCGGCAACAAAGGCCGGGCCCAGTATGGACAGGTCCAGCCCCTCCAAACTCATCCGGTCACACTCAACAATTGATTGATCAACTGATCAAACCAATCAATCAGTGTTTCGTCTTCGGACGGACTTAATGACAATGTAACCAAAGGAATACCCGTTTTTTCCGTGAGCCAACGCACCGGTTTTTCGTTTTGATAACTAGCATACAAAAGCATATCGGCGGGGTCGTGTTTCAACTGAGTAAGCACTTTGCTCAAATGGGTGCTAGTGGGCGGAACACCGGGGGTTGGCTCCAGTGTGGCAACCTGTGTAAGACCTAACCACGTCGCCAGATAGATCCAGTTGTTATGGCTAACCACAATACGCTTACCGCGCAATGACTCGCCACGTTGCTGCCAATCCTGGATTGCCTGCCGCCATTGTTGATTAAAGGTCGCCAGATTCTCCTCATAATGCGATTGGTTGGCAGGGTCCACCTGCGCCAGCGTACCCACAAGGGCAACCGCAACCTTTAGCAGGCGCTCCGGGTCAAGATGAAAGTGTGGGTTTCCCGCCGCGTGAATGTCTCCGAGGCTTCTATCAAGCACGGCTGGCTTTTGCAGCAGGCCAACATAATTTGCCGCCACAAAATGGCTCGCTTGGCCTAGCTGAACAGCGTTATTGCCGGATTTACGCAACAATAATGGTAGCCAGCCTACTTCAAGGTCAGCCCCGGTGCAGACCAGCAGGTCGGCGCGACGTATCTTGGCAATCAGGCTGGGCCGGGCCTGTATGTAATGTGGATCCTGCAATGCAGTGGTTGCGCTGGTCACTGTCACATGATCACCGCCCAGAGCTCGCGTCAGCGCGGCCCATTCCGGCTCACACGCAAAGACATTAATGTCAGCCTGGGCGTGGTGGGCATAGAACGGCAGAATCAGCGCCAGCAAAAAGACGGAATTTTTTAATTTTGAGTAAAACATGGTGTTCTCCAGAATAAGGTGCCCGCACGAGCCATCCGCGACCCGTGCGAGAAACCATCAATATTGATGGGCGCCGTGACTGCCGAGACTGGTGGTGTATTGCAGAATCACCTGGTCATCCGATTCCTCGTAGGATCGGTCCCGGTTGTATTGCAACCTCACCCGAGAAAATTCACTCGGCACCCATTCAATCATCGCGCTGGTGCGTTTGGGGGTATGGCCTTCATTATCCAGGCCCGCTTCGCCCAACACGTCTGCGTCAGAACCCCTGTTATTGCTGTCCAGGCGGTCATAACGCAAACCTGCCCGCCATTGCGGCTGAAACTGATAAATAGTCTGTGCATACCAGCCGGTCTGGTCACCGTCATAGGTGCTGGTCTCTAACGGCGGACCACTGTTAAGCATGGTGATGGCACCGTCTTCCTGGCGATCAAAATATTCGAACTGGAATTTAACGTGTTTATTTTGTGGGTTGCCGTTGGGCGCCCATTTATAAACAAAATCGAGGGCGCTGATTTTGCTGTCACCATCAAAGGACGGAGTTTCTTCGGTTGTGGTTCCTCCGTGGGAGTGACCACCGCTAGTGCGACCCTCAATGTCGTTCGCTTGCCAGTGGCTTAAACCGAGCTGCCAGCTGTGGGCGATACCAATATCTCCACCGATATTGGCAAATACCGTTGCGGCACCCACATCATTCTGCTCTCCGCCAGCGGGGAAATAACTACCACTTAACAGCTCCGCACCCACCTGTAAAAAGGTATCCGTCGGCGCAACATAGACCAGCTGCAGGCCATCATCGCGGAGTTGATCCCCGAACAGGCCGCGATAAATCAGCGGCGCATCGGCAAAATCCCAAGTATGAACATGGTGTTCATTCAGGTACCCCATGGCAGAAAAGAAACGACCGGCCTTGATAGTTAGGCCATTCCCTAAACCTAATGTCTGTATATAGGCTTCTTCTAGGTCTACTTCGGTGCTACCGTCATCATTATGAAAACCAAGAGTGGCTTTGCCATAAAACGTGTTGTCAATGTTAGCGCTCATGACCAGTTCGCTTTCGCCCACTGCAAACCCTTGGCTACCTAGGCCAGATTCGCCACCGAGCATGAAGCCGGGCAATGCGTAATCATCGGGGTCATTGCCCATGTCGGCAAAACGACCATCGAGAATAAGGCTAATGGCTGGATTGAAAGAATTTTGGGTCAGGAAGCTACTCTGTTTCGGTTTAACTGCTGCTTCCTGTGTTTTGAGTTCGACATATTGCGTTCTTTTTTCGGTTTCTATTAATCTAGACTCAAGGGCCTCAATGCGTTGTTCATAGTTCTTTTTAAGGGTGTCTAGCTGTTGTTTTAATAAGGCAATTTCAGTGCTGTCTCTTATACACATCTCCGAGCCCACGAGACCTCTCTACATCTCGT
>CAJXVN010000149.1 GCA_913060775.1 uncultured Gammaproteobacteria bacterium | reverse complement strand
CAGCGTCAGATGTGTATAAGAGACAGGTACGCGCCATAATCGCGTCCGCCTTGGCATCGATGACCTGATTAATGGTAGCCGCTGACGCGGCCGCCAGAAAAATCCCCAGATTTCCCCAGACGAGCACTGGCCACGGCACCGCTCCTGGTACTGCCATAAACATACCAATAACCGCCGTAAAACAGATCAGCGCAACTACTCTGGGCTTACAAAGCGCCAGAAAACTGCGCCAGCGAGGCTGGGCTAAAGACTCGTCGTCGATGGTGGATTCGTTACTCATTTACCCGGATCTCGGCCTGCATAATTAAGCGTGACAATGGATAACAGCAATAGCGCAGCCACCCCATTATGCGCAACAGCAACGCCTAAGGGCAGGTAAAACCAGACATTCGCTAGACCCAGGCAAAGCTGCACAATCAGTAACAGCCCCACCACAAGCGCACCGCGGCGTAACCGTGTTTGGGTGGATTGCATAAATACTGCAATTCCAATGCCGACCACCACCAGTGTCACCATGGCGCCGACACGGTGACTAAAATGAATAGCGACGCGCGCTGGGCTATCAAGAATCCCACCCTCATAATCGATGCCCAGACCATGCCAGGGTTTAAACCCATTAGCAAAGTCCATTGCGGGGAGCCACAGTCCGTTACATTTAGGCAGACCGATGCAGGCTAATGCTGCGTAGTTGGTACTGGTCCAGCCACCGAGCAATATTTGTCCAAGGACCACCACAAACATCAGCAGGGCCATTTTTCGCTGTGCCGCCGTGATGGTTATGCCCGACCACCATCCACTACGTTTCAGCACTAACAACCAGAGTAGCGACAAGGTCGCCAGTCCGCCAATCAAGTGAGCAGATACAATCAGCGGTTTGACCAACAGGGTAACGGTCCACATACCTAACAACCCCTGAAAAACAACCAGAGCCAGCAGCCCGGAGGCAAACCCTCGCTCACCACGATTGATGGTAAACGCCTGCAAAAATATCGTAAGAATTACCAGCCCCAGGGCCCCGGCAGCATAACGATGAATCATTTCCTTCCAGGCTTTGGCTGCCTCCACCGGCCGATCCGGGAAGGCATCATTAGCCACCAGCACCTCTTCCTCGCTATCGGGGACACCGATATGCCCGTAACAACCGGGCCAGTCAGGGCAACCTAGCCCTGCATCGGAAAGGCGCGTGTAGGCGCCAAGGACAATCACCACCAGCGCCAAGGCAGTCGCCAGTAAAGGCAGACCTAACCTCATCCCAGCACCGAATTTTTTAACAGGAAATTAAGCTCCTTAAGCAGGGGTTTTCCCTCAAAATCAAGCGGGTAACGCATCATCACATTACCCATGGGATCTATCAGATAGAGGGATTCCTCCGGGGTGCCCGGCAATTGCTGCCACAGGGGTGCAAGTTCCAACTCATCACCTCTAAACGTGCGCAACGCAGGGTGACGCGCCGGGTCATCGATTGGTAGCTCCGCTCCCTGCTCGCTGTTCTGCCAAAGCACTACCCGCTGCACTCGAGGCATCTCCTTTGCCAGAGCCGTACGTACCTGTCGGGTGTCGTGCAGCAACTGCTCGCAGCTTTCCAGGCACTCCCCCCGCACGGGGTATAGCAGAGTCCAGATGCCCTGCAGGCTGGTCAGTCCGACCCCGTCATCAGGTAACTGAAACGCCTCCAGCGTAACCACCGGGTTCACCAGCTCCCCGTAGGTCATTGACTGCAGTTCAACTCGATCACTACCAAAGCGGATAAATAACCAGGACACGATGATCGGTCCAAAGAAAAGCAGGGCGAGCAGCACCAGCCGTCGTCTGGATTGGCTGATCGCTTCGGATGTGCTTATTTCAGTCACCTTGGGTATCTCCCGTTTTTTTAAAACCAGCCACTATCATCACCCCAAGGAAAACAATTGCTAATCCAAACCACTGCACGGCATAACCATGGTGCCGCTCGGGCCCGACGATGGTTACCGGCCACTCCTGTTTTAATGAATCATCGGAATCCGCCGAAGCCAGGGCCCATGCCGTCGGTAACTCGTATCCGCTGAGTCTGCTCAACTGCTGAAGATCGACGCTCTGAATAAGTTCGGGCCAATGGTCGAACACCTCCTCCTGGAGCACCACGGTATCGGTAGGGACCGGCCGTATCTCTGCCGCTAACTCAACCTCACCGAGTGGCGTCTCAACCTGCGGCAAAGGATAGCGATATTGCCCCAGGGGCAACCAGCCGCGATTTACCAGCATCGCCTCTTCCGTGGCCTTTAGCCTGAACAGGGAAACCACATTAAACCCGGCTCTTCCGCGATAATAACGATTGTCCAGTAGCGTCGTCCGACCTGGCAAAAAGTTCCCTTTAAGGATGACTCTGGCATTTGGGCGCAGGGTGGCCAGTTGACCCAGGCGTTCTATTGTTGAGGCTGGCACGGACTCTGCCGTTTCAAGGTCTCTCAACAACTGCTGCTTATACTCTGCTCGCTCAAGTTGCCAGAAGCCTAAACGCAGTAGAATTGGCAGGCAAACTACCACCGCTAACAGAGCGGGCCAGCTAACGGATAGTTGTCGATCACCCCATTTAAATAGCCGCAAACTTCAACTCTGCTGATAGCTGGACAACGCCGGAAAAAACAATCCCCAGGAGTCGCAACCGATTATGTTCAAACTTTTTATTATCGCCGCTTTAATCCTGATTATCCTGCAGATGGCATGGGGGTTAAAAGCCATGTATCGAAAGGAAAGCAGCAAAGAGGACATGGTCCGGGCGTTAACCTGGCGGGTTAGTTGCTCAATCGGACTTTTTCTGCTGCTGCTAATAGGAATGCGGATGGGCTGGATCACACCCAATTAAACCGGGTTCAGGCAGCGCGTTCGCCAACGCCTGAACCCTGTTCCAGCCTCAGGCTATACCCAGTAAATAAAGACGAAGAGAATCAACCAGACCACGTCGACAAAGTGCCAGTACCAGGCGACACCCTCAAACGCAAAATGATGCTCCGGCGTGAAATGCCCCTTAATCGACCGCCCCAAAATAACCGTCAGCATTAACACCCCAAGGGTCACATGGGCGCCGTGGAATCCCGTCATTAAATAGAAAAGGGAACCATAAATACCCGAATTAAAGGTAAGCGAGAGGTCGTTCATGGCGTGGGCATATTCCTGCACCTGAAGCACCATGAAGATACTACCCAACAGCACGGTTAAGGCCAGTCCGGCGATCAGTTGACCACGACTTTTCTTAAATAGTCCCCAATGCGCCCAGGTGAGGGTTGCGCCACTGGTTAACAGCAATGCGGTATTGATGGCCGGCACTCCCCAGGCACCCACGATACCAGTGGCAGGCGTAAATCCTTCCGTGGACGGAATCGATAAGGGTGACCACAGGCCCTCGAAGAGCGGCCAGAGCAGCTGATTGGTCATGGCGTTATTACCTTCACCGGACAGCCACGGTAGCACCAGTACACGCACATAGAAGAGCGCACCGAAGAAGGCGGCAAAGAACATCACTTCGGAAAAAATAAACCAGCCCATGCCCATACGATAGGTACGGTCCATCTGGGCACTATTCAGACCCGCTTCGCTTTCCCGAATTACGTGTGCCATCCACATCCAGATGGTCACCGCCGTAATGGCACCACCAACCATCATCACGATAGAACCCGCGGAGTTATCATGCAGTGACATGGCAAAACCAAATAAAGTCGCTGCCAATCCCACTGCGAGCAGCGCCGGCTGGCGGGTCTCCTCGGGGACGTAATAGCTGCCTTCAGTTCCTGACATGATCCATAACTCCGTTTGCTATGAGCATTTGCATTAAATTAAAAAGGCCACGACACACTCACTGCCGTGACAACCAATAACCATCAGCCGGCGGGCATTTGCCCGTGGTGACTATGGTGATCATGATCCATCACCGGTGTACCGTTCGGCTGCTTGACCTTACCTTCCGTATCCAGCGCATAAAAAGTATAGGAGAGTGTTACTTCATCAATCGCGGGGTCAATAGCTGGATCGACCCGAAATTTCACCAGCATCGCTTTGCTTTCACCCGCTTCCAATGTCTGCTTGGTAAAACAGAAACACTCCACTTTCGAGAAATGCCGAGCAGCGGGACTCGGCACCACGCTCGGCACCGCCTGTCCAGTCACCGAATAGTCCACCAGATTGCGGGCATGATAATAAACATCCGTTACCGCCCCCGGGTGAACCTCCACTGACTTAACCAGCGGATGGAATTCCCAGGGGAGCTCGCTGTTAGGCGTTCCCACAAACTCGACTTTAATCAGTCGCGATTTATCAATCTCATCCGTTTCAGCCGCAGCCTCTTCCTGCAACGACGACGATTTACCGTTTATCCCGGTGATATCACAAACAATGTTGTAAATCGGAATCAACGCATAACCAAAGCCAAACATCAGCACGGCAGCAACCAGCAAGCGCGCCGCCGTCTGTTTTATGTTCTTCGTTGCCATTTGATGTTGTTTATTCGGAAAGTGCGCCTCAATCAACCTTTGGTGGCGTGGTATGGGTGTGAAACGGAGCCGGAGAGGGTAGTTCCCACTCAAGACCCTGCGCACCTTCCCATACCTGATCAGTAGCCGGTTGACCGCCGCGAATCGCCTTAATCACGATATAGACAAACAACAGTTGTGACAGCCCATAAGCAAAACCGCCAATACTGATAATCATATTAAAGTCTGCAAATTGCAGCGGGTAATCCGGTACGCGGCGGGGCATCCCGGCAAGACCCACAAAATGTTGTGGGAAAAACAGCACGTTAACCGAAATCGCTGAGAGCCAGAAATGGATCTTACCCAGCCGCTCGTCGTACATGTTTCCGCACCACTTTGGCAACCAGTAGTAGACCCCCGCCATCAGTGCAAAAACCGCACCGGGGACCAGCACATAATGAAAATGCGCGACGATAAAATAGGTCGAGTGGTACTGCATATCGGCCGGGCCCATGGCCATCATCAGCCCGGTTAACCCACCAATGGTGAATAGAAACACAAACGCAATGGAAAACAGCATCGGGGTTTCAAACGTCATCGACCCCCGCCACATGGTCGCCATCCAGTTAAATATTTTTACGCCCGTGGGCACCGCGATCAACATGGTGGCATACATAAAATAAAGCTCACCGGCCAACGGCATCCCGGTGGCAAACATGTGATGCCCCCAGACAATGAAAGAGAGGAATGCAATGGCGCCCGTGGCATAGACCATCGATGCGTACCCAAACAGCGGCTTACGCGCAAAAGTCGGCAGAATCTGGGAAACCACACCAAAGGCTGGGAGGATCATGATGTAGACCTCCGGGTGACCAAAGAACCAGAAAATGTGCTGGAACATCAAGGGATCGCCGCCGCCAGAGGCTTCAAAAAACGCGGTGCCAAAATTTCGATCGGTCAGCATCATCGTCACCACACCCGCCAACACTGGCATCACCGCTATCAGCAAAAAGGCAGTGATCAACCAGGTCCAGACGAACAGGGGCATTTTCATCAGAGTCATGCCCGGTGCGCGCAGGTTCACAATGGTTGCGATGACATTGATCGCACCCATAATTGACGACACCCCTAACAGATGAACACCAAAAATGAAGAAATCCGTCGTGTCCGGCGCAAAAGTGGTAGATAGCGGCGCATAGAAGGTCCAGCCAAATGCCGGCGCATTACCGTCCATAAAAAAAGTACTGACAAGCACCAGCATAGCGACCGGGAATAACCAGTAACTGAGCAGGTTCATCCTGGGCATCGCCATATCGGGCGCACCTACCATTAGTGGGATTTGCCAGTTAGCAAAGCCAACCCAGGCCGGCATAATCGCGCCAAACACCATGACCAGACCGTGCATCGTAAACATACGGTTGAACCATTCCGGTTCCAGCAGCTGCAATCCCGGCTGGAACAACTCCATCCGGATCACCATGGCGAAGGCGCCGCCCAGGAAAAACATGGCGAGCGCTGTCCACAGATACATGGTGCCAATATCTTTATGATTCGTCGCGAAGAGCCAGCGACCCAGGCCTTTAGCTGGGCCGTGATGGTGGTGTTCACCTTCCACTGCGGTTGCTGTCGTACTCATTTACATCGTCTCCAAATATATCGCGGGGCCAGAAACTCAGCGGGCTGCTTTAACGTCAGCCGGTTGCACCAAATCGCCCATATCGTTACCAAAGGCATTACGTTGGTAGGTCACCACGGCGGCCAGCTCGACATCATTGAGCTGGGCTGCAAATGCCTGCATTGCAGTACCGGGAACACCATTCATCGCCTGATCGAGATGACCTTCAACCGGTCCGGTCGCTATCGGACCACCAGCAATCGGCGGGAAGGCAGGCGGAATACCCTGGCCATTGGCCTGATGACACGCCACACAGGCGCGCATATAGACCTCTTCACCTTTCTCCATTAGCTCGTCCATCGCCCACTCGCGGTCACCGCTGGCAGCCGCCGCCGCCAGGGCGCTTTTTTGCTCAGCCACCCAGGCTTCATACTCAGCCTGTGGTTTAACTTCCACCACAATGGGCATAAATCCGTGGTCAATACCGCAGAGCTCCGTACACTGGCCGCGATAGATACCGGGTTCGTCAACGCGAGTCCATGCCTCGTTGATAAACCCGGGAATGGCATCTTGCTTCCAGCCAAAATCGGGAACCCACCAAGAGTGAATAACATCGTTCGCTGAAATCAGAAAACGCACTTTCTTGCCGGCGGGGATTACCAGACGGTTATCAACCTCGAGAAGATAGTTTTCTACGCCTGTCGGATCCGCCTTAATTTGTTCACGACTCGCCGCATCCAGGTTGCTGAAAAAATCCAGCTCCTCATCGAGATATTTGTACTGCCACTTCCACTGATAGCCAATCACCTGGATACTCATATCGGACGCAGAGTTATCTTCCAGTTTGATGAAAGCAAGCGTGGCCGGAACTGCCATCACCACCAGAATCAACGTCGGGATAACGGTCCACAAAATCTCGATGACCGTGCTTTCGTGAAACTGAGCGGCGACCGCACCTTTCGATTTTCGATGATTGATAATCGAGTAAAGCATTACCCCGAAAACGCCAACGCCAATGACGACGCAAATCCAGAACAGCGTCATGTGGATATCAAAAACAGTACGACTGATATCGGTAACGCCTTCGCGCAGATTCAACTCCCACTCTGCCATTGCCATTGGTGACACGCACAACGCTGGAACCAATATCCCTAGCCAGGCCAGGCGTTGCGCCATGCCATTCCCGTTAGCTGACATTAAAAGTCTCCTTAATGACCTAATTTTTCTTTAATCGCGTTGCAGCAGGCAACACCAGTGGGCGCCAGATCCATCCTTGATGACCTGTCTCTTATACACATCTGACGCT
>CAJXVN010000148.1 GCA_913060775.1 uncultured Gammaproteobacteria bacterium | reverse complement strand
ATCTACACTATCCTCTTCGTCGGCAGCGTCAGATGTGTATAAGAGACAGCTGTTAAGGGAGAGACGTTGCTGGTAAGTCGGTGCCAGGTCGGTAGACCAGGCCAGATAGGGGATCTGCACCAGTGTCCAGCCCAGGTACAAAAGCAGTGCCCAGCCAAACAGCCAGCGGCCACCACTGTCGGCTGACGGGGTAAACAGGGCCCACAAAGCCGGGGCCAGAATGAGCGCCCCAAGCATTATCCAGCCACGCCTTTTGCCAAACCGGCCGAGGGGATGTTCGCACCAGCGACCGGCGAAGATGTCCGAGAACAGGTCCAGCACCCGAGCGGCACCGAGTAGTAACCCCACACTGGTCAATGTCAGCGCCGTGTGCTCCACGTAGAAGGTCGGCAGCAGTATGTAAACCGGTACGGTGGGCAACGCCATCACCAGAGCAGGCAGGGAGTAGGCGATGGTCGTTCGCCGATCGGCCATGGCTGTTAGTCCAGCGGCTTTTGAATGCGATACAGGCGAACATCGATGGATTCAGCGTCGAAGCCACTTTCACAATAGCAGAGGTAATATCGCCACATCCGCCGAAAGCGTTCGCTGTATCCGAGTGCCGCTATCTGCGGCCAGGCGCGATCGAACCCCTCTCTCCAGTAGCGCAGGGTGGCCGCGTAGTCATGACCAAAACCCATTTCTTCGTCAAGCTGCAGACCGGATTCGTCGATCAGTCGGTGCATGGATTTTGGTGTTAGTAGCATGCCCCCCGGGAAGATGTATTTCTGGATGAAATCGACATTTTGTCGGTAGCTGTCGAACCGGTCGTCATCGATGGTGATTACTTGAATGACTGCGGCGCCGCCCGGTCGAAGCAGCTGGTTGATGCGGTTGAAGTAGCCTGACCAGTGGGCCTCGCCGACCGCTTCGAGCATTTCAATCGAGACGATGGCATCAAATTGGCCCCCAAGATCGCGATAATCAGTGAGACTGAACTGGATGGTCGATTCGTTATCCGTTAGCTCCCTGGCTTCACAGGTCGCTAGCTGCTCTGATGACAGGGTAATGCCCTGGTAATCCACGGGCCGCTGGGCCGTTAGTTGAGCGGCAAAACCGCCCCAGCCGCAGCCGATCTCGGCAATCCGGAGTGGCTCCGGTTGATTATCGGCTGGCAGCCAGTCAATGATTTTCTGGTACTTATTCTGCTGCCCTTGCTGAAGAGACTCGGTCTCGTTGATAAACAGTGCCGAGGAGTAGGTCATGCTCGGGTCGAGCCAGAGGCGGTAAAAATCGTTGCCCAGATCGTAATGATGAGCAATGTTACGGCGAGAACCCCGTCGGCTGTTGCTGCGTAGCAAATGGCCAATACGGTGTAGTCGCTTTAGCCAGGCCGCGGACCAGTGGCCGTCGATTATCGCCGCCAGATCGCGCTCGTTTTGCATCGCCCAGTGGGTTAGTGATTCCAGTGGTTCGCAGTCCCAGAGACCGTCCATGTAGTCCTCTGCCCAGCCGATCAGGGTGGAACTGAGGCCGCGCCGGACAATGCGCCAGTCATTGATTCTTAATTCGGGAACGCATGAATCATCCCTCACCGAACCGATTCGGTTCACCCTGCCATCTGGCAACCGGATATCCAGCGCCGTGAAATTAGCACCGTTGAGTTTTTTTAGTGCCAGGTCGAACAGGGGGTGCCATTCGTGCCTGCTATTGACAGTGGCGTGATCCCTGGTATCGGTTGTTGGCGGAGAAAGCTCGTTCATACCCTGGTTTCCTCAACGGGTGGAGTGGATGATCCGCAGCTCGACGAATCAGTGACGTGGCTCGGCCTGGGCTGAATGGCAATGCCTTTTAGCCAGAGCTTCAGCGCTTGCCAGTGGATGGCTGCAACGACTTTGAACGGCAGTAGCGGAGTGCGTATCGATTCCGCCAGCAGCGTTTTCAGGGTCAACGAGTGTCGTTTGCCCTGAAGGTCCGCCGTTAACAGGTGGCGATGGTTGTCAAAGTAGTCAATAGTGACGCCGACTTCGGCGGCCGGCGGCACCAGCCGGAATTGATAATGGCCCTGATCCGGCATGAAGGGCGATACATAAAGCAGCTTGTTGGCGTGTTGCAACACGGCTTTGGCGGTTTCGTCATCATCGCAGTTCGCCGCTGCGGCGGAATCGACCGGAATAAAGTAGTGGTGACGCTGATGGAAGGTATTGGTCACCTGGTGGATAACCGCAAAAAGCTGATCGTGCTGGTCGTAGCAATAAAACAGGGCCAGGGGGTTGAAGGTAAAGCCGAGAAAGCGGGGGAAGCTGAGCAGCGCTATCCGTGCGGGTATCGGCTGGCCGTTTGCCACGCAGGTTTGGGTGACATGTTCGCGGAGGGTTATCACCTTCTGCCCGGATGATTTCCTGGGTTTTTCCCTGGATTTTTCTGGCTGCAACTCGCCGTGGTCGGCATCGTAAATGCTCCACAGGGCGCGCCGGTTATAGCCGAAAAGCCAGCGCCAGCCACGCCGCTGGTCCAGTGCATGAAGTTCTTCGAGATCCACCAGCCAGCTGCTGACGCGATAGCGAAAAGCGTGGGCTTTCGGCAGATGCCGGTGATGATCCACCGCGCCGCGATAAATTGCCGAGTGCATCAGGCAGCTGCGGCCTGGCGTTGGGCATGCACGGTAATCCGCGAATGCGGATCGTCCAGATGCCAGGGACGTTTGACGTTGCCGAGCTGTTCGGCAACGGCGAGCCCGGATTGCAGGCCGTCTTCATGAAATCCCGATCCAAACCAGGCGCCGCAAAACCAGGTCTGGCGGCGTCCCTGTAGCGACCAGAGCCGGCTTTGGGCGGCCAGCGCTTCCGGGGTGAATAGCGGGTGATCGTATAAAAAGCTGGCGTGAATGGTATCGGGGTCGGGTTCGGTGATCGGGTTCAGCGTTAACAGCATCTGCTCGTTGCTACGTAGATGTTGCAGGCGGTTCATCCAGTAGGTGACGCAGACTTTGGTGTCATCGTTGCCGTTGCGCTGACCCAGGTAATTCCAGCTGGACCAGGCTGCCCTGCGTTTGGGCATTAGTCGCCGGTCGCTGTGCAGCAACGCCCGGTTGCGCTCGAACTGAAACGGTGACAGTAGCTGCTGTTCCTGGTCATCGCTATCGATGAGTAGCTTCAATGCCTGGTCAGCATGGCAGGCGAGTACGACCTCATCATAGTGACCGATGCCTCCCTGCCAGTCGGTTACCTCGACTTTGCCGGCCCGGCGGCGCACCGATCGTGCGCCGCAATTAGCCATCGCCCAAGGGCCGAGCGCCTCGAGTAATTTATTGACGTAGGTGCGACTGCCGCCGGTTACCGTTCGCCACTGGGGGCGGTCGCTTAGCTGCAACAGGCCGTGATTTCGACAAAAATTCAGAAAGGCCCGGGCCGGATAATCCAGCATTTTGGTGGCAGGCGTGGACCAGATTGCGGCGCCCATGGGAATCAGGTGATCGTTACAAAATCGGTCGCTGTAATTGCCCGCCTCGATAAGTTCGCGCAGGGTTGTCTGGTCATCAAGGGTGGCTTCAATACCCTCGGCGTGGCGATAAAACCGCAACAGGTCACGCATCATTTGCCAGAACCCTGGGTTAACCAGGTTGCGCCGCTGAGCGATTAATCCATTCAGACCGTCACTGCCATATTCGAGTCCGCCCTGGTCGAGGGACACAGAGAAGGACATGTCAGTGTCAGTCACTGGCACCTGCAGGTGTTCGAACAGTTTGTTTAGATTCGGATAATTCCGGTCATTGAAAACGATAAATCCCGTGTCTACCGGAATCGGTCCATCGGGCGTGCTGACGTTAACGGTGTTGCTATGCCCACCAAAGCGGTCGTCCTTTTCAAACAGGGTGACCTCGTGCTGTTGTGCCAGCAACCAGGCGCAGGACAAACCGCCGATGCCGGATCCGATGACTGCTACCTGTTTGCCGGCCATTTTCAGCTCCGCTTAGTCAGTGATGACAAGTTAACCCAAATCGAGAGGGGTTGTTGCAGAGGCTTACGCAAGTGCGGCTGATCCGGATCACCGGATTTTGAAAAACTGGGTTTTTAAATACAGATTTATTAAAGAACCGGGGCGAAGCAATGTGGCACGTCAGAAGGTGCTAAAAATTTTTTGTCGGATGAGTGATCTGGATTTTTCGGGGATGCGTAAAGACTGGTACGATGAATGCTGCGAAACAAATACTGAGGCAGGTTGTATTGGAACCGTCGACTGAAGCGGACGGCACTCGCTGGGTGCGAGTTATTCAGCGGATAGCAGCGGACCGCGATCGTGAGGCGTTTGCTGAGTTGTACGATCACTTTACGCCGCGTGTCAGCGCTTACCTGCGACGCCAGGGCGCTCAGGGCACGGCCGGTGATGATCTGGTGCAGGAAGTGATGCTCGCTGTCTGGCGCAAAGCTGCCCAGTTTGACGCAACGCGCGCAGCCCCCTCCACCTGGCTGTTCAGAATCGCCCGTAACCAGCTCATCGATAGCCTGCGCAAACAGACGGCGCGCGGGGGTGATCAGGCCCACCAGAGTGTTGACGACGAAGAAACGGCCAGTGCTTTGACGACTGAGCAGGTTGAAACCGGTGACGATAATAAAATTCTACGATTGATGACAGAACTACCGAAACTGCAGAATGAAGTGATCTATGCGTCCTATTTTCTGGGCCAAAGTCACGGGGAAATTGCCGATAGCCTCGCTATTCCACTGGGTAGCGTAAAGTCGAATTTGCGGCTGGCTTTTCGAAAACTCCGCGCCAGTCTTGGAGTGGAGTTATGACGCTTCACCACCACCTAGATGACTCGACCCTGGTCGCCCACGCTGCTGGAACCCTCAGCACGGAAATGGCCCTGGTCGTCGACTGCCATTTGGAATACTGTGCGATCTGTCGAGAAAACCTGGTTGTCGCCGAGCAGCTGGGGGGCGAGATGATGATGGGCCTTGCAGACACAGCGGTGGCAATGTCCGCCCCGAGCGAGGATGCCAAACAGGCCTTACTGGCGAGCCTTGACGATGGCGATATTGAATTACCCGCTGAGGTGGTTGATGAGGATATCGACGGTTCGGAGCTGCCGCGTGCGCTGGTCACACTTCTCGGCGGAGGCCTGGAACAGTTAAAATGGCGATCCCTGGCACCGGGGTTGAAGCAGGCACGCATTGCCGGCGGTGGTGATGGCCTGCGGGTCCTGTCGATTGCACCGGGAACCTGCATGCCGCTTCATGGGCATCGGGGTAGTGAGCTGACTTTGGTCCTGCAGGGCTCCTACAGTGACGAGATCGGGCGGTTTCAACCCGGTGATATTGCTGATCTGGACGTGGATACCGAACACCAGCCGATAGTTGACCGGGATGTTGAGTGTATCTGTTTGGTGGCCACGGACGCACCGTTGAAATTCAGGGGTATTATTCCCAGGCTGTTGCAGCCCTTTTTTGGTATTTAAAATCCCCGTTCCCTAATTTATCGACAGCCATGCCTGTCCAGGATTGATGGATGAACTCACTCGCGGACCCGAAAATCAGTGACCTGCTAGAGCGGCTTCAGGAGTCTGCTCAGCGTGACAGCGAACGCTGGGCTGAACGCAGCGCCCGGCAGCAGCAAAACCCTCCCGCTAGCGACGAGCCAGACCCACTGATCCGCATGGGGGAGTTCTATCTAGGGGTTTCGCCGGCGGAAGGCAAACTGCTCTATATGCTGGCCCGCAGTGGCAAGGCGAAACAGATCGTCGAATTTGGGGCTTCTTACGGCATTAGTACCCTATATCTAGGTGCGGCAGCACGAGATAACGGTGGTCAGTTGATTACCACCGAGGTGCACCCCGACAAATGTGTTGCGACCCGCCAGTTAATTACCGATGCCGGTCTGGATGATCATGTCACCCTGCTGGAAGGTGATGCACTGGAGACGCTGAAAGCGTTGCAGGATGACGTTGATTTGCTGTTTCTTGATGGCTGGAAAGGGTTATACCTGCCGATGCTTGAGTTGATCCGCCCGCGGCTACACGACGGAAGCCTGGTGGCGGCCGATAATGTTGACCATCAGGCCGCACAGCCCTATGTGGAAGCCATGGAGGCGGTCGATTCCGGATTCGTTACAACCACCGTGGGTGATATGCAGTTGAGCTGTTACAGCGGCTAGCGGGTTAGCGGTCGGCCATAAAAAAGGGAGCTAAAACGCTCCCTTTTTTATGGCCACTGGTTAGGGGGAAGTGGTTATTTCCACCGAATCGTGGCGCTACGATCAGCCGGATCGGCGGGCATCCAGTGGCCATCTTCATCAATGGCGTATTCTTCGTAGTTGTAAAACTCGATGCTCATTTTCACGCTCGGATCCAGGTCGGGGCCACCGGCAGCCAGTTGTTGTTTCCAGTGTTTGTCATAAAGCTCTCGGCTCGCCCAGTGTTCCATTAGCACGACTTTCCCCGGATCTTCGGCACTGCGAAACACTTCATACTGCACCGCCCCTTCGCGTTCGCGTACCGGAGCATGGGCTTCGACCATGCCGGCAGCGGCCTGGTCGGCGATCTCGCCATTGGGAAAATTAATGGTAACGACTACTCGTACTCCTGCCATGGGTGGCTCCTCAAAGGTAAATGACAACCGGGAACCAATTGTCAGGCTCGGTAGCGGGCCGGTCAAGCCAGCTTGCGAGTGCCCAGGCGGTTCAGCCAATCGGGTTTTTGATAGCGCACGCGGCTCTGGTAGTTGCTCAAGCGCCGTATCAGTGGGTCTTAATAAGGCGCGGACCGGTGCGGCGGATTACCGGGCCGACTGGTAGGTATCCGGGTGGATTACCACCCAGTAGACGAGGGCCCGGTTGATCGTGGCAGGTGGTCGTGTGATACGGTATCGGGCTCGATAGAAAAGGAGAAATGACATGGAAACCAGGCGGCTAGGGCGGTCAGAATTAGAGCTATCGGTGGTGGGTTTGGGCGGCAACGTGTTTGGGGCTCCGCGGCTCGATGCCGATGCATCGCGGAGCAATATTCTGCGCGCTCGTGAACTGGGCATTAACTTTATTGATACCGCCTATCTTTATAACAACGGTCAGAGTGAAGAGTTTATCGGCGCCGCTCTAAAAGGCATTCGCAACGATTTCACCGTCGGCACCAAATTTCATTTTTTCGGTCTCGGCGACGACGAGTCCCCTGAGGCCAGAATCCGTGATCACGTGGAAACCAGCCTGCGGCGCTTGCAGATTGACCATATTGACCTGCTGCAGATTCATTTTCCGGCGGCGGATATTGCTCCAGAGGTGATTATGGGCACCCTTAGCCAGCTGATTGCCGCTGGTAAGGTCCGTTATATCGGCCAGTGTAACTACGCCAGTTGGCGCCATTTACAGGCGGAGCAGGTCGCCATTGAAAACCTGTCTCTTATACACATCTCCGAGCCCACGAGACCTCTCTACATCT
>CAJXVN010000147.1 GCA_913060775.1 uncultured Gammaproteobacteria bacterium | reverse complement strand
ATGTGTATAAGAGACAGCACTTGCACCGGATGGCGACTACAAAGCGGCTCAACAGGCAATCGCGGCCGCCGCCCGAAATTCGCTGGCAACTGTCAAGGACAGCCCGGCTGTATCCGCCTTTCTTGCCAACCCCGGTGAGGAGTCCGGACGCGCGCTGGCTGCCGAGCTAGAAAAAATCGATTTGAGCAAACAGATCGGTGGGTTACTCCCAACCTCCTTTAAATGAGGAGTTCAGGCCGGCTAACTCTAATCAAGCATTCACCCAGCTGACATGGCTGAACTGGCTTCTGCGGCGACGTTATCGCGGCCCCAGCGATGGGACTCACCCTTTGATCCCAACCTGACACCCGGGGATGTCGAGAAGTTACTGCGCATTCCGGAAATCGCTGCGATTGATGAAGAGCGTTTCCCACGATCACTGCCGCTGCGGGGTGTGCTTGGCAATGATTGCCGCCTGGTGCGTCGCCAGAGTGGCGAGATCATTATCCGTGCGGACGATTACGGCAACTCAGCATTCCTGCTAATCAGCGGTCTGGCACGCGTCGTGTTACCTCCGGGAATCCCAATTGAGCAGCTGGGCCGACAGGAAACGGTCACCAAATCCCTCTGGGAGTCTTTTTCGCAACTCTGGAAAAATTCCAGCGTTAAGGAAAGCAGAGATATTTCTCGTTATCAGCAACAGGCAAAAGTAGCGGGAGAAGAGAACCGGGTCAGTGTCGACACACTGGGTACCGTAATCATCGATCAGGGTGAGGTCAATGGCCCTAACCTGAAATCACTGTTACCGCAGTTGCATACCGTTCCGCTGCCTCAGGGGTCTCTGTTCGGCGAAATCGCCGCCTTAAGACGCGAACCCCGGAGCGCGACAATTGTGGCTGATGAAAACTGCCTGTTGCTCGAAATTCGCTGGCAGGGGCTGCGGGATATTCGTAAGTATGATCCCGGCTGGCGAAATATCATCGACCAGAGCTATCGCAAAAACACCCTGCTCACTCACCTTCGGGAACACGAACTATTTGCCGGCATTAGTGAGGATGCCCTGCAGCGAATCGCCGACTGCACTCTGTTTGAGACTTTCGGCAGCTTTGAATGGTTCAGCGATTTCCAGCGAGACGGCACTGATTCGGTCAACATTGATCAGGAACCCCTGGTCGCCGCTGAGGGTGACTATAGCGATGGACTGCTATTGATAGCAGCTGGATTTGGCCGCGTTTCTGTCAAGACCGGTAACGGTCGACGCACCCTTACCTATCTGCGATCCGGCGATTACTTCGGAATCGACGAACTGATGGCCAACTGGGAGACCGGTGAAGATATCAGCCTAACCTGTTCACTCCACGCAACCGGTTATCTCGATGTATTGCGTGTCCCGGGTTACGCCCTGGCAGAGATCAGTGAGCAAATATCCCAATTGACGCCCACTAATTTCAGGGCGCTCGCTGCCAAACCCTTTAGTGAAGCAGATGACCTGCTGGACTGGGCGGTGAGTGAACGCTTTATTAACGGTACCCAGGCCATGCTCATCGACCTGGACAAATGCGTCCGATGCGATGATTGCGTATCCGCCTGCAGCCGAGCCCACGATGGCAACCCTCGATTTCTCCGCCATGGCAAAGTCCTCGGAAAATGGATGATCGCCAATGCCTGCATGCACTGCAGCGACCCGGTCTGTCTGATCGGCTGTCCCACTGGTGCTATTCACCGGATGGCTGAACAGGGAGTGGTCACCATTAACGACGACTCCTGCATCGGCTGTGGCGTCTGCGCCAACTCCTGTCCCTACTCCAATATTCGACTGGTTGAAATCAACGATAAAAAAGGTCGCGCCGTACTCGATCCGGCGACGCAACTGCCGATAATGAAAGCAACCAAATGTGACCTCTGTGTCGAGCAGCCCGGTGGGCCATCGTGTGTAAGGGCCTGTCCGGCCGATGCGATGCGGCGAATAGATTTTCACGATATGGATATGGTGACCGGACAATAAATGTTAGCCCGCCCTAAAAACTCCACGTTGGGGATTATCCTGTCCTGTGCTGCCTTAGTTGCCGTTGCAGGACTCTATGCTCATTATGACAATCTGTTACTGCGGCGACCGGAGTTATTCAGCGGCTATATTCTGATAATTACCATGGTATTGCCCAGCCTGTTCGGAGTGCGGAAGAAGTTATCGGTCCTGCCGCTTGGCACTATGGCCTTCTGGACGCGGCTGCACGTCGCCGTTGGCTTCACCTTGTTACCACTCTACTGGCTCCACGCGGGTGCTAGCTGGCCAGATGGTGTTTATGAGCAGGTGCTGGCGGGGCTTTTTTATTTCGTCACTTTCAGCGGGCTGGTTGGCTGGTTAATGCAATCCCGCTTTCCCCGTCGACTGACCCAGACTGGCATGGAAATACAGTTTGAACGAATTCCTTCCAGCGTTATTCTCTGCCGTCAGCAGGTAGAAAATATGCTGCTCGAGTACCAGCGGGAAACCGGCAACGACACCCTGGCCCGCCATTATGTTGAGAACCTGAGCTGGTATTTTTTTCGGCCCCGCTTTTTACTCAATCATTTGTTTGGTGGAGAACTCCATCAATTCTGGTTGCGGGGCAAATTCCGAGCGATTAACCGCTATCTCGGGAATGACGAAAAACCCTATCTCGTAAAACTACAGGCGCTAGCCGACGAAAAAGGCATCATCGACTTCCACTACACGCTACAGGGCCTACTGAAACTCTGGTTGTTCATTCATATCCCTGCCGCTACCTCATTAATGGTGCTGGCTGCCTGGCATTTTGCCGCTGTCCATATCTACTCCATCTAACCCCTGCTGATGAATTAACGCTTTTGGCCAACGACAATCCATACAGCCACACTAACAGTCGGTACGAACGGCCGTTGGATCCTTACCGGTGCGGTCGAGCCCGGCGCTGGCAAAAACCCTGCTGGCAGGGCCCGGACAACACCGGCCGCTGCGGAGGCCAAAGTGAATGCATCCCGGCCCGTCTGGAGGATCGCTTCCTTTGCCGGCGGCCGGCCCATGCAGGAGGCCCCTGCGAGCAGGGTCCTCTGCCCGATGGAAGTTGTTGCAATCAGCGACCTGCCTGTGTTCCTCAACCATCCCTGCGCAAACGACGCCGACGATACATTCTGCTGGCAGCGCTGGTACCACTAGTTGCACTCATCGCCTTTGCGAACGTCAGCGACCAGTCGTTAAAGAACCCTCACGCATCGATCAACCCTGGGCCATTAAGCAGAATCCATCAGGAGTTTGCAGGTGAACAGGGCTGCGGTAGCTGCCACAGTGGCCATACTGGCAATCTGGCGGGCATGGCAGGTGCTCTCTTCGCCGATTCCACCATCAATGAATCCTGCCAGAACTGTCACGACTTTGCCGAACGCGGTGAACTACCCCATAACCGTATTTTTCCTGATAGAGCTGATTTAGAGCCTACCCAATGTTTGGATTGCCACAGTGAACACCACGGCGATCAATTGGTGGTCCCCCAACTAACTGATCACCAGTGCGGCCTGGCCTGCCACCAGCAACCTTTTAACGATTTTGCATCCGCCCACCCGCCATTTCCCGATGCTTTTCCAAGCGAGACACCCGGCAGCATCAAATTTGATCATCAACGCCATTTCAAACGCCATTTCCCCCAAACTTTCCGGGGTGCGGACTCGGCGGTTATCGACCAGGTAAAAATGTGTGTGAACTGTCATACCGTGGAACAGGCTAGCCGTGAGGTCACTCCCAAGCCCTATGCCCAGGTCTGTGCTAGCTGCCATGAAAAGGACATCGCCGGCGCCACCATGGTGCTCGCCTACCGGGACGAACCAACGCCAATCACCGCACTGTTATTAGGCATCAACCTGGATGACACCGACGGGTTTGATGATGCTCGAGAGGAATTTCTAGAGGCCATGGCGGATGACGGCGCCGATTATTTTGCCGAATTGCTGGAACAACCCGGACTCGCATCGGCAGATGCCAAAGCCGTCATCGAGTATTTTGAAGACATTCCACTGGATGAAATTGGCGACGCATGGTTAAACGATGAAAGCATCGAATCGACGTCAGCCAATGGAATTAGCGCCGACGATGACGCTCTCTACTATCGGATAACCGGACATGGAGATGCTTTTGCACGTCACTGGCTGGCGCTAGCCGCTAAAAATTTACTCTTGATGAACAATGACGAATCCCGTGAATTATTAGCCACCCTCGCCAGCGATGATGAGGGGACGACCTGTAACAAATGTCATGCCGTTGGCCAGGTTGCTGAAACGGGGGTGATTCCCTGGAATTATCGGGGCGTGAGTGATCGCCCACTTAGCCGCTATTCCCATGCGCCGCACATTAACTTGTTAGGCCTTGATAGCAGCTGCAAGAACTGTCATCAGATCAATGATGATGCTGAATACAGCGACTACTTCGATGTGCTCGCGACCGGTGACGCATCGGATCTTCCGGATTACGAGAGCAATTTTCATCCCATTGGAATTGACCAATGCAGCAGCTGCCACACTCCTCAGGGTGTCGATGATAGCTGCATCCTGTGCCACAATTACCATCAGGACCTGACTCTTTCGAGTGATGCACTGCAGCGAGCAATTGTGCTGTCACCTCCTATCGATGCCCCCACTACCGAACTCCCGACCCCCAGCGAGGACTGACCATGAAAAGGTTGATTACCCCCTGCCTATCTGCGTTAACCGGTGCGATATTAATGGCTTTTTCCCTGCCATCCATTGCCTCGACTGAGGACCCGCATGCTCAGGTCATGAGCGAATCAGATTTCCCATCGGCCAGTCAGTGTGCGAGCTGTCACCAACAGATTTATGACGAATGGAGTGTCTCCAGCCACGCCTACGCTGGCATTTCACCCATGTTTCATAAGTTTGAACAGGCAATCAACAACCTGGCGCCAACGATTGATCATTTCTGTGTTCGTTGCCACATGACCGTTGGCACTACCCTGGGAGAAAACCGAGAAATGGCGCTGTGGGAGCGTAGTCAGGTCAGTCGAGAGGGGATCACCTGTATCACCTGTCACCGAGTTGAAACCGCCTATAACAAGGCCAACGGTGAACGCTATATCGAGCCAGGTGAAATTTTTCAGCCCGTCGTCGGCTCTAGCAACGGTGAGGGCCTGCGTCAGGTAATCGAAAACAAAGGAAAATATCGAGTCGCCACCCAGCAGGGAGAGCGGGGCGCGAAAATACACAATGACGTTATTCAGTTTGAAACCCTGAATCAATCGGAGTTTTGCGTCTCCTGTCACCAGGTCGCAGTAAACCTGGGCATCAAGCTCGAAGTCGTCTGGGATCAGTACCGAGACTCCCCGGCCCACGACGCAGGGATCCAATGCCAGGAATGTCACATGAGCAACACACCCGGAATTCCTGGACCGAAGGAAAAAGGATCAGCGGCCGTTATTGGGTCTAAAAAAATCGATGCGAAAGGTAGCCACGCCAACCATGGCTTTTATGGACCCGGCTATTCCATTGCCCACCCTGGAATTTTCCCTCATCACCCGGATGCAGAAGACTGGAGCGTTGAAGAGTGGCTGCAATTTGACTACCGCGCCGGCTGGGGAACGGAAGAGTTCGAGGAATCCATCGAAGAGATGGATGACGAACCTGATTTCCCCGATACCTGGGCTGACAGCAGTGACCGCGAGGATGCCCGCGAAATAATTGAAGAAAACCTTGAAAAACTCGCCCATAAGCGGGAAACACGTCGACAACTGATGGAAAGTGGTTCCCGAATTGACGGTCCCTTTTTCACTGCCGACCCGCAATCTGGGAAAAAACTAAGGTTCAAATACGAATTCCACAACCTAAACAGTGGGCATAACTTGCCGTCCGGTTCACTCGGCGCCCAGCCCGAAATCTGGCTAAACGTGGCACTGATCGACCCGGATGGAGAAACCATCTGGGAATCCGGTTACGTCGATAGCGCCGGTGACATGGCCGATTTACATTCGGCCGATGTGCGCGCTGGAACCCTGCCCCACGACGACCAGCTGTTTAATTTACAGACCAAGTTTTTAACCACCAACGTGAAGGGGACTGACCGAGAAATGTATCTTCCCGTGCAGTTTGATCAGGACCAGATACCCTTCCTTCGGCCGCCGCAACAGCCGGTAAGCGTGATGAACCACCCGCCGTTTGTACGCATGGAGGGTCGTAGTATTCCGCCATTGGGTAAACGTGACGCTAGCTATACCGTGCCAGCAAAACTGATGTCCAAACCAGGCAAATACAAACTTGCCGTACGCGCACGAAGCCGAGCCGAGCCAATCTACTTTATGCGCTTTGTCGGTGCGACAGCAGAAATGGAACAGTCCATGAATGAATGGATGCTCGACATGCATCCCAACACCGTCGAATTTGAAGTGAAGGAGCGCTGAACCATGAGCCATCAAACAATCTCAAATACTGTATTGGCTCTGCTCACCTCCGGGGCGCTTTTCATCGGCGGAAATTCCATCGCTGCGGATGAGTTCAGTCATGACTCACGCGCGGAACCGGTCACCCACGATGCCTCAGTGTTCAAAGCCGATCCCAGCTATGAAGACAAACCCTACGATGTCGACAAACAGCTGGAAATTTACGGCGGGAAGCGGGCGGTCCAGGTCACTCGTCCGTTACTGGAGTGGGGGCGGGCCATCTATAAAAATGGTCCCTTGCAGCCGGGTGGCCACGGCTGGGGCGAAAAAAATCCGACCCAACACCAACTCGCTGTTTATGGAGACTGGCGTACCGCGGTGGCCTATAACGACAACGGTGGGTCAGAAATTGCCTCCATTGCCACCCGTCTCAATCTCGATATCGATTACCGAATCACCAGCACCGAGCGTATACACGCCTTTTTGCGTCCACTCGATAAGGGCGGCAAGTTCAGCCGTTGTGAGTTCGCTGGCGCCGACGATGAGGACTGTAAGTGGGAGCTCGATGGTAATGTCGATGCGCTCTTCTTTGAGGGCGATCTCGGGGCGATTACTGCCGGCATAACCGGCCGGCACAACAAACTCGACCTGCCCTTTGCTGTTGGCCTGATGCCCCTGCTACTGCAAAACGGCGTCTGGCTGGAAGATGCCTTTACCGGCGTCGCCTTTACCCTGCCAGCGTTAAATAGCCCCCGGTTCAATATCTCCAACGCGGATGTCACCTTCTTTGCCGCCTTTGATAAGGTCACCACCGCTGCCATTCTCGACAGTAACGGCGACCTGGCCGATCACAATGTCAATCTCTATGGCGCCACTACTTTCATCGACGCGATGAACGGTTACTGGGAACTCGGTTATGGCTACATCGACGGCGAGGACAGCTTTGATGACCTGAGTTACCACAACGTTACGGCGGCTTTCACTCGCCGTTATGGCGGCTGGCTGTCTAATTCGGTACGCGTGATCGGCAATTTTGGAC
>CAJXVN010000146.1 GCA_913060775.1 uncultured Gammaproteobacteria bacterium | reverse complement strand
CGAGATGTAGAGAGGTCTCGTGGGCTCGGAGATGTGTATAAGAGACAGGGCAAAGTTAGCGGAAAACAGCAACTCTTCGTTATCCCCATCCATAAAAGATAGCCGCGCGTAACCATCACTCAGGTTCACCGCAGTGGATATGGAATCTGCCAGCCGTTGCTGGATATCGGGCCTTATTTTGAGTCGATCGATGACCACGTCGATGTCGTGCTTTTTGTTGTGGTCCAGCTCGGGAGCTGCTTCAAGTTCATAAAGCTCGCCGTCTATACGGGCGCGAATGTATCCCTGTGCTCTTAGTTCCTGTAATAACTGCCGATGTTCGCCCTTGCGCCCCTGTACCACCGGTGCAAGCAGCATCGCGCGGGTCTCTTCTGGCAGCGCCAACGCCTGATCAACCATCTGGCTGATGGTTTGTGCCGCCAGCACCGTGTCATGGTCCGGACAGCGGGGCTCACCGGCGCGGGCAAACAGCAGCCGCAGATAGTCGTGGATTTCAGTGATGGTGCCGACTGTCGAGCGAGGATTTCGCGACGTGGATTTCTGCTCTATGGATATAGCAGGCGATAAACCTTCGATATGGTCTACATCGGGCTTTTCCATCACCGACAGGAACTGCCGCGCATAGGCTGAGAGGGATTCAACGTAGCGACGTTGTCCTTCTGCATAAAGCGTGTCAAAAGCGAGTGATGATTTACCCGAGCCGGACGGGCCGGTGATTACACAGAGCTGATTGCGTGGCAGAGTGACGCTGATGTTCTTCAGATTGTGGGTGCGGGCACCGGTGATCTGAATGTCTCTCAGTTCCGTCTGGCGCGGTTTGGGCTTTAAATTGTCGAATTCAGCAGTGGAGGGTGAGAGCGGGGCTTCGGCAGATGTGGGCAAGGGTGGTGATCCAAAATTAGGTGAAACGAACACTATAAAACGCCGGGCTGGTTCACCGCAAAAAAAGTGTTAAAAAACAGCTGAATCGAAAAATAAACCCATGAATTCCTCTTCATGGGTGGTGTGAGTTGTTATGCGCAGATTCGCCCACCGATTGCGCTATCTAAGCGAGGCCGACTGCAGGATAATATCCGGCTCTCCCGATACCTTTAAAAATTAAGTCAAAGATCCGCTAAATTGAATTCTCTCGAGCGCCGTGCTACCTCAGCCCTGTCGGCAATTTATGCGTTGCGCATGGTCGGTCTCTTTATGCTCCTGCCGGTGCTTTCGCTGCATCTTGATGGCCTGGGCGGCTCACCGGCGCTGATCGGTATTGCGCTAGGCATCTATGGCTTTACCCAGGCGCTACTGCAGATACCCTTTGGGCTCCTGTCAGACCGAATAGGCCGGAAGCCGGTGATTCTATTCGGCTTGTTGCTATTTGCCGGTGGCAGTGTGGTGGCGGCGACGGCGGAAACCAGCACAGGCATTATCGTGGGCCGAGCCTTGCAGGGTAGCGGTGCGATTGCCTCTTCGATCATGGCGCTACTGGCCGATTTGACCCGTGAAGAGCAGCGCACCAAAGCGATGGCTGCCATCGGCATGACCATAGGCGCGTCCTACATGGCGTCCCTCGTGCTCGGGCCAGTACTGGCAAGCGGGTTCGGGGTGGCAGGACTTTTCTGGATGACGGCGGTTGCCGCACTGGTGATGATCGTGATTTTGCGTTTCTGGGTTCCCGCAGCACCCACAGTCTTTCATCATCGGGATGTACAGCCGGTGCCTACCCAGTTCATGGAAGTGCTCCGGAATGGTCAACTGCTGCGGCTGGATTTCAGCATCTTCATGCTTCATGCCGTGATGACCGCCAATTTTGTCGCCTTGCCATTAGTATTGCGTGACCGTGCCTTACTGCCGGTGGAACAGCACTGGCTACTTTATCTGGGGGTTGTCGCTGCGTCCTTGTTGATCATGGTGCCGCTGATTATCATCGCCGAACGCCACCGTAAAATGAAACCGATTTTCCTGCTCTCCATTGCCCTGCTTGCGTTTGGCGAGATGGTGATCTGGTTTAGCCCGGGGAACCTGGTGTTTGTTGCTGCAGGACTGTTCCTGTTTTTTGTTGGGTTCAACGTGCTGGAAGCCAGTTTGCCGTCATTGATCTCCAAAGCGGCGCCATTGACCAGTAAGGGTACGGCGTTGGGGGTTTATTCAACCGCTCAGTTTATGGGTGCGTTTGCCGGCGGCGCAGGCGGCGGACTGCTGCTTGGCTGGGGCAATGCAGAAGGGTTGTTTCTGGTGAGTGCTGGGGCCATTCTGGTGTGGTGGCTGGTTTCGTTAACGATGACGCCGCCCCCCCACTTGCTGACGCGAATGGTGAATCTGGGTACCATCGATAAAGATCAGGTTCGGGAACTCACCCGCCGGTTCCTCCAGGTAACCGGGGTTGCCGAAGCGGCGGTGCTGGCGCAAGATGGTATTGCCTATCTCAAGGTAGATAGCCGTACGCTGGATAATGAGTCCCTGCAGGCGCTGGCGCTTAAACTTAGAAGTAACTAGCTGTTTTACAAGTAATTATCCACTATAACCTAACCTAACCTAATCGAGAGTAAAATCATGGCGCGAGGAATCAATAAAGTCATTCTGGTGGGCAACCTCGGTAAAGACCCGGAAATCCGGTACAGCGCCAGCGGCGCAGCGATAGCCAACATTACCGTAGCCACCAGTGACAACTGGAAAGATAAGCAGACTGGTGAAAAACAGGAACGCACCGAATGGCATCGGGTGGTGTTTTTCAACCGTCTGGCAGAAGTGGTCGGGGAATACCTGAAAAAGGGTTCTCAGGTTTACGTCGAGGGCCGCCTACAGACCCGCAAATGGCAGGACAAGGATGGCCAGGACCGTTACACCACCGAAATAGTGGCTAATGAAATGCAGATGCTCGGTGGCCGGGCCGGCGGTGGGTCCAGTGATTATGATCAGAGTGGTGGTTACAGCCAGCCAGCCAGGCCTGCTGCATCGTCAGCGCCTGCGCCAGCCGCCGCCCCCGCTCAGAGCAACGAGGGTGGTTTTGACAGCTTTGACGACGATATCCCGTTCTAGGCCATCCCGTTAATCATTTCTACCCGGCCAGCTCATTACCAGAATCAGCGTCCCCGCGAGGCCCAGCCCCAGAGTTACCACCGGTAGACGGGGCATGCCGGTGACCGATAGTGGGGTAAAGCCGGAGAGGGCATACACAAGCGTGGCAGAGATAATCAGCGCGCTGCCGATGATCGCGCCGATTAGCCGTTTTTCTCGGCGTTGATTCCGGGCATCGTCAGCGCTGGTGTCGGGTAACTGGGTCGGCATGTCGGCGAGCCGCTGCAGCGCTTCGTGAAGTAGAAAAGGCACTTCCGGCAGGGTTTCCGCCAGTCGCGGTAATTGATCTTTCGAGGTGCGCAGCAGGCCTCGCCAGCCCACCTGCTCGTTCATCCAGCGCTCCAGGAACGGCTTGGCGGTTTTCCAGAGGTCGAGTTCTGGATAGAGGGTGCGCCCCAGACCTTCAATATTAAGCAGTGTCTTTTGCAGTAGCACCAGTTGTGGCTGCACCTGCATATCAAAGCGCCGGGCCACCTGAAAAAGCCGTAACAGCACAAAGCCGAACGATATCTCCGACAGGGGTTTATCAAAAATCGGTTCACAGACGGCGCGGATGGCGGACTCAAACTGGGGCAGGCGGGTTTCCTGCGGAATCCAGCCAGCTTTTAAATGGGCCTTGGCCACGGCATGGTAATCGCGGTGGAAGAACGCCAGAAAATTTTCCGCAAGGTAGCGTTTATCCGCCTCTTCAAGGGTGCCGACGATACCGAAATCTACCGCTACGTAACGACCGTTGGGTTCCACCATAATGTTGCCGGGGTGCATATCGGCGTGGAAGAAATTGTCGTGAAAGACCTGCTGGAAAAATATCTCTACCCCGCGGGCGGCGAGTTTTTCCAGATCAACCCCCGCAGCGGTCAGGGCGTCGATATCGTCCACCGGCAGACCGCTGACCCGCTCCATCACCAGCACATTAATGCGGGTGTAGTCCCAGTGGATTTCGGGAATATAGAGATTGTCGTTGCCGTCAAAATTACGCCGAATCTGGTTGGCATTGGCGGCTTCGCGGACCATGTCGAGTTCATCGAGAATGGTGGTCTGGTAATCCGCCACGACCTCGACTGCTCGCAGTCGGCGCGCATCTGCAAGCAGGCTTTCTAATAGTCTGGCCAGCACCATCATCAGTGCCAGATCGCGCCGGATGACCCGTTCGATAGTGGGGCGAACCACTTTGACAATTACCTGCTCACCGGTTTTCAAGGAGGCCTGGTGAACCTGTGCAATCGAAGCTGATGCCAGGGGAGTGGCGTCAAAACTGGCAAAGAGTTCACCCACCGGTTGGGAGAAAGCCTGCTCGACAATCGCGATAGCCTGCTCACCGGGAAAGGGGGGTACACGATCCTGCAGTCGAGCCAGTTCGTCGGCAACGTCGGGTGGTAGCAGATCCCGGCGGGTGGAAAGAATTTGCCCAAATTTAACGAAAATGGGTCCCAGTTCTTCCAGGGCCAGCCGCAGCCGTTCACCACTGCTATGGCGATCGCTGCCGAACCAGCGCCAGGGCATTAATCGGAATAACCTTAGCCGTGTTGGTACTCGGGTGGAGTCAAACAGCAGCTCATCCAGGCGATAGCGATTCACCACCAGTAATATTTTGGCGACTCTGAGCCCGTGGGTGATCGGGTTCACGGCTTCTCCACCTTGGTCAGGCGCCGTTGCAGGGCCCCAATGCGGCGTTCGATTTCAGCAATCTCGTCGGTTAACGACTGCCACTCCTCCGGGTTAACTAGAGCGCCGGTTTCGTATTGCAGGTAATCGGTCAGGTTGTTAGTAATCCTTTCGCCGCTATCGGTTAGCCACTCTCGAGCATGGTGGGTCCACTGAGACAACCAGTAAGCAGCCTGCGGGCCGGTCCAGTCAGTGAGCAGGGTCTCAAGCGAGAAATCGCCCTGTTGCAGGTGGTCAGTGAGTTTTCGGACCAGCTGCAGGTCACCGCTAATATGCGGTGGGTGCTGGTTGCCGCCCCTGTCAAGGAGCAGGGTTAACAGGGCGTCCGGAGTACCGGAGATGGTGGCGTCGACCGGGGTGGGTTCGGTTTGCGTATCTTCAAGCAACAGCCGTACGCCGTTGCTATCAATTAGTAATAGCAGCGTGGTGGCAGGTCGGCTCGAACGGCTTTCAAGCTCAATGCGCACCTGTTTACCGGTCAGTTCGGCGGGAAAGGGGCCCACACCGCTGGCGTTTAGCCAGCGGTCGGCAATGATTTCTGTCCAGCCGATTAATTGATCAGGAAAAGGCACTGTCTGTCGGCTACAGCTTGTAACCGCGATGCACCGCCACAATGCCGGCCGCCAGGTTGTAGTAGTGACAGCGAGAAAACCCTGCCTGCTCCATCATCGCTTTTAGCGTGTTCTGGTCCGGGTGGACACGGATCGACTCGGCCAGGTAACGGTAACTGTCGGCATCTTTTGCAATCAGCTGGCCTAGTCGCGGCAATATCTGGAAGCTGTAGGTATCGTAGGGTTTCTGCAGTGGCGCCAGTGGTTTGGAGAATTCAAGGATTAACCCTCGGCCTCCCGGTTTTAGCACCCGCTGCATTTCGTTCAATGCCGCCTGTTTGTCCGTCACATTGCGCAGGCCAAAACCGATGATGACGCAATCAAAGCTATTGTCGGCCAGGGGCAGCTGTTCCGCGTTGGCCAGCAGTAGTTCAACCCCGTTAACAATGCCGCGGTCAATGAGGCGGTCCCGACCCTGTTCGAGCATGGCGCTGTTGATATCGGACATCACGACCCGGCCCGACGGACCCACCTGGCGAGCTAACAGACGGGTCAGGTCACCGGTGCCGGCGGCCAGGTCAAGCACCTGGTCACCGCTGCGAACACCGCACAGGCCGGTAGCAAATCGTTTCCAGATACGGTGCAGTCCCAACGACATCAGGTCGTTCATCAGGTCGTATTTGCCGGCTACCGAATCAAATACCTCTTTAACTCGGTCAACCTTCTGCTCGACCGGCACCTGTTGATAGCCAAACTGGGTGGTCTGCTGGTCGTTATCGGGTGTGGTGGACAATGCGGCGGACCTCGGTCGGTTATTAAAGAATGTAGCGGCTCAGGTCCTCGTCGACCGCCAGCTCATGCAGCTGGGCGTTGACGTAATCTGCGTCGATTAACAGGGTTTGCTTCCCCAGATCGGGGGCCTCAAAGGAGACTTTTTCCAGTAGCCTTTCGATCAGCGTGTGCAACCGCCGAGCGCCAATGTTTTCGGTTGACTCATTAACGTCATACGCAGTCTGGGCGAGTCGCTTGATGCCATCGTCGGTGAATTCAACCTCGGTGCCTTCCGTGGCAAGCATGGCCCTGGCCTGCTCGGTCAGGGAGGCATCGGGTTCAACCAGGATGCGTTCAAAATCGATGACCCGTAACGCGCTTAACTCGACCCGGATAGGTAACCGTCCCTGAAGCTCGGGAATCAGGTCAGACGGTTTGGCGAGGTGGAATGCACCCGACGCGATAAAGAGTATGTGGTCAGTTTTGATCGGGCCGTATTTGGTCGTGACGGTGCAACCCTCAACCAGTGGCAGCAGGTCACGTTGAACCCCTTCGCGGGAGACTTCACCGCCACTGCGGGCGTCAGTGCGCTGGGTGACCTTGTCGATTTCGTCGAGGAAAATAATGCCGTTCTGTTCCGTGTTTTCTACTGCGCGCCGCTTAATCTCATCCTCGTCGATTAATTGCCCGGCTTCCTCGTCAGTTAGTAACCGCAGGGCTTCGTCGACCCGTACCCGGCGCGACTGGGAGCGATTGTTGGAAAGGTTCTGGAACATACCCTGCAGTTGCTGGGTCATCTCCTCCATCCCCGGGGGGGCCATGATTTCAACACCAAGGGTCGTGGCGCTAAGTTCTATTTCGATGATCTTGTCATCGAGAGTGCCTTCCCGCAGTTTTTTACGAAATTTCTGCCGGGTCTCCTTGTCCTGGTCGATTCCCCGGTCCTGAATAGTATCCGCTGACTCATCACCGATTCGCCGTGGCGGTGGCAGGAGTATGTCCAGTACCCGCTCCTCGGCAAGGTCTTCCGCCTGACGCTGTACCTTCTTGACGGCCTCCTCGCGGGTTATTTTGATGGCAACGTCTGCCAGATCACGAATAATCGAGTCGACATCGCGGCCAACGTAGCCGACTTCAGTGAATTTGGTCGCCTCGATCTTGATGAACGGCGCCTGGGCGAGCTTGGCCAGCCGGCGTGAAATCTCGGTCTTGCCGACCCCGGTCGGGCCGATCATCAGGATGTTCTTGGGGGAAATTTCGTTGCGTAGCGATTCATCCAGCTGCATGCGACGCCAGCGGTTGCGCAGGGCAATGGCTACAGCGCGCTTGGCTGCATCCTGCCCAATGATATGGCTGTCGAGTTCATGGACGATTTCACGGGGGGTCATATTGGAGATGTCTTGGTCTCTTGTTT